>CAIOKY010000160.1 GCA_903858965.1 uncultured Nitrosomonadales bacterium | reverse complement strand
TTTTTTAATTCTCCTGTTTTTTTAATAAAGTTAAAGTTAATAAAATTGTTTTTAGTGATGCTCTTGGTGTGCCATATCCATATAAACCACTGTCAGCGTCATGAAAATAATCGCCTGTAACGGGACAATCAAGATATGGAAAATCGCCCAGCCCAGGGACAGCAGGATTTGTGATCCGTACAAGGTGGAATTACCCAACGAAAATCCCGCCCATGTGCCACCCATTAGTGCTATAAGAATAAAGATCATTTCGCCAGCATACATATTGCCGAACAAACGCAACGCGAGGGAAATCGGTTTGGCAATCAGATTGACGCCTTCGAGCAGCAGATTAACTGGCATGCCCCACTTGCCAAATGGCTGCAAGGTTAATTCGCCCACAAATCCGCCCACACCCTTCATCTTGATGCTGTAATAGAGCACCAGAAGAAACACCCCTATCGCCATACCGAACGTGGCATTCGGATCAGTGGAAGGAACGACTTTGAAGAATGGCACACCAAGCTCGTGCATCAGTAACGGCACATAGTCTATAGGCAATAAATCCATCAAGTTCATTGAAAAAACCCAAAAGAAGATGGTCAGCGCTAAAGGGGCGACCATGTCATTTTTGGCTGAGAAAGATCCGCGCACGCTGGTATCTATGAATTCAATGGCCCACTCGCAAAAATTCTGAAGCCCATTGGGCGTTCCCGTGGAAATGCTTTTGGCAGCGCGATGGAACACGAACATGAACACCGCCCCCAACAGTAGGGACACAAAGAATGTATCAAGGTTGATCGCCCAGAATCCCATGGCCTTGGCTTCTTCTGGTGTATGTGCAACGCCCCAAGTGCCATCTGGCAAATGACCATAGGTCAAGTTTTGCAAGTGGTGCTTGATATATTCTGCTGATGTATGTACTTCACTAGACATTTTTAGTCACTATCTCTGTCTTAATTTTCTTCAATAACAATCGAGCCACTAACAATGTGGATTGGCCCATCACAAAGCCCGTCAACAACCCAGGTGGCGATAATTTTAGCACTGCCATACACAAACCAAGCAGCACAACGACCACCAAAAGTCTTTCGGCGACATAAAAATATAAAAGCCGGAGTTGTTGGTGCGCTGCATGGAAATCATCTTTATCACGGACTGGATACAGGGCTGACCGAGACATTCTCCAAGCCACCATTGCTCCGTTGATTACAGACACGCCCCCCCCGCTTAGCACCGCTAATGGAAATTGCGGCGCGCCCTTTGTGCTATAGGCGATGCTTGCAGCTGTCAGCGTAACCATGATTTGTAACCAGACCACTTGACGCGCTATTTTTCTTTCTTTTTCTTCAACATCCAAAAGCGCGGGGATGATAGCGGCGATTTCAGAGGGTGTCAAACATTGTTGCTGAATATCTACGACTGCTTTGCTCAACTTATTTGCCCTTTTTGAGCTTGTTCAGGAACTCATCAAGCTGGTCATGATTTGTATATTCGATAACCAACTTGCCACCATCTTTATTGCCCGGCTTGATTTCTACACGCGTTCCAAGATGCGCGCTTATTTCTTCCTGTAAGCGTTGTGTGTCCCGGTTAAGCTTAGTTGCTTTCTTTGGTTTACCTTTTTCTTCAGGCTCGTGAGTTTTTTTCTGTACCAGTTTTTCTGTGTCGCGCACAGAGAGTTGTTCCAGGACGATTTTGTTGGCAAGCATTATCTGCTGCGCGCTTTCCAACGATAACAATGCACGCGCGTGACCCATATCCAGCTTGTTTTCCATCAGCAAACTCTGCACAGCCTTTGGCAACTTTAAAAGACGCAACAAATTGCTGGCCGCACTGCGCGAGCGCCCCACTGCATCTGCCGCAACCTGATGGGTCATTTTAAATTCATCAATCAATCGTTGTATGCCTACCGCCTCTTCCAGCGGATTCAGATTTTCGCGCTGGATATTTTCAATCAAGGCCATCGCCAGTGCCGCATTATCCGGCACGCTACGCACCAATACCGGCACATGACTCAGTCCTGCCAATTGTGCCGCACGCCAGCGTCTTTCTCCGGCGATGATTTCATAACTGCTGTCGGCAAGCTGGCGTACCAAAATCGGCTGCATGATCCCCTGGGCTTTGATTGAAGCAGCCAAATCGTTCAGCGACGCCTCGTCCATATGCGAACGCGGCTGATACTTGCCCGGCTTAAGCAAAGTGACATTCAAATCACGCATCACCTCATCTTTTTCACTTTTTCCGCCAGACAACAATGCATCCAGTCCGCGCCCCAAACCCTTGTGTAGCTTTGCCATTATCTTTATCCCTATACCATTGCAACTGGTTGCACTGCGTTGTTCAATAACTCTCCGGCCAAGGCCAGATAGGCCTGCGTTCCCTTTGATAATTTGTCGTGATACATCACCGGCACACCATAACTGGGAGCTTCTGCCAAACGGACATTTCTTGGAATCACTGTACGATAGACCTTGTCTCCGAAATGTTCCTCCAATTGATCGGAAACCTGCTGTGCAAGCGCGTTGCGCGGATCGAACATAGTCCGCAGCAAACCTTCTATCTCCAAAACCGGATTCAAGCTGGCACGTACTTTACGGATAGTATTTACCAAATCGCTTAGCCCTTCCAATGCATAGTATTCGCATTGCATCGGAATCATTACCGACTTGGCCGCGCATAAACCGTTCAGAGTCAGCAAATTAAGTGCCGGAGGACAATCGATCAGCACAAAATCATATTCTCCAGCGACCAATTGCAGCGCATCACGCAGCCTTGTTTCACGGTGTGATAGATCTACCAACTCGATCTCTGCACCAGCCAAGTCCCGATTGGCTGGTAGCAAGTCATATTTTCCGGCTTCGGAATAAATTCGTGCCTCGGCTATGGTCTTGCTGCCCAACAGCACTTCATAAACACTAGCCTGCAAATCTCGCTTGTCGATTCCGCTGCCCATCGTGGCATTACCTTGGGGATCAAGGTCGATCAATAATACGCGCTGCTTGGCGGCCACAAGACTGGCCGCCAGATTCACAGTAGTCGTGGTTTTCCCCACCCCACCCTTCTGGTTGGTTACAGCTAATATTTTAGTCATATTGCGTTGCTCTCCTCGCATGATGCAATTACCAGACTGCGCGCCGCATTCAGCCCAGGGACTTGTAACGGTATGACTTGCTCTATCCGGCATTGGCTTGGCACTTTTACCAATTCCTGTTCTGGTGCGCCTTTCATTGCCACCCAACGTCCGTGCTTTGCCACAAGATGTCGGGTACTACGTAAGAACATTCCTAATTCGCTGAATGCCCGCGAGATGATCCCATCAAATTTTTCGGTGGGTTTCCAGCCTTCCACTCTTGCACATTGAACGTGTACGTTTTGCAAATCCAGTTCTATAGCAACTTGTTGCACAAAGCTGGTTTTCTTGCTGTTACTATCCAACAAAGTAACCGACCAATCAGGCCGCACAATTGCCAGTACTATTCCCGGCAATCCCGCACCACTCCCCACATCAAGCCAGTTTCCCGTCCACAAATACGGCACTACAGCTAAGCTATCGAGTAAGTGATGGCTTACCATTTGCTTTTCATCCCGAATTGCTGTCAGGTTATAAATTTTGTTCCACTTACATAACAACGCCAAATAAGCCAGCAAATTGGATTGCTCTTTCGCACTCAGTGCAATATTCAATTGTGCACAACCACGCTGCAGTTCTTCGGCAGAATTCACGCGCGTTTTTGCGCCTGTTTTGTACTGCGAAAACCACGTTTCAGATGTACCATCAACAAGGAAATCGCCGCCGGCGTAATGCCGGATATTCGCGTCGCTTGGGCTATGGTTTCAGGCTTGTGCAGATTGAGCTTTTGCTGCACCTCTATAGACAATCCGCGCACTTCTCGATAATCCAATTCATTAGGCAAACGCAATGTCTCATATTGTTCATTACGCCCGATTTCGTCGCGTTGGCGTTCAATGTATCCGTGATATTTCGCCTGGGTTTCGACCTGCTCGGCAACTTTTACATCGTCTACACCCACACCCGCACCTGGCAAACTGAGCAAACTGGTATAGCTAACATCCGGACGGCGCAATAATTCAAGTAGTGGGTATTCACGCTCGATAGGCTTACCCAACACGCGGATTGCATCTTCTTCGGGCAAGTTACGTGGGTTCACCCAAGTGTCACGCAAGCGCTCCTGCTCGCGGACAATCGCCTCACGCTTCTGTTCAAACGCCTGCCAGCGGATATCATCCACTATACCTAACTTATGACCAATCTCCGTCAATCTCAAATCTGCGTTATCTTCGCGCAATTGCAAACGATATTCCGCACGACTGGTGAACATGCGATATGGCTCGGACACACCACGCGTGATCAAATCATCGACTAATACACCTAAATAGGCTTCGTCACGGCGTGGACACCAAGTTTCTTGTTCCCGAGCCTGCCGTGCTGCATTGAGTCCGGCTAACAAGCCTTGTGCGGCAGCCTCCTCATAACCGGTCGTTCCATTGATTTGTCCGGCAAAGAATAGCCCTTGTATTGCTTTGGTCTCCAGAGAACTTTTCAAACCACACGGATTGAAATAGTCATATTCAATCGAATAGCCGGGACGCAAGATATGGGCATTTTCCAGACCTTTCATAGACCGCACCAACTCTAATTGCACATCAAAGGGCAGGCTGGTAGAAATACCGTTTGGGTACACTTCGTGTGTGGTCAACCCTTCCGGCTCCAGAAAAATTTGATGTGAGGACTTATCGGCAAAGCGTGTGATTTTATCTTCTATAGATGGACAATACCGTGGCCCTATACCTTTGATAATTCCGGTGAATAGCGGGGAACGATCCAACCCTCCACGAATAATGTCATGTGTGTGTTGATTTGTCTCTGTAATCCAGCATGACAACTGCTTCGGATGTTGCTTCGCATTACCCATGAACGAAAACACCGGTACAGGATCGTCCCCAGGCTGTTCTTGCATAACGGAATAATTGATTGTACGGCCATCAATGCGTGGAGGGGTACCCGTCTTCAACCGCCCTACCGGCAGATTTAGTTCACGCAGACGATGTGCCAAACTTATGGAGGGTGGATCTCCAGCGCGCCCAGCCTGGTAATTTACTTGACCAACATGAATCAATCCGGATAAAAATGTACCCGTTGTTAATACCACGGTTTTCGCGCTAAAACGCAAGCCCAGTTGAGTGACAACTCCATTTACCCTGTCCTGCTCAACCAGTAAATCATCTACCGCCTGCTGAAACAGCCAAAGATTGGGTTGATTTTCCAAGCGTGCACGGATCGCTTGTTTGTAAAGTAAGCGATCTGCTTGAGCGCGAGTGGCTCGCACTGCAGGTCCCTTGCTGGAATTTAAGATACGGAATTGAATGCCTCCTTCATCAGTAGCGGCTGCCATCGCGCCGCCCAAGGCATCCACCTCCTTGACCAAATGTCCCTTGCCTATCCCGCCAATTGACGGGTTGCAAGACATTTGTCCGAGCGTTTCGATATTGTGACTAAGCAACAGAGTCTTGCAACCCGCGCGCGCGCTAGCCAAGGCTGCCTCAGTACCTGCATGGCCTCCACCTACCACAATCACATCGAATACATCGGAAAACTTCATGCTGTCGCTGCCTTGAAAAGGACGCGCATCATACCCTAGCTAGCCCACAATCCCAAACTGATTGTTTCACGTGAAACAATAGCTGTTATTTCCCTATGCAGAAGCGGCTAAAAATCTCACCCAGTAGATCATCCGAAGTGAATTCCCCGATGATCTGGCTCAACGCACGCTGAGCCAGACGCAATTCTTCGGCAAACAGTTCGGTGTTGATCAGTACTTCTTGAGCTTTGTCCAAATGGTTTTGCGCTAACTGCAAAGCATGTATATGGCGCTCTCGAGCCATGAAAGCCCCGCTTTCATGGGAATTCCAGCCTACTGTTTTCAACAACATGCCGCGTAATTCTTCTAACCCGGCGCCGGTTTTAGCCGAAATAAAAACCGCGTGTTTATCTTTCGGCTGCCCGGCTTTGACAGGCAACAAATCACACTTGTTAAACACCAGCAGGCGTGGAATATCAACCGGTAGTTCTGCGAGAATAATCTCATCTTGAAGGGTTAACCCCTGACTTGCATCTAGCAGCAGCAGGATTAAATCCGCACGGTGTAGAGTCTCATGTGTCCGCGCAATTCCCATGATTTCCACCGCATCATTGGATTCGTGCAGTCCGGCAGTGTCGATGATATGCAAAGGTACGCCATGCAATTGTATAGCTTGTCGTATAACATCACGAGTAGTACCGGGAATATTGCTAACCAATGCAACTTCTTCACCGCTCAACTTATTCAGCAAGCTAGATTTGCCAACATTCGGTTGTCCTGCAATAACAATATGCGCACCCTCTCGCAACAAGCTACCTTGTTTAGCCGACCCCAAGGTATGCTGCAACTTCTGGCGAACATCCTTCAGCAAAGTATTGCGGTGCTGCAAGTCTAGACTATCCACCTCTTCCTCGGGGAAATCCAACATCGCCTCAACCAGCATGCGTAAGTAAATCAACGCATCAACCAACTCACGAATTGCTGAAGAAAATTCCCCGCGCACCGAGCGTAATGCGCTGCGTGCTGCTTCACTGCTGCTCGCATCAATCAGATCCGCAACACTCTCAGCTTGTGCCAAATCCATCTTATTATTCAAAAATGCTCGGCGTGTAAATTCGCCGGGTTGCGCCAAACGCGCACCGAGATCTACACAACGCTGTAATATCATCTGTAACACGGTGGAACCACCGTGTCCCTGTAATTCCAGAACTTCTTCACCAGTATAGGAATTAGGGGCCGAGAAATACAAGGCAATACCCTGATCCAGAATATTACCTTTATCGTCCAAGAAATTGGAGTAAGTCGCGTGCCGTACCTTGGGTAGTTTACCTAGAATCCCATTCGCCAGCGCCTGAACACCAGGACCGGAGATACGTACCACCCCCCCCCCGCCCCAACC
>CAIOKY010000159.1 GCA_903858965.1 uncultured Nitrosomonadales bacterium | reverse complement strand
CCCGTAGCTCAACCGGATAGAGCACCAGCCTTCTAAGCTGGGGGTTGCAGGTTCGATTCCTGTCGGGCACGCCAGTGTCTGTCAGCAAATGGCTAGCGGTCGGTCAATGGTGGCTGTAGCTCAGTTGGTAGAGTCCAGGATTGTGATTCCTGTTGTCGTGGGTTCGAGCCCCATCAGCCACCCCAATCTAAAAGCCCATTAACATAAATAGTTAATGGGCTTTCTTAATCAAGATGCTTAAATATTTCTTGGCTAATATTATTTTATTCAGCTCTATCTATACGGGTGCAACTTCGCTTAGTATTGTGGAGCGATCATGCGGTCGGCGTTTTCTGGATGTTAGATATAGCACGAGACTGAGTGGAGAGAACTCAGTTTGTTGCGTGCAATACTGTGATAGTTTTAATCTGCAACGTGTGCACTTAACTAAAAATTAATATTCATGCCGGGAGAAGAAATAATTCCAACGGAGACATTCAAAAATCACGAAAAACCTTCTGGTTTTCCTCATCTTCGTTGTGATCGTGGAAGAATCGATGTTACTGATTTCGGAAAACTATTTTTTATAGCCGCGTGTGTGAATTAGTATCTTCAGGTTCTCTTACGTTGTGGTCTCTAGCTTGCTCTTTGAGACGGAAAGTTTCGTGACGGTATCAAGCCAAGCTTGCCCCGAGATTCATGTTGCGCTTTTGGTTTAAAGTTCGCATAATGTATATTATGTAAAATACTATATTTGCTTAAATCTGTGTCAAGCAACACCTCTATCCCTAGCCCTGCAGCGAAGCGGCTGTAATTTTCTTGTTTAAGCAGCGCCCAAAATCCAGAGACATTTTAGCGAGTGCCTGCGTGTGTTCGGGATTGATCTGACTCCATGAAATGCGCCATTCCCAGTTACCTGTCGGATGACCCGGGAAATTCATGCGATGATCGCTTGATAGGCCAAGCACATCCTGCATCGGAAATATGACAACATCCGCCACTGAATTTGAAAGCGCACGCATCATTGCCAACAAGATATCGGATCCATCACTACCCAGATAATGTTGGGCAAAGGTTTTTATCTGTTCGGGCGTATCGTGCCACCAACCGAGTGTGGTGTCGTTGTCATGGGTGCCTGTGTAAGCGATAGTATTTTCAATATAGTGGTGCGGCAAAAAAGGGTTTTCTTCCCCATCGCCAAAGGCAAACTGCAATACACGCATGCCTGGCAACTTGAATTTATCACGCAGTGCCAATACATCCGGGGTAATCAGGCCCAAGTCTTCAGCGATGATGGGCAAGTGAGGAAAGGTTTTTTCGAATGCGTCGAACAGTTTCTCTCCCGGACCCGGCACCCATTTACCGGTGATCGCGTTGGGCGCATCTGCCGGTATTTCCCAGTAAGCGGCGAAACCGCGAAAATGATCGATACGCACCAGATCCGCTTGCTGAAGCGCATGCCGCAAACGGGCTATCCACCAGGCATAACCCGTCTTTTCGTGAACGTCCCAACTATACAGAGGATTGCCCCATAGTTGCCCAGTCTCGCTGAAGTAATCGGGAGGTACGCCCGCTACGACTATGGGATTTCCATTGTTGTCGAGTTCGAAGAGCTCCTGATGTGACCACACATCGGCACTTTGGTAAGCTACAAATATGGGGACGTCACCGATGATTTGAATCCCCCGCTCCTGGGCATACAACCTCAAATCGGACCATTGGCGGTCAAAACACCATTGGCAGAATTTCCAGAAACTGATCTCGTCAACACGAGTTTCCTCCATTAGGTGTAATGCCTGAGGCTCTCTCTGCACGAGTTCCGTTGGCCATTGATTCCATTCACGCCCATTTTCGTTTCCGGCAATCGTCATAAACAAAGCATAGTCGTCCAGCCATTCGTGTTCCGCGATGCAAAACTCGGTATATGCGCGGTGCATATTATCGTGGTTACTTGCAAAGAAACTCCTGGCGGCACGACGAAGCCGTTCTATGCGAAAGGATCTAGATAGTGTGAAATTCGCCCGGTCGGGACGGAAATCCGGATGTGGCGCTAGATCATCGGAACCGAGCCAGCCACGATTGGATAGCTCCACGAGATCGATAAAATGGATACCGCCAGCGAAAGCGGAACTACTCATGTAAGGAGAGTTGCCAGGGCCGGTTTCACCAAGCGGCAAAACTTGCCAGTATGTTTGGCCGGCACTGACCAGCCAATCGACAAACTTGTAAGCATCTGCGCCAAAATCGCCGGTGCCGAACGGTCCTGGCAACGATGTCGGGTGCAGCAGTATGCCGCTGGCACGATCCGTCAGCATGCTATTCTGTGGCGCGTCGCATTGCTCCGCCCGCTTCTGCCTCCCCTGCACTTCCCCGGCTGATGGGTTCGGATAAATTGTGCGGGGCGGATAGTTTCAGCAAATGATAAAGTTCAGTCAGGTTATGCCGGAACAGGCGGTCGAAGCTGGTCACCGCATGCGAGGGATTGTAGTCACCAAACCACCAGAACCAGTCCGAGCTTTCGCAGGAACACAGCTGTCTCTCGGCCGCGTCTTGTTCTGCCGGGCTTAGTCGCCCACTGGACATGACCATGTCGTAACTTTGCTTGGCTACACACAGCAAATCCCAAGCGCGGTTTTTATCCTTGGAGCCAATCCACGTTGAAAAATCACCATATACCCAGCTACCGGCAACGATATCTGGCAGGTTATGGATTTTTGCGCTGTCCGGACGTGTCTGGCTGGATTTCAGGTAATCGCTATAGGTGCTGGTGTGAATGTGCGGATGCGTTTCCAGCGCGATATAAAGCTCGTCAAGGAAGTAGAAGCCATTATAAGGATAATACTCCCATGCGTTCTCACCATCCAGAATAACACTGACGACGGGAATTTCACCATCCGGCGCAGACTGGGCGATCGCCTCTATCTGCTCGACAAAATTGCGTGCCGCGTCTTGGCCGTGCCAGCGCGAATATTCGAAACCGATCAGGTCGGATAAATGATCGTCACGGAAAAAACAGGTCAAGTCCTCCGCACCTTTTTCCAGACGGTAGGGACGGTAAAGATATTGGGGACGATCCGGAACCCCGGAAGGTGTCTGGCGCAAACTGTTCACCAGCACGCCTTCCCCGCTGGCGGTCCAATGACAACCCTCTTCCGCCAATACTTCCAGAACACTGGTCGAGATCGATCCTTCGGCCGGCCACATGCCTGTCGGCTCTTTGCCGAACCGTACAGCATGGCTTTGCTTGGCCTTGTCGATATGTGACGCAACACGTATTTTCCCTGCCGGGTAACGGACAGCCTGGGGTAACGGTGCATCAGGCATTACTTGTTTGGCACAAGCGAAATCGATCAACAACGGAGCAAGCGGATGATAGTAAGGTGTGGCGGAGATTTCGATCTGCCCCGATTCGGCAAGTTTGCGATAGCGCGGAATGATGCCGCTTATCAAATCACCAATGAGCGCCAGCAATTGTTGGCGCTCTTCGAGGCTGAAGCCTTCGGCCTTGCTCATCAAGCGAACCACCAGAGTATGTTCACGGCGCACACTCTCGCCGCACCAGGCCAGGTGGTACCAAGTCAGCAAGTCGGCCATATACTGGCCCGACAAATAGGACAGTGCGGCTTCTCCATCGGCCTGCAGTCGGCTGAACAACTCAGAGAGGCGCTTGTAAGCCGGGTAAGGCGCAATCATTTTGGTATGGTTGCTGCGGAAGCATGCATCCAGAATAAATTTGTGTTGTTCGACTGACAAAACCGAAGAATCTTCATGTACCAGCATGCGCAATAATGGATCGCGCAATTGCCCGGTTGCGAACTGATCAGAGTAGTCATCAAGTTGCTCAAGTAGAATCGGCACAAAGTTCACCACGGCACGCACCTTGGGGTGTCGCTCAAGATGGTAAGCCATGTCGGTGTAATCCTTGATGGCATGCAAATAAGTCCACGGCAACACGAAATCACCAGTCGAATAATCACGGTAATCCGGCTGATGCATATGCCAGAGAAAAACCAGATCAACAGATTTTGTCATAATCGAAATCCCCTCGGTTAGCCGACGGGGTAATGAAATCAACGGACGCGATGCACTTTTTGCCCGAGCATATCCGGGGTGATCAGCGTCACGCCATTCGGACTGACATGGAAACGTTTGCGGTCTGCCTCCGGATCGACTCCGACCACAAGCCCATCGGGGATTTTGCAATTCTTGTCCACGATAACGCGTTTTAATGTGACATCGCGGCATACATCCACATTGGGCAGCAACACCGAATCTTCGATGGTGCAATAACCATTGATGCGCACATCCGAAAAAAGCAGTGAGCGTCGCACTACCGAGCCGCTGACGATGCAGCCACCGGAAACCAATGAATCAATTGCCATGCCGCGACGGTCATCCTCGTCGAACACGAATTTAGCCGGGGGCAATTGTTCCTGATGAGTCCAAATTGGCCATTCCTGATCGTACATATTCAAATCCGGGATCACCTTGGTCAGCTCCATATTGGCTTCCCAATATGAATCAATCGTGCCCACGTCACGCCAATAGGGCACATGGTCATCCCCCATGCCCACACAGCTTTGTTCAAAGCTTTGTGCATATACGCGATATTTTTTAACCATATGGGGAATCAAATCCTTGCCGAAATCGTGGCTGGAATTGGGATTGTCGGCATCGCGCACCAATTGTTCGAAAAGGAAGTCTTTGTTGAAAACATAGATGCCCATCCTGGCCAGCGATTTTCCCGGCTTGCCTGGAATTGAAGCCGGACTGGATGGTTTTTCGGCGAATTCGATAACGCGCGCATGCTCGTCTACTCCCATCACGCCAAATGCTGACGCATCGGCGGTGGGCACTTCCAGGCAGGCCACGGTCATGTCGGCTTTTTTCTCAACGTGGAAGGCAAGCAATTTGCCGTAGTCCATTTTATAGACGTGATCGCCGGCCAGTATCAGTACAAAATCAGGGTTCGATTCGCGCAGGATATCCAGATTCTGGAATACCGCATCGGCAGTACCCTGATACCAGTGATCTTCACTGACACGTTGCTGGGCAGGAAGCAAATCGACGAATTCGCCGAACTGGCCGTTTAAAAATGACCAGCCGCGCTGGATGTGTTGGATCAGGCTGTGCGACTTGTATTGCGTTGCGACACCGATACGCCGGATACCCGAATTCACGCAATTGGACAGCACAAAATCAATGATGCGGAATTTGCCGCCAAAAGGCACCGCCGGCTTGGCGCGCCAATCAGTCAATTGATGCAGGCGACTGCCACGCCCCCCTGCAAGTACCATCGCGTAGGTGTTTTTTGTGATACGGCTGACGAAACGTGGAGCAGGATCTCCTATAGCGACATGATATTTTTTTTGCAGGTAACCTAACTCAGCGTTCACTTTGCCACTCCTGATAAACCTTATAAAGAGTGTGTATTATCGTTTACAATCGCCCTACTAGACAAGAAGAATAGGGTGTTAAAGGTGGATATACTGATCGAATCGTTGCTGCAATCACGTCTCTATGATCCGTTTGCTTTGCTCGGTTTGCATCAGGAGGGCCCAGAATGGGTCATTCGGGTATACGAACCTTATGCAACCCAGGTTGCGCTGCTCAACCAAACCGATGGCCAGTTACTCAAACGCATTCATGCTGCCGGAATTTTTGAATGGCGCGGCAAAACAGAGCCCATTCGCCCTTATCGCTTGCGCATGCACTATGGCAGTGTGACGCACGAGGTATATGACCCATACCAATTCCCTGCACACATTTCGCAACAGGATTTATATCTGTTCGGCGAAGGCAAACTGCATCAAGGTTACCGGATGCTGGGCTCGCATGCCGTCGAAATCAACGGAGTAAAGGGAGTGCGCTTTGCCGTATGGGCTCCGAATGCCGAACGCGTCAGCGTGGTGGGCGAATTCAATAATTGGGACGGGCGTATTTACCCGATGCGTTCACATGGTTCCAGCGGCGTGTGGGAGTTGTTTATTCCCGAGATCAAGCAGTGTGCGCTGTATCGCTACGAAATCCTGAACCGCAATACCGGCCAACTACTGACCAAAACCGATCCCTATGCACAAGGTTACGAATTGCGTCCCGGCACCGCGGCCCTTGCCGCTCCTGCCAGCCAGCACCGCTGGCAGGATGCCGGATGGATGGAGCAGCGTGGACAATGGGATTGGCTGCATGGCGCGATCAATATTTACGAAGTTCATGCCGGTTCGTGGAAGCGCCATCCGGATGGCCGTTTCTACACCTATGGCGAGCTGGCAACTGATCTCGTGCCTTACGTCAAAGGTATGGGCTACACACACATCGAATTGATGCCGGTTTCCGAGCATCCGCTGGATGAATCATGGGGTTATCAGGCCACGGGTTATTTTGCGGCGACCAGCCGTTTTGGTTCTCCTGACGAATTACGCTTTTTCATCGACACCTGTCATCGGGCGGACATCGGTGTGATTCTGGATTGGGTACCGGCGCATTTCCCGCAGGATAGCTGGGCGCTGGCACGCTTTGACGGTACCGCATTGTACGAACACCAAGACCCGCGCCTTGGCTTTCATCAGGATTGGGGCACACATATCTTCAACTACGGACGTAATGAAGTTAAGTCTTTCCTGATGTCCAGTGCGCACTTCTGGTTATCCGAATTCCACTTTGACGGCCTGCGTGTCGATGCGGTCGCATCCATGTTGTACCTGGATTATTCGCGCAAGGCCGGCGAATGGATACCCAACAAATACGGCGGGCGCGAGAATCTTGAGGCAGTGGATTTTCTGCGCGAAATGAACATCATGGTACATGAGGAGTTTCCCGGCGCGCTGACGATGGCGGAAGAATCCACTGCCTGGCCCGGCGTATCGCGCCCCGTCTATCTCGGTGGTTTGGGTTTTTCAATCAAGTGGAACATGGGCTGGATGAACGATACGCTCAGCTATTTTCGCCATGATCCGGTGCATCGCCGCTATCACCATAATGAACTTACCTTCGGCCAGCTTTATGCCTATACCGAAAACTTCGTGATGCCGTTCTCGCATGATGAAGTCGTGCATGGCAAAGGATCGTTGCTATCCAAGATGCCCGGCGACGCATGGCAGAAATTCGCCAACCTGCGCTTGTTGTTGACGTACCAGATGACCAGCCCGGGCAAGAAACTCAACTTCATGGGCAACGAAATTGCGCAGGGGCGCGAATGGCAATCCAAGTGGGAGCTGGAATGGTGGCAATTGGGCAATGAATTGCACCGGGGTGTACAAAATCTGACACACGATCTGAACCAGCTCTATCGCAGGTTGCCCGCGCTGCATGACCAGGATTTTCAATCCGACGGATTTTCATGGGTAGATTGCAACGATGCGGAACATTCGGTACTGTCATACCAGCGCCGCGCGCGTGACGGCTCCATTGCCATTATTGCACTGAACCTGACACCTGTACCGCGCAACCACTATCGCATCGGCCTGCCTGTCAAAGCCAAGTATCGCGAAGTGCTGAACAGCGATTCGCAATATTACGCGGGCAGCAATGTGGGCAATGCCGGTTTGATAAATGCAGATACAATACCCTGGATGGGGTTACCCTACTCTGCGGAGATTGCGTTACCACCGCTGGCCGGTGTTATTCTGGTGCCTGAGGCATAATTTTTGCTGTTGAGTTGATTATCATGTCAAAACTTACCCGATCTGCCGCATGGCAAGCGCTCAGCGCACATTACTCCATCATCCAGCCACTCCATATGCGCCAGATGTTTCAGGACAACCCAAAGCGCTTCGACGAATTTTCGCTGCGATTGGACACACTCCTGTTCGATTACTCCAAGAATCGAATCAATGCTGAAACCGTCAGGTTGCTGGTGGAACTTGCCAGGCAAGCCGAAGTTTCCAAACATGTCGAACACATGTTCGCGGGCGAAAAGATCAATGTCACCGAACAGCGGGCCGCGCTGCATACCGCACTGCGTAACCGTTCCGACAACCCTGTTTACGTGGATGGCAAGAATGTCATGCCTGACGTACGGCGGGTGTTGGGATTGATGCGCCGTTTCTCGGATGGGATACGCAATGGACAGCATCTCGGGCATACCGGCAAGCAGATCACCGACATCGTCAATATTGGTATAGGAGGTTCCGACCTCGGTCCGTTGATGGTGTGCGAAGCCCTCAAACACTATGCGAAAGCGAATCTGCGCGCGCATTTTGTTTCGAATGTGGATGGCACACATCTAGTCGAAACATTGAAAAACCTGGATGCAGAAACTACGTTATTCATTGTCAGCTCGAAAACCTTTACTACCCAGGAAACCATGACCAACGCCGGTTCCGCACGCGCCTGGCTGGTCGAAAAACTGGGTAATGAGCAAGCTGTGACAAAACATTTCGCTGCCGTTTCCACCAACCTGACAGCCACTTCCAAGTTCGGCATCAACCCGCAAAATGTATTCGAGTTTTGGGATTGGGTCGGCGGACGTTATTCGTTATGGTCTGCCATCGGCCTGCCCATCGCACTGTATGTGGGCATGGACAGGTTTGAGGAATTGCTGGGCGGCGGTTATGCGATGGACGAACACTTCCGCAATGCGCCGTTGGACAAGAACATTCCGGTACTGATGGGCCTGCTAGGCATCTGGTATGCCGATTTTTTCGGGGCAGGCGCAAATGCCGTGTTCCCTTATGATCAGTATCTGCGCCGCTTCCCTGCCTATCTGCAACAACTGGAGATGGAAAGCAACGGCAAGCGGGTGGATCGCGATGGTATCGGGGTGGATTACGATACCGGCATGGTCGTCTGGGGCGAGCCGGGCACCAATGGGCAGCACGCTTTCTACCAGCTTCTCCACCAGGGTACGCGCATGATACCGTCCGATTTCCTCGCCCCGTTGCACAGCCTGAACCCGATTGGCGAACATCATGCCATTCTGCTCGCCAACTGCTTTGCGCAGACAGAAGCCTTGATGGTCGGTAAGACGGCAGAAGAAGCGCGAGCCGAACTTGTCACACAAGGATTGCAAAGAAAGGCACTGGAAGCGTTACTCCCGCACAAGATTTTCCCGGGCAACAAGCCGACCAACACTCTTTTGTTCGACCAGCTGGATCCCCACACGCTCGGCATGTTGATCGCGCTTTATGAACACAAAGTGTTCGTGCAAAGCGTGGTATGGAACATCAATCCCTTCGACCAATGGGGGGTGGAACTGGGCAAGCAACTGGCAGGAAAGATACTGCCGGAATTGCGCGGTGCAGTGCCCACTGCCGATCATGATGCCTCGACCAACGGGCTGATTGCTTATTATCACAATCACCACTAGACAGTCACGGGGAATCAAATCATTGCCGTCTTGATGTCCAGATCCTCCGCATAGGGTTTGCTCGGATATTGAAAAGCGATCGGTCCGTCCGGTTCAGCATGGACGAACTGCCGTACAAACGGATCTTTTGAGCTGATCATTTCCGATACATCCCCTTCTGCAACCACGACGCCATCGTGAATGAAATACACATAATCGACAATCTTGAGCGATTCCGATAAATCGTAGGTCACTACAACCGAAGTCACTCCCAGCGCATCGTTCAGGCGGCGGATCAGGTTTGCGATGGTGTTGAGCGAAATAGGATCGAGGCCCGCAAACGGCTCATCATAGATGATCAGCGCGGGATCGGTAGCGATCGTCCGCGCCAGTGCCACGCGACGTTCCATGCCGCCCGACAGTTCGCTCGGCATCAGGTTTCTAGCATTGCGCAACCCCACGGCGTGCAACTTCATCAATACCAGATCATGGATCATTTCTTCCGGAAGATCAGTGTGTTCACGCATCGGGAAGGCGAGATTATCGTAGACTGACATATCAGTGAATAAACCGCTTACCTGGAACATCATGCCCATTTTCAGGCGTATCTTGTACAGTTCATCATCGTTGAGCTCGTGCACCACTTCGCCCATGAATTTCACGCTTCCGCGCGCGGGTCTCAGTTGTCCGCCGAAATGGCGCAGCAGTGTGGTCTTGCCGCATCCGCTAACGCCAAGTATCGCGACAATCTTGCCTTGCGGGATAGTGAGATTGATACCTTTGAGTACTTCGCGTTTGCCATATGAAAAATGGAGGTCGCTAACCTCGATCAGGTTTTTCAATGTTTGATCCACTATCTTTAGCTCCTCTTGGGCCTGTCACGCGTTAAAATGCTACCACTGTTTTGGGGCAAAGCCGATGCATTTTGGATTTGTATACCTTCTCATCTCCAATTACTTCATTTCAATCACCCATGACAATACAATCAGCCTGCCAGATACTTAATGACGTATTCGGTTATGCCTCATTTCGCGGTGAGCAGCAGGCGATAGTCGAACACGTTGTTGCGGGCGGTGATGCGCTGGTATTGATGCCTACTGGTGGCGGGAAATCACTGTGTTATCAAATTCCCGCTTTGTTGCGTCCGGGCGTCGGTATCGTGGTCTCGCCGCTGATCGCACTGATGCAAGACCAAGTCGATGCACTTTGCCAATTGGGCGTGAAAGCCGCTTTCCTCAATTCCGGCATGGCTGCCGATACAGCGCGCGAAGTTCAAGGCCGCTTGCTGCGTGGCGAACTCGACCTGCTCTATGTCGCGCCGGAACGCCTGCTGATGCCGGGATTTCTTACACTTCTGGAGCAGATTCAAGGGGAGACCGGCCTGGCTTTGTTCGCCATCGACGAGGCGCATTGTGTCTCGCAATGGGGCCACGATTTCCGTCCCGAATACCGCGCCTTGACAATTCTGCATGAACGATTCCCCGATGTGCCGCGTATCGCGTTGACTGCGACTGCTGATACGCCGACGCGCGGAGAGATTATTGAGAGGCTGGCGCTGGAACAGGCACGCCAGTTCATCTCCAGTTTTGATCGTGCCAATATTCGATATCGAGTTACACAAAAAAATAATATACGCAATCAGTTACAGGAGTTTATTGAAGTTGAACATAAAGATGAAGCCGGCATCGTTTATTGCTTGTCGCGCAAGAAAGTTGATGAAACTGCCGTATGGTTAAAAGAACTGGGCTGGGATGCGCTGCCCTATCACGCCGGACTGGATGCCGCAACGCGCAGAAAGAACCAGAGCCGCTTCCTGTGCGAGGAAGGCGTGGTGATGGTCGCGACCGTGGCGTTCGGCATGGGCATAGACAAACCCAACGTGCGTTTCGTCGCGCATCTCGATCTACCGAAAAGCATGGAGAGCTACTATCAGGAAACCGGACGTGCCGGACGTGATGGCCTGCCCGCGAACGCCTGGTTGGCCTATGGACTGGGCGATGTCGTGTCGATGCGCCAGATGATCGATAGCGGCGAAGCACCCGAAGAACGCAAGCGCCTGGAGCGGCAAAAGCTCGATGCCCTGCTCGGCTATTGCGAATCCACCGCTTGCCGCCATCAAACCGTGTTGCGCTATTTTGGCGAAGCACATCCAGGCGATTGCGGCGCATGTGATAACTGTCTGGAGCCCGTGGATACATGGGATGCGACACAAGCCGTACAAATGGCACTATCCTGCGTATACCGTACCGGACAACGCTTCGGCGCGAGGCGCCTGAGCGATGTGCTGATTGGCAAGGCTACCGAACGCGTCGCAACGTTCAATCATCACACGCTTTCCACCTTCGGCATCGGCAAGGAATTGAACGCTGCACAATGGAGCAGCGTATACCGCCAACTGGTCGCGAGCGGCTTGCTGGAATCTGACATCGAAGCCTTTGGCGGATTGAAACTCACCGAAGCCGCGCGCCCGATATTGCGCGGCGAACAAACGATACGGCTGCGCCGTGATGCCGATCCGACAATTCAAAAAGCTGGGCGCAAAGCACAGCGTGCCGGACGCACCACCCATGGTAATAACAAGTCAAGAGAGCCTTTTCCCGGAGCAAATGATGATCCATTGTGGACTGCCCTCAAAGCGAAACGCCTGGCACTTGCCCGTGAACAGGGAGTGCCGCCCTATGTTATCTTCCATGACAGCACGCTGCTGGAAATTTTAAATCGCCGTCCTGCCACACTGGATGAAATGGCGCGTGTCAGTGGCATCGGACAGGCCAAGCTGGCGCGCTATGGCGGTGAATTTCTGGGTGTGTTACAAGGTTTTGTCGCCTAGATTTGTCGCATTTCTTCTAACGCCCCAGCACCTTGAGATATACCGCAAGATAAGCCTCAGCGCTATTTTTCCAACTGAAATTTTTCGCCATGCAGTTTTTGCACAGAATTTCCCATTTGTTCTTGTCGCGGTAATGGCTGACGGCGCGTTGTATCGTGGCATACAGATTTTCGGCTGTCATGCCGTCAAACATGAAGCCGCTGGCGCTGCCATCCTTGAGGGTGGCGGCAGTGCAATCCACGACCGAATCCACCAGACCACCGGTGGCGTGGACGATGGGTGGCGTGCCATAGCGTTGGCTGTACATCTGGTTCAGGCCGCACGGTTCGAAACGCGATGGCATGACGAACATGTCCGCGCCGGCTTCGATCTGGTGCGAGAGCTCTTCGCTGAAACCGATCACCACACCGATCTTGCCGGGATGGAGATGCGACAAGTCACGCGCGGTTTTCTGCATGTGCGCATCACCGGTGCCGAGCATCGCCAATTGCACCGGCAATTCGGTCAGCAGCGGCGCGACCTCCAGCAACAAGTCCAAGCCCTTCTGATGAGTAAAGCGGCTGACCACGCCGAGCAACGGTATATCCGGCTGGATATTCAAGCCCATTTTGCTTTGCAGAGCCGTCTTGTTGGCTGACTTGCCAGACATGTTTGCACTGCTATATTGTTGGACAAGGTGCGGGTCGGTGGCCGGATTCCACTCATCGGCATCGATACCATTGAGTATGCCGGTGAGATGATCACTGCGCGTAGCCAGCAGGCCTTGCAAGCCGAAGCCGAGTTCCTTCAGCTGGATTTCTTTAGCGTAATTCGGGCTGACGGTGGTGATATGGTTGGCGTAAAATAAACCCGCCTTGAGGAACGACATATTGCCGTAATACTCCACGCCGTCGATGCTGAAGCAAGCTGGGGGCAGATCCAATTTCTGCACCATCGCTGGCGGAAAGATTCCCTGGAAAGCCATGTTGTGGATCGCGATGACGCTGGGCACGGCATCCGGCGCGAAATGCAAATAAGCGGGAGTCAGGCCAGTTTGCCAGTCGTTGCATTGCACCAAATCAGGATGCCAAGTCAACGGTGAAGCTTTGCTACCCAATACGGCGGCCACTTTCGAGAGCAGGCCGAAACGCAGTGCATTGTCTGCCCAGTCGTGTCCATGGGTATTCTGATAGGGACCGCCTTCGCGTTGGTATAAACTTGGGCAGTCCAGCACCAGTAGTGGCACACCGTGTGCCATTGTCCCGGACAACAATCGCGAAGATGGGAAACCCGGCAGGTCATCGAAAGTTGCCACAACCTGGTGATGTTCCAATTGCTCGGTAACCTGATTGTATCCCGGCACCAGCACGCGCACGTCAACACCGATTGCGCGCAACGCGGCGGGCAATGCGCCACTGACGTCGGCCAGCCCACCGGTCTTGATTAACGGGGCAACTTCAGGAGTCGCAAACAGGACTTTCAGGTCGGCCAATGCAGATTCACTTTTCGAAGAAGGATCAAACGCGCAAGTTCTAATTTACAGCCAGCGCATCATACCTAATTCGAACGGATGGGTCAGCATTTCGTGGTACGGGTAAGCACGAATATGGTATTCAAGCTTGCCGCAACGTTCCGGTTTGATATCAGCGGCAAATATGTTTTCACCCGTATCGGTCATCGTTCCGGTAGCGACAAATGGATAGTGCTGCAAGTTCTGCTGCTTATCGCGTTTACTGTATAAACCAAGCAATATTTCAACGTTCACGTCGCTGGTATTAAGGCCGTTCAATTTAACCGCGACTTCAAAACGGAGGCTTTCACCGAATTTGATCTCCTGCTGCACCGCATCCAGACGGCGAAGCTCGACACCCGACCATGCTTGGCGGATACGTGTTTTCCAGTCAGCAATGATATGAGAATTTTGATAATGGTTTTGGGAATACAAACGATGTTGCCGGCTTGCTGGCAAATAACACTTGGCCAGGTATTCCCCCACCATGCGCTTCGAATTGAAGCGCGGCATGATGGTTGCCATCGAGTGTTTGGCCATCTTCACCCAGTCGGGCGAGAAGCCCATCTTGCCGTGTTCATAGTACAAGGGCACGACCTGGTCTTGCAGCAACTCGTAGAGTGTGTGGGTTTCTTCGCGCGTGCGGACTTCTTCACTCAGGGTTTCCGATACCGGTTTGATCGCCCAACCGTTCTTGCCGTCATAGCTTTCACCCCACCAGCCGTCCAGTACGGACAAGTTGATCGTGCCATTGATGCCCGCCTTCATCCCGGATGTGCCGCTGGCTTCCAGCGGATACAGGGGATTGTTCAACCAGACATCCACACCCGAAACCAGCATGCGCGACAAACCAAGATCATAGCCTTCCACCATCAGGATTTTACCGATGAACTCCGGCATCTTGGATATCTGGGTGATGCGCCGGATCAGGTCTTGTCCGGGGATGTCCGCCGGATGTGCCTTGCCGGCGAAGATGAACACCGCCGGACGTTCGGCGTTGTGCAGGATGTCGCGCAACCAATCGAGATCACCGAACAACATCGTGGCACGCTTGTAAGTTGCAAAACGCCGCGCAAAACCGATAGTCAGGATATTGGGATTTTCCGGGTTGACGTACTTGAGCAGACGATCGAGATGCGCCTCTGAACCATGATTGCGGAAATGCTGCGCTGTGATGCGTTCACGCACCATACTCAGCATCTGTGCTTTCAACGTCTGATGCACGCTCCAGAACAAATGGTCGGGAATGTTATCGACGCCTTTCCAGAATTCCACGTCATTCATACGCGCGCTCCACTCCAGCCCGAGATGGCGCTCGAGTACCTCTATCCATTCAGACGCCAGGAAAGTCGGTGCATGCACGCCATTGGTGACATAGGTCATCGGGTTTTCGTGATGCTCGATTTCCGGCCACATATCGCCGCAAATCACCGAAGATACGTCGCCATGGATGCGTGATACGCCATTGTTGAAACGGGTACAGCGTATGGCCAGTGCCGTCATGTTGAAATCGGGGCTGTCCTTGGTGCGACCCAGCGCCAGAAATTCTTCGCGGGTCAGATTGAGTTGCGAAAAATAATGCTGGAAATAATCGTGCATCATGCTTTCGCTGAAATGATCATGCCCAGCCGGCACCGGCGTGTGTGTAGTAAAAATCGTGTTGACTGCTACCGATTCAAGGGCAGCGGTAAAGTCCAGACCATTGTTGGCGATTTCCCGGCGGATGCGTTCCAGCACCAGAAAAGCGGCATGGCCTTCGTTGATATGCCAGACTGTCGGCTTCAACCCCAGCTCCTGCAAAGCACCCACACCGCCGATGCCCAGTACAATCTCCTGCTCGATACGCATCACCTTGTCTCCGCCATACAAACGGTGCGTGATGTCTCTGTCGTGAGGGCTGTTGCTTTCCAAGTCGGTGTCCAGCAGGTACAGCGAGATATGGCCGATCCTGGCTTGCCAAATCTTGATATCGAGTTTGCGCCCCGGCAAATTGACCGATGTGTACGCCTCGGAACCATCGGCACGCTTGGCAGGGACGACGGGCAAGTCTTCAAAATGCGAATCGCTATTGGTCGCGATCTGGTTGCCATCGCTGTCGATGGTTTGATGAAAGTATCCCTGGCGATACAACAAACCGACACCGATGAATGGCAAGCGCAAGTCACTCGCGGCCTTGCAATGGTCGCCCGCCAAGATACCCAAGCCACCCGAGTAAATCGGAAAACTCTCGTGAAAACCGAATTCAGCGCAAAAATAGGCGATCAGATCATCCTTGCGCAGCCAGTCTGATCCGCCGACCGGTGAGCTGTAATTGTGGTACGTGTCGTAGTCTGCCAATACACGGTTGAAATTACCGATGAACACCTGGTCGTCAGCCGCATCCAGCAGGCGCTGCTCATCCACGCGTTTCAAAAACGCCTTGGGGCTCTGCCCGGTGGCTTTCCACAGGCCGGGATGCAGACTCGCGAACAGTGCGCGAGTCGGACGATCCCAGCTGTACCAAAGGTTGTTGGCGAGTTCTTCAAGACGCGCCAGGCGCGCCGGAATTTTTGGGAGAACTCGTAGGCTGTATGCAGTGCTTCTTTTCATGTGTAGGTTAGGTTACGTAGTGAGGTTCAAAATTGTGTTTGCGCGCGACCTTGGATTATAACGTAACTGTCCCTCACCCACGCGAGCAGCCCGATGCCGCTTAACCGAAATGTCGCTTGTAGGCTGTAATGCGTCAGAGAATCATCTTGCAATACTCGTTCCAACATGCACTGTTTGGGCATTGGTGCTGATATTCTGTGCACATCCGGCAGCTTAACGATATTCATGACACAAGCTGCGCAGCACGCAAGGCCGGACCGAATAACGCGGCACGATCATTCAGGATCACCCTGACCGGTATCGCTTCCAGCAACGGACGCATCCTGCCTTTGTTCAGGAACGCTTCAATGAATGCACCATTTTGCAGTAGCGGCAAGATTTTCGGTGCGATCCCGCCACCCAGATATAACCCGCTACGACTCATCACCTTGAGCGCAAGGTTGCCTGCCTCCGCGCCATACAGGCGCACGAAGCGATCCAGCGTCTCAATGCAAATTTCATCGCGGCCGGATAAGGCGGCATGGGCAATTGCCGCCGCCGCATCGCCATTGCGCATTTCTTCCGCCAGCCATTCCGGTATTGCTGCACGTTGATGGAGACCGAGAAATTTGTGCAAATCGAGCAATCCCATACCGGACACGATGCGTTCCCAGCTGACGTGCTGATATTGTTGCTGAAGGTGGCACAGCAAGGCCATTTCCAGTTCATCGCCCGGACTGAAGCTGGCATGCCCGCCTTCAGTGGCGAACGGATGATGGCGTTGCCCATCCCAAAATAGACCGGCTTCGCCCAACCCTGTGCCAGCGGCGATCACAGCGGCATTGCCACTGACATTCGGCGCACCTGATTGCAAAGTGACCCAATCTTTTTCATCCAGAGCCGGTAGCCCATAGGCAGTCGCCTCAAGATCATTGAGCAAGGTACAGCGTGTAAAGCCGAACTTGGATTGCAACACATCCGCATCGATGCGCCATGGTAAATTGGTGGTTTGTGCCACCCTGCCCTGTACCGGGCCGGCGATTCCGAAAGCTGCATGGGCCGGGGTTTCGGTGCCAGACAGAAAATTGTCCAACAATGCCTCAAAGGCGGGGTAGTCCCGACTGGGGTAACTGGCTTCGTGGACGATCCTGACTTGTCTGCCACTGACTTCAACGACAGCGATGCGTGTCTTGGTACCGCCGATATCACCCGAAAGGAAATGACTCACGATAATTCAACCAGCCTGAAAACATGTGTTATCCAGCTTCAACAAATCACCAGGCATCTTGCCCAGTCTTCTTCTCGTCAATTGCATAGAGCTCCCGGAGAACAATTCAGGCAGTGTAATTTCTATATGCCGCACATAGAAACGCATTATTAATAAATAGCGTGCAAATTATAAGCTTAATTGACCAAGATAAATAAAAAGACAAATTTTTCGGCCTCTCAGTGCGAGAGAATTGTATAGTCCTGACACGGTATCCGATATTCAGCGGGACGTTTTCAAAAATCATCCCTATACTGCCATCACTGCTTGCTTACAGAGAAGGAAGCGATATGCCAAAATCACCGAGACTTGATCCGCACGCACCGCTCAATCTCAGCCTGAACGCAATCGAACAGGCGATGACCAACCATCTTATTTTTTCCGTGGGCAAAGACCCGATCACTGCTACAAACCGCGACTGGTTTTTCACCCTCGCTCGCGTCGTTCGCGAACGCCTGACCGAGCGCTGGATGGCAACCATGCGCCGCTATTACAACAACGATGCCAAGCGGGTGTACTACTTGTCTATGGAATTCCTGATCGGCCGTAGCCTGATGAATGGCATTCTTAACATCGGCTTTGTCGATGAAATTCGGCTAGCCTGCATCGACGCGGGCCTTGATCTGGACAAGATCAAGGAGATGGAATTCGATGCCGCGTTGGGTAATGGCGGCTTGGGCCGCCTGGCTGCTTGTTTCCTCGACTCGATGGCGACCATCGGCCTGCCGGGTTATGGCATGGGCATCCGTTACGAATACGGCATGTTCAACCAGAAGATCGAAGAAGGCTGGCAGGTCGAGCGCCCGGACAACTGGCTACGCTACGGCAACCCGTGGGAATTCGCCCGCCCCGAAGTTCTGTATCCGGTGAAGTTTCATGGCCGTGTGGTGCAATACAACGACGAGCACGGTGGCTTGCACTATCACTGGATAGACACAAATGACGTTATGGCGATGGCTTACGACACGCCTATTCCGGGCTATGGTTTGCATACCGTCAACAACATGCGTTTGTGGTCGGCCAAGGCCTCGCGCGATTTCAACCTTAAATATTTCAACGAGGGCAACTATATCAAGGCAGTTGAGGACAAAAACGAATCGGAGAATCTTTCCAAAGTTCTCTATCCAGATGACAGCACTGCGATGGGCCGCGAGTTGCGGCTCAAGCAACAGTATTTCCTGGTCAGCGCCTCACTGCAGGACATTCTATTCCGCTTCAATAAATATCATGATTCATTCGACGAACTGCCTGGCAAGGTAGCGATCCAGCTTAATGACACCCATCCCTCCATCGCTGTTCCGGAGCTGATGCGCCTGTTTGTGGATGTACACCATCTGGATTGGGAGCGTGCATGGAACATCACTACCCGAACCTTTGCCTACACCAATCACACGCTGATGCCTGAAGCACTGGAAACCTGGCTAGTCGCTTTGTTCGAATCTGTCCTGCCACGTCACTTGCAGATCATTTATGAAATCAACCAGCGTTTTTTGGCGGGGGTCATGCACCGCTTCCCCGGCGACAACGAACTGCTCAAGCGCATGTCCATCATCGACGAAACCCACGGGCGGCGTGTGCGCATGGCGCACCTGGCGATCGTGGGCAGCCATCATGTCAATGGCGTGGCAGAACTTCATTCCCGGTTGATGAAAACCACGATCTTTGCCGACTTCGACCGCTACTATCCGGGCAAGCTCACCAACATCACCAACGGCATCACGCCGCGCTTGTGGCTGAACCAGGCCAACCCGGGACTTGCCAGCCTGATTTCCAGCCGCATCGGAAAAGACTGGATCACCGACCTGTCACGATTGCACGAGCTGGCAAGGCTGGCAGATGATGAAAGTTTTCAGGATGAATTTCGCGCCGTGAAACGCGCCAACAAAGTACGTCTCGCCAAGCTGGTAACAGACAGACTGGAATTACAAATCAACCCGGACAGTTTGTTCGACGTCCAGGTCAAGCGCATCCATGAATACAAGCGCCAGCTGCTCAACTTATTGCACATCATCACTTTATACAACCGTATCCGATCCAACCCGTCACTGGATGTCGTGCCGCGTACCGTGATAATCGCCGGCAAGGCAGCGCCCGGATATGCCACCGCCAAACTGATCATCAAGCTCGCCAACAGCGTGGCGGACATCATCAATAACGATCCGGCCGTACGCGGCCTGCTGAAACTGGCGTTCATCCCCAATTACGATGTCTCCACCGCTATCGAAATCATTCCGGCGGCAGACCTGTCTCAGCAAATCTCCACTGCCGGTACTGAAGCGTCAGGCACCGGCAACATGAAGCTCGCCCTCAACGGCGCACTGACAATCGGTACGCTGGATGGTGCGAATATCGAAATCATGGAAGAAGTTGGCGCGGACAATATCTTCATCTTCGGGCTAAACACCCAGGAAGTCGCCGCACTAAAAAGCGCCGGCTACAACCCTTGGAATTTCTACCGGGCCAATGCCGACCTGAAGCGGGCACTGGATATGGTAGCTTCAGGATATTTCTCGCCGGAACAGGCAGACCGTTTCCGGCCTATCGTCGACAACCTTACGCACGGCGGCGATCAGTATTTGTTGTTAGCCGATTGCCGAACGAGCAGCCAGTGCTTTAACTTGCCGCACGTTGATCTCGCATACCAAAGGATCCGGTCGCAAATTGTTTTATGCTTCGACAGGCTCAGCACGAACGGTGCTTCGCTCTATCTTGGTGTGCGCCGCTACAATACGCCCCCACTCCACTGTTTCACTAGTCGCTCATCCCTTTGGGACGCCGCTTTGCGGCGCATTACGGGCGGCTCGTAACTCCACGCTCCGCTCGATATAAACCAACGCCGCAAACGTCAGTCCTCTGGACTCACGTTTAGACGCGGCTAAATCCGCCGTCATGCCATCGTTCCCCCTGCCCTCAAACATCACGGCTACCAGCACGTCCACGGCCAACCCCTCCCCCTTAACTGCACCGGCTTTTCAATCGGTTGTTACAGGCCGTTTGTTGAGCGCCTTCACCTGGTCTTTCGTAGCTCATGCCGTCGCATCGCCAATGGCTGGTCGGTCGCGGAGGCTAATCATAAGTCACGCCAGCCATCGAGGGCACGATACAGCCGTGCCGCTTCGCGTGCCCCTTCTCCCGTTCGCACTCCCTGCGGTCGCTTGCGCTGCGGCTTCGGTTGCCCCTCTCGTCTGTCATGCCTGATGCCGCCTCCTGAAAGCGCGACTGCCTTAACGCCACCCTGTGCGAGCGATACGACGGCATGACCCACTACAAAACGACCAGGAGAAGACAGATGCGCGATCAACAAACCAACACAACCGAAAACAACACCGCCTGCGGCAGCGAGCTCCACAACAGCATCACTTTGAAAGCAACCCAGGGAGAAAGGAATATGACCACGCGCCAAAACAAACAACCTATCACCATCCTGCGAATCCCTGCTGTTCTCAAGCGCCGGGGAAGGTCACGCAGTTCACATTACGCGGACATCAAAGCAGGGCTATTTGTAAGACCGGTACTGATCGGATTGCGCGCAACTGGCACACCTGACTATGAAGTCGATGCGCTAATTGCTGCCCGAATTGCCGGGAAAACTGACGAGGAAATCCGTGCACTGGTGATTAAGCTGGAAGCTGATCGCAAGGTAGCCCACAATTGAGGTGCGCGATGAGCCAGAATCGTGACGCACCGGCATACCAGGAAGATGCGGCAACCATCCTGGCACAGCTGCCTTCGAGTGTCGTTCCCCGGCTGCATGCAACCCAAAGCCCGAAGGGTCGCGCCGTCGTTCGGCGCGAGGTGATGCAGTCGGCGCCCAAAATACCCTGGTCATATCTGCACCCTGCAGCTTTAACAGTGGCGGCCAGCAGTGCGGTGGCCTCTTGGTCGACGATAAGCATTTTCTTTTCCTTGGTTCGGTTTTAATTGATTGCAAAGTGGTGCCAACGTAGCAACCATAATGGGGGCAGGATGTCCCGCCCTGTTTGGTTTACGCTGCTGCCTGTTCTTCTTCCTGCTCTTGTTCGCCGACCAAAAATACAGCGGCCTTGCGAGCTGCTGCGCTTGCTGTGAAGATCGCGCGCTTGTCGTTCTTCAACACCTTCAACCAGTTCCCGATATAGCTGGCATGTTGCAATTGGCCGTTGATGCTGCAATGAGCGCACAGAAAGGCGGCTCCCAGCTCTGCTATCAATTCCTCGAATGCGTAGCTGCTGTCCCCGAAGCGCCCATTAAAGTCGCGTGCAAGGCGGCTGGTGTGGCCTGTCCAGTGGGTGAGCTCATGCAAGGCTGTGGTGTAGTAGTCCGGGATCGAATTGAATTCGACTTTGTTCGGCAAGTGGATTTTGTCGAGCATGGGAATAAAGCAGGCTTTAGGCTTGCCGTATTGAATGACGGCCTTGGCCAGTAGCGCCTCGGCTGGTTCGTTGTCTGCAAAACTATCCAGCTGTGGCTTGGTGGCTTGCGTGTATTTCTCTGGCAGGTTGTCGATTTGCTGCGCATTGAATACCGTGAAAGTGCGCAACAGCGGGATGGTTTTTTCTTTGCTTTCTGCATCGTTCTTGTCGGTGACTTTGAAGGGCTTGAAGAAAACAACCTGCGTGCCGTGTTCGCCGCGCCGGACCGTAGCATTCACAGCCTTGGCTTGGTTGTAGGTCAGCCATAAAGGGTTTGCAAAGGGCGACATTGCCAAAAGAATCATATTGATTCCGGAATACTCGCGGCCTGTGACTGCGTTGCGTGGTGCGCCACAGCTCGCCCAGGGCTTGACCCAAGGTGCCACACCGTTTTCCAGTGACTCAATAATTCTGTCTGTGATAGTTTGATAGATGTCTTTATTCATTTTCTTTTCTCCCTGGTTTGCTTTCAAAGTGATGCTGTTGTGGAGCTCGCTGCTGCAGGCGGTGTTGCTTTCGGTGGTGTTGGTTTGTTGATCGCGCATCTGTCTTCTCCTGGTCGTGTTGTAGTGGGTCATGCCGTCGTATCGCTCGCCCAGGGTGGCGTTAAGGAGGAAGCGTTTTCAGGAGGCGTCATCAGGCATGACAGACGAGAGGGGCAACCGAAGCCGCAGCGCAAGCGACCGCAGGGAGTGCGAACGGGAGAAGGGGCACGCGAAGCGGCACGGCTGTATCGTGCCCTCGATGGCTGGAGTGACTTATGATTAGCCTCCGCGACCGACCAGCCACTGGCGATGCGCCGGCATGGCCCATGAAAGACCAGGTGAAGGCGCTCAACAAACTGCTTGTAGCAACCGATTCAAAAGCCGTTGAAGTTGTCCAGGTGTTGATCTTGTCCTGGTGGTGAGTTGTTGGCCGTTCTGTGTAGCAGTACGGCGTGTTTAGGCGCGTTCTTTCGTGGTGTGACTACACGACGTTTGCGCCGTCGGCTTCATGTCGTTACTGACGGTTCGAAAAAGTTGGAAGCGGATATTCTAGCAATCTGCACCGACAGCTTTTTCAGCAAACCGCCACAGTCCGGTATGGCGAGGAACAGACCTTCATGGCGATTCTCCTGACGCGCTGCTCGGTGTCGGCTATTGCCTGCCCCTACCATCAGCTGATCTGGTAATCTGAATTTATTGGCTCGATTGTAGAATTTCAGGGCAAGTGGAGCCGCTAAAATTAGCTTGCATTGCATGTACCTTATGTGGTACAAATGCGCCAAGGTGATTGATGGTCAATGAAACACAAAAAACGCCGCTACAGTTCTACAAAAACAGCGGCGGCAACGAACCGGTACGCGAATGGCTCAAGACACTGGACGAGCCGGATCGACACGCCATTGGCCAAGACCTGATGCGGGCGCAATGGCGCTGGCCGGTGGGTATGCCCTTATGCCGTCCGATGGGACAGGGCTTATGGGAAGTACGCACAGATATGCCAAGCAACCGCATCGCTCGCGTGCTGATATGTTTGCACAAGGGCCAATTAGTGGCCTTGCACGGCTTCGTCAAGAAGACGCAAAAGACACCTGACGACGAACTTACCCTGGCGAGGAAACGCCAAAAGGAGTTGAAATCATGAGCAACCGTCATATTGGATCAAGCCTCGACGACTTCCTCAAGGAAGAGGGCCTATTTGAAGAAACCCAAGCACTGGCCATCAAGGAAGTCGTGGTGTGGCAACTTGTCGAAGCGATGGAAAAGCAATCGTTGACCAAAGCGCGTCTGGCGGTCATGCTTAAAACAAGCCGCTCGCAGGTTGATCGACTGCTCGATCCTACTCGCGACGTGACACTTTCGACCTTGCAGCGCGCCGCTGCCTTGGTCGGCCGCAAGGTGCAAATCGAATTGGTATGATGCGGTGAATGGTTGGCACGTCGCAACGATTTGACAGTGCACATTAGCCAATGAGGTCAATGACTTTAATGACTTTAGATTTAAACAGTGAGAGCATTGATGTCACTAGCTTGGATTAGATTAATAGTTTTGACCTGCCAAAAATTCGCACGGCTCAGGCAATAAGGTTAAGACCGGGGTTTTGTACCATGTCTGCCCTGGCTTCATCGCGGCCTTTTGCCGTTTGTTCCATCGCCTTCGATTCAACCGCCGCAGCTTCGATCAGCACGGTCGCATGGATCTCGGCCAAGCGGGCCGGATTCATGTAGCGTGACCACAAAGACAAACCCTCGCCCTCGATGTGTTCGCGAACGGGCGGCATTGAAACATTTTGCCACCCGGCAAAACCAGGCAACGGCAAGCGCAGCTTCCAAAGCGGGTTCACCATTTTGTTTTCGAGTTTCGCCAGCGTGGAGATATAAGCCTCGCCCGCTTGCAGTTCGCGCAGTTGGCGCGGTTCAATTCGGGCGCGCTGCATGTAGCGCAAACTCGTGCCGCTAGAGCCCTCCCCCGCGCTGGATTTCGAAGTTCCAACCTCGTGCGATTCGAATTGCCCCAACAACCTGACGGCGTATTGACTCGTCGCGTCGCCTTGCACGCGCAAAATAATCTTGGTGGCAATGGTGTCGTCCAGCTCGTCCGCGAAGGACGAGCCGACCGCATCGAGCTGGGCGCGCGATTGAAAACCGAAACTGAGCGGCATGCCGGCGGAGCGGCACCGCGCAGAATACGGGCCAAACCCGATATGGAAAAACGCGCCCCAGTCGTCAAACAGCTGCGGGTACATTTTCAGGTTCTCGGTTCCGGCGAGCTGCCTTTTTCTGGCCTCGACGCCAAAGGTTTCGATGATCGCAATCGCAACATCTTTGGCAAAAGAGGTTATCCTTTTTTGGCGGCATATCCGAATACCCGGCCACAGTTCCAAAGAACGCGCCGGGCTATATCCAGTGCGCCCCTATCCACAATGCGCTGGATGGTTGCATCTATTTCAGGCGTGGTGATTTCATTTATCGGGCGATTCCCCAGCCAAGGGAAAATATCTTTTTCCATCCAGCCGATAATTCTTTCCGTTTGCTTGTCGGATCGCCTGTCCGTTGGGACAGAAGCCCATTCTCGCGCAACCTCTTCAAAAGAACCGGCAGCAGGCAAGCCTTGATCTATCCGCCGTTCAGCTTCCAGCCGCTTCGCCTGTACCTGCTTGCCGGCCTTGCGAAGGTCGCTGGGATCTGTTCCCCCAGCTACAAGTTCGCGCGCATTGTTGGCACTGTTACGCGCTGCACTCAATGTTGTGTCAGGGTAAACCCCTAAAGAAAGGCTCTTGCGCTTGCCGCCAATGGAGTAATCAAGACGCCACCACTTTGCTCCATCCGGCTTGACCAATAGATGCAGGCCATCGCCATCATTCAAGCGGTACGTTGTCGCCTCGGGTTTAGCCGCCTTGATCGTAAAATCCGCTTTAATTTTGTGTCGCGACATGCAGTAACTCCCAGAGGTGAATAAATCAGTTAAAGCAGTAGCTTACAAGTTTATCGCAAAATAAATGCAGTAACTTTTGCAGTAACTTTTTTAAAAAAAGCAGTAACTTTTAAAATGGAAAACAGTAAAAGGAGAGTTACTGCAAAAGTTACTGCATTTTGAGCTGGATTGCAATAGATGTTACTGCATTGCTTTGGACAACAAAAAACCCGCAAGCCTTTATTCATGCGGGTTTTGACGACTTCCTCGGACTTCCTTGAACTTCGCTAAACTACCTTATGGTGCCCGGAACCGGAATCGAACCGGTACGCACGTTTTACGGTTGCGACGGATTTTAAGTCCGTTGTGTCTACCAAT
>CAIOKY010000158.1 GCA_903858965.1 uncultured Nitrosomonadales bacterium | reverse complement strand
TTCGCGCGATTCCACGAACAACTGGCACAACGCGGCTATCCACCCCAATTAGCGGTGGTGTTTTAGCCCATAAAAAATCCAGCGGGATGTCAAAATTTACTTTAGCCATTGACTGGTTAGCGCTCTATTTGTACAAAGTGGTTTAAATCCTAGCAATAACTATAAACTGTGTAAAGCTATTTTTAAAGGTTATTTATACTCCCAGAGTCGATATAATTCCAAACACAATACCATTGTTACTCATTTCCGGACAACTGCACATGCCTTCCCGTCGCTGGCTTTTCCCTGTTCTTGTTACTTTAACCATAATTTTGCTACCCGCGATATTGTTCAGTTTGGCGGCCATATTGGCTTATCCGAGCCTGCCTTCGCTGGATGCGCTTACCGACTATCGCCCCAAAATCCCGCTACGCATATACAGCGTGGAGGGCGCATTACTCAGTGAGTTCGGGGAGGAACGCCGCGCACTGGTACAAATCTCCGAAGTACCCGAGATTATGAAACAGGCGATTCTTGCCGCCGAAGATGATCGATTCTATGAACACGGCGGAGTGGACTATATGGGGGTGTTACGCGCCGCGTTTTCCAACTTCACCTCCGGCACGGCAAAGCAGGGGGCCAGTACGATTACCATGCAGGTAGCACGTAATTTTTTTCTTACCAAAGAAAAGACCATCTCACGAAAGTTCAACGAAGTACTGCTTACCTTCAAAATCGAGCACAGCATGAGCAAGGATGAAATCTTGCAGCTTTACATAAACCAGATTTATCTTGGCCAACGTGCATACGGTTTTGCTGCCGCGTCACAGGTTTACTTTGGCAAACCTCTCGGTCAAGTCACTATCGCCGAAGCAGCCATGCTCGCCGGATTGCCAAAAGCTCCTTCTTCCTATAATCCGGTTGTCAATCCAAAGCGCGCCAAGCTTCGCCAACTCTATGTTTTGCGCCGTATGCACGAACTGCATTTCGTGACTGATGAGCAATTCCAACTCGCGCAACAGCAACCGATCTTAACCATCCGCGGGAATCAGGAGTTCGGTATCAAATCGGATTACCTCTCGGAAATGGTCAGACAGGCTGTTTTTGAAAAATACCAGGACGACACCTACACACAGGGTTTCAAGGTTTACACCACCATCCGGCAACAGGATCAGCTTGCCGCCTATCAGGCTGTCCGTACAGGCGTTCTGGATTATGACCGCCGCCACGGCTATCGTGGCCCGGAAGGCTTCATCGACCTGCATGGTGATAGCAGCAATGCTGAAATGCTTGACGAAGCCCTGCAAGATGTTGATGACAGCGATGATTTAATCCCTGCCGTAGTTTTGGCGGCTTCACCCAAACTTATTCGCGCCTATTGCAAGGGTGGAGAAATTGTAGAGATCACCGGTGATGCCTTGCTTTTCGTACAACCCGCATTGACAAAAAAAGTTGCGATGAACCAGCGCATTAACATCGGCTCGCTGATACGAGTACAAAAGGACGACAAAGGTGTCTGGCAAATAAGCCAGCTTCCGCAGGTCGAAGCCGCCTTTGTTTCCGGCAATCCACGTGACGGGGCGATCTATTCGCTGATTGGTGGTTTCGATTTCAATCGAAACCAATTCAACCATATCACCCAGGCTTGGCGGCAACCCGGTTCAAGCTTCAAACCTTTTGTCTATTCCGCCGCATTGGAAAAAGGCTTCACCCCAGCCACAGTGATCAATGATGCCCCGCTTATTTTCGATGCCGAACAGACCGGTAACGAGCCTTGGGAACCCAAAAATTACGATGGAAAATTTGAAGGCCCGATGCGCATGCGGCAGGCTCTGATCAAATCAAAGAATCTGGTTTCAATCCGCATACTGCAATCCATCTCCCCGCAATATGCACGCGATTACATCACCAAATTTGGATTCGATCCGACCAAGTATCCTCCCTACCTGACCATGGCCTTGGGGGCAGGCTCTGTGACCCCGCTGGAAATGTTGTCCGGATATTCGATATTCGCCAACGGCGGTTTTCAGGTTGCGCCTTACTTCATTCAACGCATTGAAGATGCGCACGGCACCGTGCTCAGCAAAGCTACGCCCGACATGGCCGGGAATGGGGCCAAACAGGTTATCGATGTACGCAATGCCTATACCATGGTCAATATGTTGCAAGACGTGGTCAAACACGGCACGGGCTTTCGCGCCATGCAGCTCGGACGACAGGATCTGGCTGGCAAGACTGGAACCACCAATGATTCGATCGATGCCTGGTTCTGCGGTTTCCATCCGACCCTGGTCGGCATCGCATGGATGGGCTACGATCAGCCGCACAGTCTGGGCGACAAGGAAACCGGGGGAGGGGCAGCCTTACCGATATGGATGGACTACATGGGGAAGGTGCTCAAAGATGTACCTGAAGCCACTTACACCATGCCGGACAATATGGTCGCGGTGCACATCAATGAAGAAGGATTTCGTGACGACAATAGCCCGTTAGTCGAATATTTTTATCAGGAAAATGTTCCGCCCGAACACGCCATGCCCGCACCTAATAATGAAGAAACAAAACCGGCAGATACCGTCAAGGATCAGTTGCTCTGATCACACGCATGGCCAAAGAGCGCACACCCAGAGAATATGTGAACAGACGCGACTTGATGCGCGAACAACTGGCGCATCAAGCTGCCAAATTAATGGCTGAGGATGGTATCACCGACCACGCCTTTGCCAAGCGCAAAGCCGCGCGCCAACTAGGCGCGGCGGACACACAACACCTGCCCAGCAACCAGGAAGTAGATGATGCATTGCATAGCTATCGCGCACTTTACCAACGGGAAAGCCACCCCGGCATCCTGCATCAGCTGCGCGCAGAAGCACTCACAGCCATGCAGCTGCTGGCAGAATTCCAGCCTTACCTGACAGGCTCGGTGTTGAACGGTACGGCGGGCGAACAATCCGACATCAACCTGATGCTGTTCAGTGACGATGCTAAAGCCGTACTGTTATTTTTGCTTAAGCACAAGATTGATTTCGAAGATGGTGCATGGAAGGTGCGCGTGGGCGGACATGAAGAAACGGTGCCAAGCTACACCCTGACCAGCGAATCTGGCACCCAGATACACATCATTGTCCTGCCCGAAAACGCCCGTTTCAGCGGGAGCCGCCATCCCGAGACGCATGCCGACATTGCGGCGGTAGAGGTGCTGTTATTGGCAGCTTAACTTTTACCAAAGCAGCAAAGCTCAAATATTATTTTTCAACCACCTTGCCGCATCCAGGGCAAAGTAAGTCAGTATCCCGTCCGCTCCGGCACGCTTGAACGCCAGCAACGCTTCCAGCACGCAGGCCTCTTCGTTCAGCCACCCGTTCTGTGCAGCGGCCTTGAGCATCGCGTATTCGCCACTGACCTGATAAACAAAAGTCGGCGCCTTGAATTCGTCCTTTACACGGCGCACGATGTCAAGATAAGGCATACCGGGCTTGACCATGACCATGTCCGCACCTTCCTGTAAATCCAGTCCAACTTCCCACGGCGCTTCATCGGAATTGGCGGGATCCATCTGATAAGTATATTTGTTACCAGAACCCAAGTTTCCACTCGAACCAACGGCATCGCGAAATGGGCCGTAGAAGCTGGAAGCATATTTGGCAGAATAGGCCATGATGCGTGTGTAAATGTGTTTGTTGGCGTCCAGCGCTGCGCGCACTGCACCGATACGCCCGTCCATCATGTCAGATGGGGCGACGATATCCGCCCCAGCCGCTGCGTGGGTTTGTGCCTGTCTGGTCAACACCGCAATGGTCTCATCGTTAAGGACATAGCCACTGTCATCGAGCAGGCCGTCCTGCCCGTGACTGGTGTATGGATCCAAGGCAATATCGGTCATTACGCCGAGTTCAGGAAATTTCTTTTTCAGCGCAGCAACAACACGGGGCACCAAACCATTCGGGTTGTAAGCTTCGCGCGCGTCCAGGCTTTTCAGCGGTGCCTCGATCACTGGAAAGATCGCCATCACCGGAATGCCCAGCTTGACACATTGCTCGGCATCCTTGAACAGCAAGTCCAACGTCTTGCGTTGCACCCCCGGCATGGACTTCACATCTTCGACTTTGTTACTGCCTTCCAGCACAAAAACCGGGTAAATGAAATCTGCTGAAGTGAGTATATGCTCTCGCATCAAATCACGAGAAAATGTATCCCGGCGCATCCGGCGCATCCGAGTTTGGGGGTACTGTCCTAATGTCTGCATGATTTTCCCTACAAAAATTATTTTCTTGGAACTATTTTAGAAACTGTTTATCTGATGCAGTGAATGATGCGAATCATTCCACGTTTCTCCTCCCTGAGCGTGCGTCTTAACTCCATGTTAAGACTTTGCCCCTGGCCTACCTCCCCTTGGCTGGGGGCATTTTTTTAATGCTTATCAGTCGACCAACCAGCTTGTAATTACTGCTTCCGCCTCTTCCATACCCAGTTTTTTCAGACTGGAAAACAACTGCACGGAACATTGCGGAAAATGCTCGGCGAGATGTGATTTTACACGACTCAACGTCAATATCGCTTGTTGCCTGCTAAGCTTGTCTGACTTGGTAAGTAAAATATGCACCGGCTTCCCGGTCGGCGCAAACCAGTCCAGCATGTTCTCATCCAGCTCTGTCAATGGATGGCGAGAATCCATGATGACCACCAAGCCGCACAGCTCATCACGCGTTTGCAGATACTCACTGAGCAATGCTTCCCAATGCCGCTTGCTTTCGGGCGGGACCTTCGCATAACCGTAACCGGGCAAATCCACCAGAAAATTATTATCTCCCCCTTCATTGTTTCCCAGGGAAAAATAATTCAGGTGCTGGGTTCGCCCCGGTGTCTTGCTGGTATAGGCCAGACGCACGTGATTCGCGAGCGTGTTGATCGCGCTTGATTTGCCCGCATTGGAACGCCCGACGAATGCCACTTCTTTGCCGCCATGCAGCGGTAAATCCTTGATGTGATTAACGGTAGTAAAGAAGGCCGCTTGCGAAAAAAGTCCCATTACTTCCAGTTTGCGAAAATTTTATCCGCAGCCGCGATGGTCGTTGCGATATCCGCCTCGGTATGCGCCGCAGAAACGAACCCTGCTTCGAATGCCGAGGGGGCAAGGTACACGCCCTCTTCCAGCATCGCATGGAAGAAGCGGTTGAACGCCGCCTTGTCGCTGGCCATCACTTCGGCATACGAGGTCGGCACCTTGCTGCTGAAATATATTCCGAACATGCTGCCGATGGATTGTGCGCTGAACGGGATGCCGTGTTTCTTCGCGCTGGCCGATAAGCCTTCGGTCATTTGTTTGGCCACCTGCGTCAGGCGTTCATAGAATCCAGAAGCCTGTACTAATTTCAGCGTAGCCAGGCCGGCAGCTACCGCGACCGGATTACCGGACAGAGTGCCGGCCTGGTACACCGCACCAAGCGGCGCAAGGCATTGCATGATGTCGCGTCGTCCGCCAAAAGCTGCGGCTGGCAAACCACCACCCATCACTTTGCCCAGCGTAATCAGATCCGGTTTGATGCCATAGTGACCATGCGCACCCTGCAGGCCGACGCGAAAACCGGACATCACTTCGTCCAGAATCAATACCGCCCCATGCTTGGTACATAATGAGCGCATTGCCTCCAGGAACTCGCGCTTAGGCAAAATCAGATTCATGTTGCCCGCCACCGGTTCGACGATCACGGCGGCGATTTCGTTGCCGAATTCGGCGAAAGCTTTTTCCAGCCCGGCAGCGTCGTTATAGTCCAGCACTGTAGTCAAAGCGGCTATTTCTGCGGGTACGCCCGATGAGCTTGGTTGACCGAAGGTCAGCGCACCCGAGCCGGCTTTGACCAGCAAACCATCGGAGTGGCCGTGGTAACAGCCTTCGAATTTGATGATGCGCGAACGCCCCGTGAAACCACGCGCCAGACGTATCGCGGTCATCGTTGCTTCGGTACCGGAACTCACCAGACGTACCATTTCCAGACTGGGAAGAATTTTGCACAGCAACCGGGCAATTTCCAGTTCGGCTGCTGTCGGTGCACCAAAACCGAGACCTTGCGCAGCAGCGTCCTGTACCGCTTTGACCACATCAGGATGGCAGTGACCGACGATCATCGGCCCCCATGAATTAACATAATCGATATAACGCTTATCGTCGGCATCCCACACGTAGGCGCCCTTGCCACGCTTGAAGAACAGCGGTGTGCCGCCCACCGAGCGGAATGCGCGTACTGGCGAATTGACTCCACCCGGAATGATTTTCTGGGATTCGTCGAATAATTGCTGATTATGTGAAGTCATGTTGCATCTTTCTATTTTAGAAATGATTATTAAGGGAAATTTAAAACTGAAAAACCCCGTGCAGCGCCCTGAATATCCGCCGCACCAAATATCGCGGAAATCACTGCCAGTGCATCTGCGCCTGATTCCAGCAGCTGCGCGCCATTCTGTAATGTGATGCCGCCTATCGCCACCAGCGGAATTGCGGTTTCGCGGCGTGCCTGCCGTAACAAATCGGGTGAGGCCACCACTGCATCAGGCTTCACCATTGAAGCGAAGAAGCTGCCAAATGCCACATAATCCGCACCTTGCTGAACAGCTGCCCGTGCCAGCGCAATGCGATTATAGCAAGATACCCCGATGAATTTACCCTGGCCCAATAATATGCGTGCCTCGGTAATGCTGCCATCATCACCGCCCAAGTGCACACCGTCCGCAGCCACTTGCTGAGCCAGCATTGCATCGTCGTTGATAATCAGCGGCACAGAAAATTCATGTGTCAGTTCGCGCAATGCCCCGGCTTGCTCCAAACACAATGCTGCACCCGCAGTCTTGTTGCGATACTGCAAGACCCGCGCACCTCCCAACAAAGCCAGACGCACCTTGCGCAACAACTCCGCGGTGTCTGCCTCGTCCGGCGTGATTGCGTACAGTCCCCTAATTAGGGCGTTCCGGTTGAGGTTCATCATCCTCTTCGCCGCGCGCCCAAAACAAACGATCCGGGATATGCTGCCCCATGCCAGGACGGAAACCTGCATTCAAGGTTTGCCAAGTGTATTCCTGCGCCTCCTTGACCGCCTCCGGCACATCCACGCCTTGCGCCAGCAGGGCGGCAATCGCCGCAGACAGGGTACAACCCGAGCCGTGATAAATTCCCGGCAGACGGGCCCAACTATCGCTGCTAACCACCCCCTGCTCGTTGTACAGGGTATTGATGACTTTGGGAGTTTGTTCATGTGTGCCGGTGATCAGTACATATTCACAACCCATGCGCAATATACGTTTGGCGCATTCCTCCAGCGAGGGATCATCTTCCTCATTGTCTTCGTTCATCGCCAGACGGCGAGCCTCTATGCTGTTCGGCGTGAGGATCGTAGTCTGTGGAATCAGCAACTCGCGCATCGCGTCCAGCATATCCTCATTTGCCAATTCGTCGCCTCGTCCTGAAGACAACACCGGATCCAGTACCAGAGGAATATCTGGATAGTCCGACAATACCTCGGCAATCGCCGCGATATTCTCCACGCTACCGAGCAGCCCGATCTTGAACGCGGCCACCGGTACATCTTCCAGCATCGCACGCGCCTGATCCACCACCCATTCCGGGTCGATCGGCAACACATCGTCCACTCCGCTGGTATCCTGCACGGTAATAGCTGTCACCACTGATAACGGGTGGCAACCCATGCTGGAAATGGTCAATAGATCCGCCTGCAAACCGGCACCCCCACTGGGATCAGTTGCAGCAAAACTCATTACTAACGGGAACGGTTCGGTCATGGTGTGGATAATGGTAAAATGCTTGACGTGATCGTATTTTACCCTATGTAGGCAAGACTACCGAACACAAAGATAAATTCAACTTCAAGGAAACCCGATGCGCATTCTCCACACCATGCTGCGCGTAGTCGATCTGGAAAAATCGCTTGCCTTTTATGGCGGCGTGCTCGGCATGCAATTACTGCGCCGCAACGATTACCCGGACGGGAAATTTACGCTGGCTTTTATCGGCTACACCGATGAAGCCAGCAGCGCGGTGATCGAACTCACCCACAACTGGGGTGTGGAAAAATATGAGCTCGGCAATGCTTACGGCCATATCGCCATTGAGGTGGAAGATGCTTATGCCGCCTGCGAGAACATCAAGCAGCGCGGCGGGAAAGTGGTGCGCGAGGCCGGGCCAATGAAATTTGGGGGTACCGTCATTGCATTTATTGAAGATCCTGACGGATACAAGATCGAGCTGATCCAGAAAAAAACCAACTAGCTGCCGATCCGCCGCTCATCCAGATAATTTGCCACCTTGGTAAATTCTGTCACGCCGAGATTCTCGGCACGAAGTTGGGCATCAATACCCAACTTCTCAAAATCCTCTTCGCCCAGATGGCTCCGCAGCGTATTGCGCAATGTCTTGCGACGTTGCCCGAAAGCGGTCCTGACAATCGCGGCAAACAGCTTTTCGTTGCGCACCGCGATTTCGCTGGTGGGCAGCGGAATCATGCGCACGATGGCGGAATCCACCTTGGGTGCGGGACGAAACGATTCTGGCGGCACATCGAGCAGCTTCTCCATCTGAAAGCGATATTGCAACATCACCGACAGCCGCCCGTACTCTGGTGTGGAGGGCTCTGCCACCATGCGTTCGACCACTTCATTTTGCAGCATGAAATGCATGTCGGTGATACGTCCGGCATATGAGGCAAAGTGAAACAACAACGGCGAGGAGATGTTGTAAGGCAGGTTGCCGACGATGCGCAACGGCGCCGAAAGCAATGCGAAATCAAATTCCAGTGCGTCACCGGCATGGACGATCAACTTCGATCCCGGATTATCCTGAGGATAGTCGTTCTCCAGCCGGGCGATGATGTCGCGGTCTATTTCCACCACATGCAGACGATTCAATTTCTGCAGCAGCGGGCGGGTCAGCGCACCCAGGCCCGGGCCGATCTCGACCATATTGTCTTCCGGCTCTGGACGTATCGTCTTGATGATATCTGCAACGATCTGCTGATCGACAAGAAAATTCTGGCCAAACTTTTTTTTGGCTCTATGCACGCTCATATGTCGCCATCTGGGCAGCAAGGCGGATCGCTTCGAGCAGACTGCCGCCGTCGGCCTTGCCGGTTCCCGCCAGATCCAGTGCCGTACCGTGATCCACAGAAGTGCGGATGATGGGCAGGCCCAGCGTGATATTCACGCCTTGACCGAAGCTGGCATGCTTCAGCACCGGCAGACCCTGATCGTGATACATCGCGAGTACGCAATCGCACTGCGCCAGTTTGTCGGGTGTGAACAAGGTATCGGCAGGCAGCGGCATACTCACATCCATACCTCCAGCGCGTAATTTATCCAGCACGGGAATCATCACCTCGATCTCTTCGCGCCCCAGATAACCGCCTTCTCCCGCATGCGGATTCAATCCGGCCACCAGAATACGCGGTTGCGCAATGCCGAAATGGTGCTGCAAGTCGCGCTGAATAATGCGCAATACGTTTTCCAATAGTGGCGCGGTAATCGCGGCGGGTACATCTTTCAAGGCAAGATGAGTGGTAGCCAGCGCCACACGCATTCCGCCACCGACCAACATCATCACCACCAGCTTTGTGCCGGTTCGCTCGGCGAGAAATTCGGTGTGTCCGGTGAAGGCAATGCCTGCATCGTTGATGATGCCCTTGTGTACCGGTGCGGTGACCATACCGGAGAACTCGCCAGTCTGGCAACCCTGCACAGCTCGGCGCAACATCGCCAGCACGTAATTGCTATTGGCCAAATTTAATTTGCCGGGAAGACATTCAGCAGCAAGCGGCACATGAACTACCGATAGCGTATTCGGCCGACAAAGATTTATTTGTCTTGGCACAAAATCTTGCACTTCCAGTGCAATACCCAGCTGCGCGGCACGTTGCAGCAGCAGGCTCTTATCGGCAACAACGACAAGGGGGATATCGGGCGGCACAACGGCAAGCTGCACACACAAGTCTGGGCCTATGCCTGCCGGTTCACCAGAAGTGATAATCAAGGGTGCGGAAAGCACAGCGGTATTCACCGGCTATTTTTTCTCTTCGAGGCGATACTCGACGAACGCGCGGTCTCGCAACTGGCGCAGCCAGTCCTGATACTGCTCATCCGACTTGAATGTGCCTATCGCAACCCGCGCTTGCTGGCGCTTCTGTTGCTCGCTGACATCGGCATTGCGCCGCTCCAGCACCTGGATCAGGTGCCAGCCGAATTGCGTTTGCACCGCCGCCATTTGTCCGGGCTGCAGTTTGTTCATCGCTTCTTCAAATTCCGGCACAGTCTGTCCCGGGGACACCCAATCCAGATCACCACCTTGTTGTGCACTGCCATCCTGTGAATATCGTCTTGCCTGTTCGGCGAAATCAGCACCGCCTTCGATGCGCTGTTTGATTTCCATCAGGCGACTCTTGGCCTCGCTTTCAGAAACGATCTCACTGGTCTTGATTAGAATATGTCGCGCATGAGTTTGGGTGATTACAACCGGCGCATTGCCACTGCGTTTTTCCACCAGCTTGAGAATATGAAAACCACTCGGGCTGCGTAACACCGCTGTTGTTTGTCCAGGTTGCAGATTTTGCAGTTCGTTTGCAAATAACGGGGGGATACGATCGCCGGACAGCCATCCCAGATCTCCGCCCTTCAGCCCATCCTTGGCGTCGGAGTTGCCGGCTGCCACTTGCGCAAAATCTGCACCGCCCTTCAGTTGGCCCAATGCCTTTTCGGCGCGTTCGCGCGCTGCCTGGATTTTTTCCGCGCTGGCCTGTTCCGGCACCACCACCAATATGTGCGCGAGATGGTATTCCTCACCCGTGTTCCCCATTCTGGCTTTGTTGGCGAGATAATTGTCTACCTCGCCATCACTGATGACGATCTTGCTTTCGATTTCACGCTCGCGCAACCGCGTGGAAATGATCTCGTCACGTATCTCTTCGCGGAATTTATTGAAGTTCACCCCGTCCGCTTCCAGCTTGGTGCGGAATTCCGCCAATGACGGAAAATTATTTTGCTGCGCAATACGCGTCATTGCCTGATTCAATTGCGCATCATCCACACGCACGCCGGTTTCCTTGGCGAATTGTGCCAGCAGCATATCGTTGATCATGCGTTCGAGAATCTGCTTTTCCAGCACATCAGCGGCAGGCAAAGGAGTATCCTGTTTCTGCAACTGTTTCACCACTTCGCGCACCCTGTCATCCAGCTCGTAGCGGGTAATCACATCATCATTGACCACCGCAACCACCGAATCTATGACCGCGACTTGTTGTTGGGAACTGGATAGTTGCGGATCGGGCCGTTGTGTGTCAGGCGATGCAGTTGTTGGTGGCGCTTTGGCAACCTTAACGGGAGGCGTGCTGGCACCGTATGCGGTTTGCATTATGATCAACCCACAGCACATCAGCAGCATCTTTGTTCGCATCATCTTCTTTCCATAATCACTGCAAAACCTGGGCGGGTTTACCGGCAGGCCCGTCATTTAACTTGGTATAGCCAGTCACGCTTTGTTTGAGCATGGATAAAGGATCCGCACCCACTTTAACAAAGTCATTCAATTCAAGCTGCAAGAAGATACCTGTATTGGTTTGCTGCGTGGCGGTGGCAAAACGTTGTGCAACGAGACGCAACGTCCAGCAGCTTTGATTATACTCAAGCCCGGCAATCGCCTCCAGAATTCGAGCATCCTGCAGTGAATAATTCCAGCGTCCCACCATATCCCAACGGCTGGACAGCGGCCATTGTGTGGAAAAATCGATTTGACGAAGCGTGTCGCGCTGAAAGCGGTATCCCGTATTAAACACTTCGCCCGCTTCGGGACGGTAATGCGCCGCGATATTGTACAGTTGCGCGTGGGACTGATTGGGATCGAACTGGATTTCGCTGTCCAGCGACCATGCTCTCGTCACTTGTCCCGCAGCTGCCAGCAAAATATCCGACCTGCCGGAGCTCGTAGCCGGTGCGACCAGATTGACCTGCGGTGCCTTCAAACTGAAACGTTCTCCCATCATTACCTTCAATCTTTCGGCACCGCTACGCTGATCCAGCAAACGCGATGTGGCCGCCAGGGTGATCTGATCGGCATCGCCTATCCGGTCGCTGCCGGAAAAACGATTCTCGGTGAATATCTGGGTAAAATTGAAGTCCGCCTGCGCCGAATCAAAATTTGGCAATGCCGATTGATCCCGGTATGGGATATAAACATAGAAAGCACGCGGCTCGAATGTTTGCAGATAATCTCCACCGAACATGTTTGACTCTCGTTCAAAGGCAACTCCGCTATCCATGCTCAAAATAGGCAGTGTGCGCGTAGCATTCGGCAATGCACCGGTGTTATTCGCCCCCATCGTATAATAAGTACTATGCAATGCCACTTTGGGCGTGAGGTAAAATGCGGAATTATCAATCAACGGATAGCCGACACTGGGATTAAGTACCAGCCGCGATCCATTCACCAGAACAGGATGGCTGAAGTCCACATATTCACCGGCAAAGGCAAGATTCATACCGGAACGATTTTGTTGCGTGCCAACGCTCAATTGCGGTAAGCGCGCATAAGGCACCACGATGGGTGCGGCGGGATCCTGCAGGGTTTGGTAGCGTTGTACGCGCAGCACAGCAGTCCATGCGCCCGAGATATAGTTCAATCCACCTTCTTGCAACACGTTAACCTGTGACGTGATATTTACCGCATCGCCCAAATCGCGGAAGTAGCCATCATCCCCGACGCGGGTGGCATTCACATAACCATTCAACGTATCTCCCAGCGCCTGGTTGTGTTTTAGTGAAAGAAGCTGACGACTACGATTTGCTATTGCGTCGTTGGGCAGCTCATCCACATGCAGTTCGCCTTGATAACCTGGTTCCAGGTAACGGAACTCATTGTTGAGCATCAAGCCGCGTTTGGTCATCACGCGCGGGGCAATCGTCGCATCAAAATTCGGTGCGATATTCCAGTAAAAGGGCAAGGTCAATTCGCTACCGCCCGCTACCGTACCGCCGAATGTCGGGGCCAGAAAGCCGGATTTACGCTGGTCATTCAGGGGGAAATCCATCCATGGCGAATATAAAATCGGCACGCCTTTAAATTCTACCGATGCGTTCCAGGCCGTACCGATCTGCCGGGTCCGATCAATCTCCAATGTGCCCATTTTCAAGAACCAATCCTGATCACCCGCCGGGCAAGTAGTGTAAGTGGCTTTGTCCATCGTGTAATGCTGACGATCCTGAATGTGCAACTGGTCTGCCGAACCGCGCGCATTATTTTCCTTCAAATAAAATTGCGGTTGCTCCATCTTGCCGACACCGCTATCCAGATTGAATAACAGATGCGGTCCGCTCATGGTATTGCCGTCTTGCTGCAACACAACCGAGCCCTGTGCATCGGCTTCGTGCGAGCTTTGCTGATACAACAGATGATCCGCATGAATCGACTGCCCGCCCTGGCGTATCGTCGCGTCACCCGTCGCCTCGATCTGATTGTCCTTTTGACCCACCAGACTGTCAGCCTCGATAACGGCGGGTGCTTCCGGATTGGAAGTGGCGGTGGATGGAGGATTCTGTCCAGTATGCGCGCCGGGCAAGTCTTCAGCGACGCAATTATAGTGCGCAGAAAAACACAACAGGAATATGGCGAGAGATTTAAGGCAAAACCGCATAACGCGCAGCAATATAGTAAGGTGATAAACTCTTGCCAGTTTAACATCAAGTACATTTGAGAGCCCAACATGCAACGCCAGCAACAACTTTCACGATGGCTGCACAGCCTGTTCCCCGATGAACCATTCACGCTTGCTCCCGCCTCGGCCGATGCCAGCTTCCGTCGCTATTTCCGCGCGTCCTTCATCAGTGGACAAACCCGTATCGTGATGGATGCCCCGCCACAACACGAGGATTGCCGCCCGTTCCTGCATGTGGCCAAGTTGTTTGAAGATGCCGGAACACATGTGCCGCATGTGTACGCACAGGATCTGCAGCAGGGATTCCTGCTGTTGTCCGATCTCGGCAATACCACTTATTTGCAAGCACTGAGCAGCAATAATGCAAAAGAACTTTACGGTGCCGCCACCGACGCGCTGATCAAGATCCAGCTTGCCTCGCGCGACAACGAATTGCCATCTTATGACGAAGCCTTGCTGCTGCGCGAGATGCGCCTGTTCCCCGAGTGGTACATAGCCAAACACCTTAACGTCACGCTCAGCGATGCGCAGAAGGCCAAACTGGAAACGGTGTTCGCGCGCATCGTCGCCAATAACCTCGCCCAACCCAAAGTGTATGTACACCGCGATTACCACTCGCGCAACCTGATGCAGCTTGGAGAAAACAATCCGGGCATCATCGACTTTCAGGATGCCGTGTATGGCCCGATCACCTACGACCTCGCGTCGCTGTTCAAGGATGCTTACATCCACTGGAAGGAAGCCGAGATCATCGACTGGCTGATCCGCTATTGGGAAAAGGCACGCAAGGCCGGCCTGCCGGTGCATGAGGATTTCTCCGAGTTCTATCGCGACTACGAATGGATGGGTGTGCAACGCCATCTCAAGGTGCTGGGCATCTTCGCGCGCCTCTATCACCGCGACGGCAAGGATGGCTATTTGAAAGACTTGCCACTGGTGATGGCATATTTGCGTGCGGCTTGCACCCGCTACATCGACCTCAAACCATTGCTGAATCTGCTCGACACACTGGAACCGCATATCGCTCAAGAGGGCTATACATTTTGAAGGCAATGATTCTTGCAGCCGGCCGGGGCGAACGCATGCGCCCGCTCACCGACCACACGCCCAAACCATTATTGGAAGTCGCCGGCAAACCACTGATCGTCTGGCACATCGAAAATCTGGCGTGTGCAGGCATTTGTGAACTCATAATCAATCACGCGCATCTCGGCACACAGATCGAAGAAGCACTGGGTGACGGCAGCCGCTTCGGTGCGCATATCCAATATTCTGATGAAGGTACTGCGCTGGAAACCGCAGGCGGCATCGCCTATGCACTACACCTGCTGGGCGACGAGCCGTTCGCCGTGGTCAACGGCGATATCTTTTGTGACTACGATTTTGCCAAGCTGCGTGAACGAGCTGCTACGTTGAAAGCCAACGGCGATTCTGCTCATCTGGTCCTGGTGAACAATCCGGTGCAACATCCCAACGGGGACTTTGGTTTGCAACAGCAACGCATCACGGACAGCTTACCCAAACTCACTTTCAGTGGCATCGGTATCTACCAACCGGCTTTGTTCGCCGACATCCCGCGCGGCAGCATCGCACCTCTCGCCCCCCTGCTGCGCGCGCAGATCGCGCTCGGCAAAGTCAGCGGTGAACATCATCAAGGTTTGTGGGCAGACGTCGGCACGCCGCAACGCTTGGCCGAACTCGACAGCCAAGTACGTTCGCTGCACAATGCGTCATGACTATAGACCCAACCATTTACGCCCAACGCCGAGCTCGCCTCATCAGCAAGATGCAGCGCGGCATCGCCATTGTGCCCACCGCGCCGGAAGTCGCGCGCAATGCTGACACGCATTACAGCTACCGTCACGACAGCAGCTTCTATTACCTGAGCGGATTCACCGAGCCTGAAGCAGTGCTGGTATTGATTTCCGGCGACGAACCCAAATCGATATTGTTCTGCCGCGAAAAAAATCCGGATCGCGAGGTATGGGATGGTTACCGCTTCGGCCCGGATGCCGCCCGCGAACAATTCGGTTTCGATGCGGCTTACTCGATCGAGCAACTGGATGAAAAGCTCACTGAACTGATGGGCAACCAGCCCGCGCTGTTCTATCCGATGGGCGGCGATGCAGCGTGGGATCAGCGCATCCTCAAGCTGCGCAGTGCGGTACAGGAAAAAGTGCGCAGCGGCATACGCGCGCCGGACGAGATACGCGACGTGCGCTCCTTGCTCAACGAAATGCGTCTGTTCAAAGATAAGCACGAGCTGGACATCATGCGCCGCGCCGCCGCGATTTCAACAATAGCGCATCAACGCGCGATGCGCTTCACCCGCCCGGATCAATTCGAGTATCAGATCGAAGCCGAGCTGCTGCACGAATTCTGCAGCCATGGCGCACGCAATCCAGCCTACACCTCGATCGTCGCGGGCGGCGCGAATGCCTGCGTGCTGCACTATGTCGGCAACAACGCCCTGCTCAAGGACGGCGATCTATTGCTGATCGATGCGGGCTGCGAGCTGGATGGCTACGCCTCTGACATCACGCGCACCTTCCCTGTCAACGGCAAATTCAGCGCCGCGCAGAAGGACGTATACGAGATCGTCCTCGCCGCGCAGGCCGCCGCGATCTCTGCGGCAAAACCGAAGCAGACCTGGAACGCCCCGCACGATGCCGCGCTGCGCGTGCTGTGCCAGGGCTTCATCGACCTCAAGCTGTGCCACGGCAGCGTGGACGAAGTACTGCACAACGAGAGCTACAAGAAGTTCTACATGCATCGCACCGGTCATTGGCTGGGCATGGACGTGCACGATGTCGGCGATTACAAGAGCGGCGACAATTGGCGCGCGCTGCAACCCGGCATGGTGCTGACCGTCGAGCCCGGCTGCTACATCCGCCCTGCCGATGATGTACCGATGGCATTGTGGAACATCGGCATCCGCATCGAGGACGACGTGGTCATCACCGCCAAGGGCAATGAAGTATTGACCAATGCCGCACCGAAAACGGTGGCGGATATCGAAGAGCTGATGAGGAAGCGGTGAACACTGAATATGACATTGCCATCATCGGTGGCGGCCCGGTCGGTGCTGCGCTGGCGCTGGCCTTACGTGATAGCAAACTGAAAGTCTGCGTACTGGAAGCACGCCCGGCAGATACCGCCAGCAACGATGCGCGCGCGCTGGCGTTGTCATACGGCAGCCGCTTGCTGCTGGACAGACTCGGCGTGTGGAATACGTTGCAAGGCATCTCGCCAATACGCACGATACACATTTCGCAAAAACAGAGTTTCGGCCGCGCGGTGTTGCATGCCAGCGAGATGAACGTGCCGGAACTCGGCTATGTGCTGCCCTACCCGGCGCTGCAAAATGTATTGACTGATGTGCTGCGTAACAGCGATGTTATGTCTAGCTATGGCGCAAGCGTCACCCGGTTGGAAAATTCCGATGGCCATGCAGCGATAAGCTATAAACAGGACGGCGCGGAACACACACTGCACGCACGTCTCGCGGTTGTCGCCGACGGCGGCAAACTGCTGGCGCAACAATATCCGCCGGAAGTGCGCGACTACGGGCAAAGCGCGCTGATTACCCACATCACCTGTTCTGCACCGCAAGCTGAGATGGCGTTCGAACGCTTCACCCCGCAGGGGCCGCTGGCGTTGCTGCCATTCAAAAATGGGTACGAACTGGTCTGGACTGCATCGCATCAAGCCGCGCAGGAAATGCTGGCATGGGATGACGCGAAATTTTTGCGCGAGCTGCATCAGCATTTCGGCGACCGCGTCGGAGAATTTCTGACGGTCAGCAAACGCACCTGCTTCCCGCTAGTCCTGAGACGCGCCCTGCAACAAATCCCGATGCCGCACACCGTGCTGCTCGGCAACGCCGCGCAAACGCTGCATCCGGTGGCCGGACAGGGCTTCAACATGGGGCTGCGCGACGCATGGGAACTGGCGCAAGAGATACTCGATGCCAAGCCGGAAGAATTAGGTACGGCTGCGATGCTCACTGCCTACCGCGCGCATCGCCGCACCGACCGCGAAGCAGGAATACGCTTTACCGATGGCCTGGTGCGGCTGTTCTCCAATGACTTGCCACTGGTCAGCGCAGGCCGCGCCGCCGCACTTACCGCACTGGACTGTCTGCCGTTTGCGAAGAAATTTGTTGCGAAGCGGATGATGTTTGGGGCGAATGGGTAGTTGAGATGACCATCAGCTATGTACCAATGGCTAACAGTCACGATTGCCGTACAACTCAGATGGTTCGTACTAAATTCTTAACCAAAGGAAAGGAATGGAATGAAAAATATCCTTAGTGTTTTTTTCTTAGTAATGTTGTTCCTTTCAGAGACAGCAACTGCACTGGACATTGAACAAATGACAGTAAAGCAATATCTGCTCCTAAAAAAATCAAACCCACAAGCAGTTGAAGCTTATTTTGCTGGCTTGTACTCAGCATTTTTTATTGCAAATGCACAATTGGAATCGAACAAGCAGCCGCTATTATTCTGTGTTGAAAACGGGTTCACTCCTACGGGTAAGGGGCTTCAAAACTCATTTGATGCAATGGTCGGGAAAGACTTGGGAATTAAAGGAGAAGACACGGTGAATGTTGCAAGCCTTGCGCTATGGGTAGAACGACAAGCTTTTCCATGTAAATAGATTAATTTTTAATATTTCAACGACTGGTATGTATTGCTAGCCGAAACCCACGTATATCGATAACAATCATTGGCCCTAACGAACTCTTAGTACACCACCAGTTCCCCTGTGCGCCGCCGAGTAGCGCAGGCTGGTCAGGAGTAGTCCGACGAATATGTTCGAGCACGTGACTGCGTAGCAAGTCGTGCAAGTTTATGAGGAGGCCTGACCTGCCGAGCACACGAGGACACCCACGAAGTGGGCGGCAAACCGGGGCGGCTTTTTCTTTGGTTCCTTTCTTTTGGCCGCACAAAAGAAAGGAACCAGCTGCCGGTCTGCCACCGGCGAAGTTGATTTTGTATTTGATGTTGGGTTACGCGATTACAACAATTCAACAATCACCGGCGTATGATCCGACGGCCTCTCCAACTTCCTCGGCGCCTTGTCAATCACGCAACTCTTGCATTGCGCCACCAGTGGCTCGCTGATGAGGATATGGTCGATGCGCAAACCGTGGTTGCGGCGGAACGCCATCATCCGGTAGTCCCACCAGGTGTAGGATTTTTCCGCCTGCTCGAACAGGCGGAAGCTGTCGTGCAGGCCGAGCCTAATCAGATATTGGAAGTGGATGCGCTCGGCTTCGCTGACCAGCACATTGCCCTGCCAGACCACCGGATCATGCACGTCGCGGTCTTCCGGCGCGATGTTGTAATCGCCCAGCACCACCAGCTTGGGATAACGCAGCAGCTCTTCCTTCAGCCAGTTGCGCAACTTGTCGAGCCAGCCGAGCTTGTAGTAATACTTGTCCGAATCGACGGCTTGTCCGTTAGGCACATACACACACGCCACGCGCACATCGTTGAAGGTTGCGGCGATGACGCGCTTCTGTTCATCATCAAAATTAGGGATGCCGACCTGCACATCGCTGGCTAGTGTGCGGCTCAGGATCGCCACACCATTGTAGGTTTTCTGCCCGCTGAATACGCTGTGATAGCCCGCTGCTTCCAGTTCGGCCCGGGGGAAATCCTGATCCTGTTGTTTGGTTTCCTGCAGGCACAACACGTCGACCGGATTCGCGGCGAGCCAATCCAGCACGTGCGGCAGGCGCACTTTCAGCGAATTGACATTCCAGGTTGCAATCCTCATTGCGTGGCCGGTATAGCCGGGGCATCAGTGGCGGGAGGCGCAGGAGAAGCGATCCTCTGGCGGTAGCTTGCGGTCTGAGGATAGCCCGCGATATCGAGTTCGCTATTCCACTGCTCGGTTTGAAATCCCCGCAAAAAAGTCTTGCCCACCGCCAGCGCTGGAACATCCTCGAACCCGGATAGTTTTTTGAACGCTTCGGTATCTTCTTTATATTTGAGCAATTTTTCGCTGAACGGAATGCCGCGTTTGTTCAACAAGCTGCGTGCCATATCGCACGGCGCGCCGCAACCATTCCCGACGTACAAGGTCACCGGGAAATTCTCCTGCGCGCGGCGCGTTTCATAAGGCAGCTCGTCACCCTGCGCAGGTTCGCTGGAAAGCTTCAAGCTCTCGACATCGGTGGTATCCGATGGGCGCACATCGCCGTAATGCACCTTGCCAGACTTATCCACCCAACGAAATAATTCTCCCGCTTGCGCGCATGGCAGCGTGATCGCCAAACCAGCCAACAGTAAAACCAGGCGTTTCATTTCTCCTCCCTCACGATGTTTCGAGTAAGCCATTATGCCGCAACAGCGCATCAATGCTGGGTTCGCGGCCCCTGAATGCGGCGAAGGATTGCATCGCGTCGCGGCTGCCGCCCATCGCCAGTATCTCGCTGCGGAAACGCGCGCCCACATCGGGATTCAGCACGCCGTTCTCTTCAAACAGGCTGTAGGCATCGGCAGACAGCACCTCGGCCCACTTGTAGCTGTAATACCCTGCCGCATAGCCGCCGGAAAATATGTGCGAGAAACTGTGCGGAAAACGATGGAATGCAGGCGGGATCAGCACCGCCACTTCTGCGCGCACTTCGTCCAGTAACTGTAATATCGTTTTCCCCCCGCCCGCCTCGAAGCTGCTGTGCATCAGCATATCGAACAGTGCAAACTCGATCTGGCGCAAGGTCTGCAACCCGCTCTGGAAATTCTTCGCGGCAAGCATCTTGTCGAACAGTGGGCGCGGCAGTCGTTCGCCGCTATCCACTTGCCTAGACATACCACGCACCACATCCCATTCCCAGCAGAAATTCTCCATGAACTGGCTGGGCAATTCAACCGCATCCCATTCCACGCCGTTGATGCCGGACACGCCGAGGTCTTCCACTTCGGTGAGCAGATGATGCAGGCCGTGACCGAATTCGTGGAACAAGGTGATGACTTCGTCGTGAGTAAACACAGCGGGCTTCTCGCCCACAGGCGGAGAGAAATTACAGTTCAAGTAAGCAACCGGAGTTTGAATCCCGGAAACTTTGCGGCGGCGCGTGATCACATCATCCATCCACGCCCCGCCGCGCTTGCTGTTGCGCGCATACAGGTCGAGATAGAACTGACCGACCAATTGATTCTGCTGGTTGCGGATATCAAAGAAGCGCACGTCGTCGTGCCAGACGGGTGCGACGGATTTTTTGATCTGCAAACCGTACAAGGTCTCGACCAGCTTGAACATGCCGGGCAGCACGGCATCTTCGGGAAAATACTGTTTCACTTCCTGATCGGAGAATGCATAACGTTGCTCGCGCAGTTTTTCGCTGGCATAGCCCACATCCCAGGATTGTAGGTCATCCACACCCAGCTCGTCGCGCGCGAATTCGCGCAGCTCGGCCAGATCTTTTTCGGCAAAGGGCCGTGCGCGCCGTGACAGCTCGCGCATGAATTCGACCACCTGTTGCGGCGAGTTCGCCATCTTGCTCGCCAGTGACAATTCGCCGAAATTGGCGAAGCCCAGTAATCTGGCTTCCTCGCCGCGCAGCTTGATGATCTCGTCCATCAAAGCGGTGTTGTCCCATTCCGCTTTGCCGAATTCGCTGGCACGCGTGCCGGAAGACCGATACATTTTTTCGCGCAGGGCGCGGTTGTCGGCGTATTGCATCACCGGCATGTAAGAAGGAGCTTTTAGCGTGAACAACCAACCTTTTTTATCTGCTTCTTGAGCGGCTTCCTGGGCCGCTTGCAGCACATCATCCGGCAGGCCGCTCAACTCGTCTTTGCTCTCGATGAGCAGCGTGTAATCGTTGGTGGCATCGAGCAGGTTGTCGGAAAAGCGCGACGACAATTCGGAAAGGCGCTCCTGTATCTCCAGATAGCGCGCCTTCTGCACGTCCGGCAATTCCGCGCCACCGAGACGGAAATCGCGCAGCTCGTTTTCGATGATCTTCTTGCGCGCCGCGCTCAAACCCGCGAATTCAGGGCTGTTGCGCAGGGCCTTGAATTTGACGAACAGCGCGAGGTTCTGGCCCAATTCGGCGTAATACTGGGTGATCTTCGGCAGCGTGGCGTTATACACCTCGCGCAATTCGGGACTGTTCATCACCGCGTTCAGATGCCCGACCGGCCCCCAGGCGCGCGACAGCCGCTCGTTGGCATCTTCCATCGGCGTGACGAAACTCTTCCAGGTGGGCGGCGTGCTGTCGCTCAACAGCTTTGTGATCAACGCACGGTTCTCTGCCAGCAGCTGTTCGATCGCGGGTGCGACGTGTTCGGGTTTGATCTCCGCGTAACCAGCCACTTGGCTGTCGTCTTTTGACAGCTTAGTGGAATGGCTAGTAGTTTTACCAAAGCGCGGAAGACCTGTGAAATCTAGTAATGGATTCATAATTTTTTGAGAGTAAAAAGCGGAAGACCCCTACACTTTCGCAAAGGTATTCCTGCAAAGATTAAATGAATTTTAGAACACGTCCTAGGCTTGATATACCAGCTTGCCGTCGATCAGTGTAAAGCGCACCTTGCCTTGTACTTCGATGCCATTGAATGGCGTGTTCTTGCCCTGGCTCTTCAGCGCAGCGGGTTCAACTTTCCAGTATGCGTCCGGATTGAATACGCACACATCGGCCGCCGCACCGACACTCAGGTGCCCTGCATCCAAACCCAGTATCCGAGCCGGTTGCAGTGTGGCCTTGGCCAACGCATCAGACAGAGATAATTTATCTTCCTTCGCCCATTTCAACACCAACGGCAGCAGCAACTCCAGTCCGGTCGCGCCTGCTTCGGCTTCGGCGAACGGCAATTGTTTGACGTCTTCGTCGACCGGCGTGTGGTCGGAACAAATGGCATCAATGGTTCCATCCAGCAACCCGGCACGCAATGCAGCACGATCGCGCTGGCTGCGCAGCGGGGGAATCAAGTGACAATTCGGATCGAAGAAGCCGATGTCCATTTCGGACAGGTGCACATGCTGCGCGGAAACATCGCAGCTCACCGCCAGCCCCTGCTGCTTGGCCACGCGCACCATCTCCACGCCCGCCGCGCTGGAAATGCGGCAGATATGCAGCTTCACGCCTGTCTCTCTCGCCAGCGTCAACATCGTCGAGAGCGCGATGGTTTCAGCACACACCGGGATCGCGGCCAGACCGCAGCGCGTCGCCACTTCGCCATCGTGCGCCACGCCGTTCTTGGCGAGGAAACTATCCTGCGGGCGCAACCACACGCTGAAGCCGAAAGTCGCGGCATACTGCATCGCGCGCATCAACACGCGCGTGTCGGTGAGCGGCGCATCGGCCTGGCTGAACGCAACACATCCGGCATCCACCAATTCGGCCATTTCAGTCAGTTCCTGTCCCTGCAATCCCGAGGTCAGCGCGCCGACCGGATAGACACGCGACTGGTTCAGTGTGCGCGCCCGGTGCTTGAGCATTTCCACCAGACCCGGCTCATCCAGCGGCGGATCGGTGTCCGGCGGACAGGCGAGGCTGGTGATGCCGCCCGCCACTGCCGCGTCCATTTCAGATTCCAGCGTCGCCATGTATTCATAGCCGGGTTCGCGCAACCGCGCAGCCAGATCGATCAGACCGGGCACGACCATCAGCCCGCTCGCATCAATAACCCGGTCGGCAACAAAACCACTTGGTGCTTTGCCTATCGCCGCGATCTTACCAGCGGTGATGTACACATCGCGTACCGCATCGATGTTGTTCTTCGGGTCGATCAACCGTCCGTTCTTGATATGTATGCTCATGCTTTCGTCCCCGCCAACATACTCATCACCGCCATGCGCACCGCGATGCCGAACGTCACCTGCGACAGGATAACCGAGTGCGCGCCATCGGCGACACTGGAGTCGATCTCCACGCCGCGATTCATCGGACCGGGGTGCATCACGATCGCATCCGGTTTGGCACGCGCCAGCTTCTCTTCGGTGAGGCCGTAGTATTTGAAATATTCCTGCGCGGAGGGCAGTGCCGCGCCCTGCATGCGCTCGTTCTGCAAGCGCAGCATCAGCACCACATCCACATCTTTCAAGCCTTGTGCCATATCGTGATAGACCTGCACACCGAGATTCTCCACCATCGCCGGCAGCAGCGTCTTGGGTGCGATGACGCGCACTTCCGGCACGCCCAGCGTGGTCAGCGCGTGTATCTGCGAACGCGCCACGCGCGAATGCAGCACGTCACCGACGATCGCCACGCGCAGATTGTGGAACTCTTTCTTGTAGTGGCGGATCGTGAACATGTCCAACAGTGCCTGCGTGGGATGGGCATGGCGTCCGTCGCCGGCGTTGATGACGTGGACCTCCGGCGCGACATGGCGCGCGATGAAGTGCGCTGCGCCGCTTTGCGCGTGGCGCACCACGAACATGTCAGCATGCATCGCGCACAGATTGTCCACGGTATCCAGCAGGGTCTCGCCCTTGCTGGTGGAAGATGAACCGATATTCAGATTGACCACGTCTGCCGACAGCCGCTTGGCGGCGATTTCAAACGTGGTGCGCGTGCGCGTACTGTTTTCGAAGAACACGTTGAACACCGATTTGCCGTGCAACAGCGGTATTTTCTTGATCTCGCGCCCATCGTTGACATCGACGAACGTCGCAGCCTTGTCGAGGATGTCGCGCAGGATGTGTACCGGCAATCCTTCAGTCGTCAACAGGTGCTGGAGTTCGCCATGTTTGTTGAGTTGCGGATTATTCATGCGAGTATTCCCGCTGCGGGTTCATCAAAATAGGCCTGCAATATCTGCTGCGCGGCGTATTGGTCGATCAAGGTTTTCTGCTTCATGCCGTGTATGCCCTCCTCTTTCAGCTGCGCGCTTGCGGCAAGCGAAGTATACCGCTCATCCAGCAAAATCGTCGGCAAATTAAACCGCCCCTTGAGGCGGTTGGCAAAGCGGCGGCACAACGCGGTCAGTTCGTGCGGCGTGCCGTCGTCGTTGCTCGGCAGCCCCACCACCAGTGCACCGGGCTGCCATTCGTCCAACAGCGCGGCGATTGCCGCAAAACGCGCCACAGTTTTTTCCGTGCTGATGGTGGTCAGCGGATTGGCGCGACGCAGCAGGGTGTTGCCAACAGCGATGCCGATGCGTTTGGTGCCGAAATCGAATGCGAGGAGTGTGCCTTGTGGGGTGAACGCGACGGTTGGGATGACCGCCTCCTCAGGCATGTCCGGCATCCTCCATCAGTGTGGCATAGCTGACCCCGAGCAACTCCATCGCCGCCGCAAGCCGCTCTTCTGCCGGCAAATCAAACAGGATGTGTTCGGAAGCGGGGACAGTCAGCCAGGTATTCTCGGTGATCTCGTGTTCCAGTTGGCCCTGGTCCCAGCCCGCATAGCCCAGCGTGACGATCATATTGCGCGGCCCTTTCCCTGCAGCCATTGACTCGAGGATATCCTTGGAGGTGGTTAACGCCAGCTTGTCGTTGATGCGTAGCGTGGATTCCCAGTTCCCCAGCGTGTCATGCAACACGAAGCCCCGCTCGGTTTGCACCGGTCCGCCGAAATGCACCGGCATCTTGGCAAGCCTGGGTTGGTGCAGCGGAATGTTGACCTGATCGAACATCTCGCCCAGCGTGAGAGTGATCGGGCGGTTCACCACGATGCCCAGCGCGCCGTTCTCGTTGTGTTCGCATATGTAGGTCAGCGTGCCCGCAAACACTCCTTCCTGCATGGCCGGCATGGCAATCAAAAAGTGGTGGGTCAAATTGAAATCAGGCATGGCGGCATTGTAACTGCCCGCGCCATACCGCACAATTTGATTTAAGGGCACCTCTAAAAATTGCTTACGAATTCACCTTTTTGTCAGATGGAGGATGTTGGATGGATTCGCAGAGGCTGTAAATGTTGCATCTGCCTTACGTAGAAAGCTGGGTGCCACGTTCCATT
>CAIOKY010000157.1 GCA_903858965.1 uncultured Nitrosomonadales bacterium | reverse complement strand
GTCATTGTCTGCCAGCGGATAGCGGATATGCCACATGAAACCGTCTTCTTCCTCCTGTACCACTTCCAGATCGGATACTGCGGTGTGAAGCTTCGGATCCCAGTTCACCAAACGTTTGCCGCGATAGATCAATCCTTCGTTGTAAAGGCGCACAAAGGTCTCGGTGACAGTTTTGTTTAAACTTGGATCCATCGTGAAGCGTTCTCGCGACCAGTCCGGTGAAGTGCCCAAGCGGCGCATCTGGCGAGTGATCGTGTCACCGGAATATTTTTTCCACTCCCAGACTTTGGCTATGAATTTCTCGCGGCCCAGGTCGTGACGCGAAATGTTCTGTGCATCCAATTGGCGTTCCACGACGATCTGCGTGGCGATGCCCGCATGGTCGGTGCCCGGCTGCCACAGTGTGTTGTCGCCCTTCATGCGGTGGTAACGCGTCAGCGCGTCCATCAGGGTCTGGTTAAAGCCATGCCCCATGTGCAGAGTGCCGGTCACATTGGGCGGCGGCAGCAGGATACAAAAATTTTCTTTTTTGTTTGGGTCCAGTCCGGCCTTGAAATAACCGGATTCTTCCCACTTGGGATACCAGCGCGCTTCGATATCTTTCGGTTCAAAACTTTTTGCGAGTTCCATTTAGTTCATTTCGGTGCGGCGTGAAAGCCTGCCCTGAGCTTGTCGAAGGGGGCGTGATTATAGCAAAGCCCAGAGTAACTCAGGCACGACAGAAGTGATTGCAGGGGAAATTGTGCTACCTCTGGTGGAGGTCAGGAGGTTTTTGCGTTCGCTAAATCAATGTGGCGGAGTTCGTAACCGCGATCCTTGTAGAATTTATAACGTTCACGTCCCATGCGGCTGTCTTCTTCATCAGCGCTGATGATCTCAATGACACGCTCGAAGCGGCTGAAGAAAGGTACGCATTCGTTGTGCAGGCTGATCAACAGATCATGATGCGGAAATTTTTCGCCGCCATTGTCGCTGCCATGATTCAGCACCACCGGCATTTGCTCCGCTTCTTCCGCATCGCTGCGGGAGTGCGGGATGAAAGCGGTGGCAGGATAATGCCACAGCAGTTTATCCAGCGCATTGAAGGTGGCAGCGTCCGGCAAGCTGATGGCGGTGCGCACGCCATTCTGCATGGCCTTGTGGCTCAACTGGCAAGCGGTACGCAGCTTGTCGGTCGAACCGGTGTAGAAATCCACCTTAGTCAAGATTAACTTTGGTTACGATTTTTGGGTGCGGTTGATCAGATATTGCGTGAGCAGCGGTACCGGTCGTCCGGTTGCGCCTTTTTCCTTGCCGGATTTCCACGCGGTTCCGGCGATATCCAGATGCGCCCAGCGATACTCTTTTGTGAAGCGTGCCAGGAAGCACGCGGCGGTGATGGTGCCACCCGCGCGTCCGCCGATGTTCTGCATGTCGGCGAAGTTACTATCCAATAACGGCTGGTAGTCATCCCACAACGGCAGTTGCCAGATGCGGTCGTGTGCCTGATCACCAGCCGCTAGTAATTCTTTGGCGAGCTTGTCTTCGTTGCTGAACATGCCACTGGCGACGTGACCGAGTGCGATCACGCAAGCACCGGTCAGCGTGGCGATATCGATGATAGTGTCGGGATTGAATTTCTTCGAATAGGTGAGTGCGTCACACAAGATCAGGCGACCTTCGGCATCGGTGTTCAGAATCTCAATGGTCTGGCCGGACATGCTGGCGACGATATCGCCGGGTTTGGTGGCTTTTCCATTGGGCATGTTCTCGCAAGTCGGGATCACGCCGACCACATTGAGTTTCAAGCCCATCTCGGCGATGGCTTGTATCGTGCCGAGCACGCTGGCTGCGCCGCACATGTCGTATTTCATTTCGTCCATCTCGGCACCGGGTTTTAGAGAGATGCCGCCGCTGTCGAAAGTGATGCCCTTGCCGACCAGCACGATGGGTTTATGTTTTTTGTCAGCGCCGTGATATTCCAGCGTGATGAGTTTGGCGGGCTGTTCGCTGCCTTGCGTGACTGAGAGAAGCGAACCCATGCCCAATTTTTGCATGTCTTTTTCTTCGAGTACGGTGGTCTTGATAGACTTGTGAGCCTTGCCTAGTGCAAGTGCTTTTGTGGCGAGGTAGGTCGGGGTGCAGACATTGCCCGGCAGGTTGCCCAGCGTCTTGGCGAGATCCATGCCGTGCGCTGTCGCGGCGGCCTGGTCGAGCGTGCTCTTCAATATTGCAGCCGGTTTGTCCAGCGTGGCGAAAGTGACACTCTTCAGTGCTGCGGTCTTGGCAGGTTTACTCTTCAAGCTATCGGCGCGATAGACACTTTCCGCTGCGGAAAATGTCGCTTGCCTGATGATCCATGTCGAATCTTTTCCGAAACCTTCATCGACGATATATAACGTAGCATCCTTGGCTGGCGTGTTGTTCAATGCGCTGAACGTTGCGCGCAAGATGTCTACGCTGGTCTTGTTGGTCGATTCACTGGCTTTGCCCAAGCCGACCAGCAGCACGCGTTCCGCAGCGATGCCGGTAAGTTTATGCAGCAGCAGGGTGGATGCAGCTTTTCCGCTGATGTCTCCGCGCGCAATCAGGTCGCTGAGCGCATGTTTCGCCGCTTTGTCGAGTATTTGTGCCGACGGAGACAATTTGCCGCCATCGTATACGCCGACGACCACGCAATCACTGCGCTGTTTTTCCGGACCGCTTTGTTTTATGCTAAATTCCACGTGATACTCCTTGAAGGTTTAAACTCAGGTTCCAATGCCCGATTATCCGCAAACTCGTACTATAAAGTCAAAGCCGTCGCGTGCGGGAATTTTTCGGCTTGCCTTGGTGGGTGAATTCGCCAGTAATGGATTGCTGGTGTTCGCGGTGTTACTTGGTATTATCGTGGTCAGCCAGCTGATTCGCCTGCTAAGCGAGGCAGTCAGCGGCTTGATCGCGGTGGACGGGGTTTTGGCGTTGCTGGGTTTCAGTGCCATGAATTATCTGCCGGTGTTGCTGTCCATCAGTCTGTTCATTTCCATTCTGCTTACTTTGTCGCGTTGTTATCGGGACAGTGAAATGGTGGTGTGGTTCAGTGCAGGGGTCGGATTGACGCACTGGATTCGTCCGGTGTTATGGTATGCGATGCCGGTGGTGGGCTTGATCGCGCTGCTCAGTCTTGTGTTATCGCCATGGGCATTAAGAAAAACCGATGAGTTCAAGAGCAAGCTGGAAAGCCGCGATGATGTGACATCCGCGACTCCGGGGATGTTCCGCGAGTCCAAACAAACTGGCCGGGTATATTTTATCGAGAACGTCAATCCGGGTTCCAACCGCGTCGGCAACATCTTTGTACAATCCGAGCAAAACGGCAAAATCGGGACGATGGCGGCTCAGCAAGGTGTGCAGGAAACCTTGCCGAACGGCGACAGATTTCTGGTGTTGTTGAACGGCACACGTTACGAAGGAACGCCGGGACAACGCGATTACCGTATCGTGGAATTCGAACGTTACGCGATGCGCATAGATGACCTGCCCATCAAACAAGCCGAACCGCAAGTGCACAGTATGTCGACCATCGAGTTATGGCGTAACGGGGCAGTGTGGGATATCGCTGAACTGGAATGGCGGATAGGTTTGCCAATCAGCGCGGCCATCCTTGCTTTATTGGCGATCCCGCTGAGTTACGTCAATCCGCGTGCCGGACGTTCGCTTAATCTGATCCTGGCGATCGTGCTGTACATGCTCTACAGCAACATGATCAGTGTCACGAATAGTTGGGTGGGGCAGGGCAAGCTGTCACCCGGCATTGGTCTGTGGGGCATACATGTGGTGATGTTGACGATAATGGTACTGATGTTCTATCGCCGCATGACATTGTTCTCGCTACACAGGGCAACCAAGAAATGAACTTGCTGACGCGCTATCTTGGCCGTGAGATATATTTCAGTATCGGGCTGGTCTTTCTCGCGCTTATCATGTTATTTGCCTTTCTGGATTTGATACATGAGTTGAATGCGATGGGGCAGGGGCAGTATCACTTGGGTTATGTGCTGCTGTTTGTGATCCTGACCATTCCCGGCCACATCTATGAATTGTTTCCGGTGGCGGTCCTGATTGGAACTATCACAGCGCTGGTGCAGATGGCAGGCAGTTCGGAATTGACCGTTTTTCGGTCTTCCGGCGCATCGATCTGGCAGATGGTGGGGGCCCTGTTCAAGATTGCCTTGCCATTGGTGGTGTTGAGTTTCGTTTGCGGCGAACTGCTCGCCCCACCCAGTGAACGGATGGCGCAACAGTTGAGATTGAAGGCGCAGAACGCACAGGTTTCGCTGAAAGAATTCCGCTCGGGCGTATGGGTCAAGGATGAGCGGAATTTTGTCAATGTAAAAAATGTGATGCCCGATACCAGTTTGTTGAACATCGACATATACCGATTCGACGAAAACTATCACTTGCAGGCAATTACCAATGCCAAGCGGGCTAACTTTATTGAAGCGGGGATTTGGCAGCTTGAAGAGGTGTTCGAAACGCGTTTCGGCAAGGATGGTATTAGCACGAATGCTCAGCCCAGGCAGGAATGGCGTTCAACATTGACCCCGGGTATCCTGAGCGTGCTGTTGGTGGTGCCTGAACAGATGTCCGCCTATGATCTGTATCAATATACCGGGCACTTGAAAGATAACCACCAAAAAAGTGCGCGTTACGAGATTGCAATGTGGAACAAGCTTGTTTACCCATTGGCATTACTGGTGATGATGATGCTGGCGTTGCCCTTTGCAACCTATCATCGCCGTGCGGGCGGGGTTGGTGCGATGATATTCTTGGGAATCGTGCTGGGCCTGGCCTTTCACTTTGTCGGGCGTTTATTTGCCAGCTTGGGCGCGCTTAACGACTGGCAACCTTTCATCAGTGCCACAGCAATGACTGGCTTGTTCATGTTGCTCGGTATGTTGATGCTGTGGTGGACCGAACGGCGCTGAAGAATTTCCGTGTTTCCTTGGTGAAGTAGTTGGTTGGTTTTTTGTAGCTAACTCTTAATCAAGATGCGGCAAGCGTTCTGGCCGGCCAGGTTGAGCGGAAATTAGCGGGACTGTGGGATGGCAGGGACGCCGCTTGCAGCTGCTGCTTTGCGGGCTTCCTGCTCTCGCACCATCTGTTTAACTTGCTCACGTTTATCTGCGGGTATTTTGTTGAAAGCGCGATATTTTTCACGGGCGGCATCGCGTTGTTCTGGCGTGAGTTTGCTCCATTTTGCCAGGCGGTTGTGGAAGCGCTCTTTTTGTTCATGAGTGAGGTGTGGGTAGTGCCTGGCAGTTTCCAACAGGCGGGTTCGCTGTATCTCCGGCAGTGTGTCCCACTGCTGTACCAAAGGTGCCAGGGCTTCTCGTTGCGCAGGGCTAAGTGCGCGCCAGGACACTGACGCCGCGCTGGCAAACGTGCTGGTAAGACACAACAACAAAAACACCCCAAGTGCAGAGCTTCGCATCTACTAAGCGGCGTCAAAAATTAATCAACGAAGACTTCGATAGGCAAGTCATCGGTTAAGATCGCCACATCAATATCGCTGATTTGCTGTTCCTGAACGTGCTGCCAATAACTCGTTCCGATGACGAGCATAACGATAAGCAAGCCGGCAAACACCCACTGTTGGATCGAATTTGGTATCAAGCTGAGTGTGCCGCGATCTGTAATAAACGCGAAAGCAGGCGCACGCACCGCCTGTCTGTTTAGGGCACTTTGGCGAGCGTTGTGCAGCGCGGACAGAGTGCTCTGGTCCAGCTGCTGAGTGCTTAGTGTCAGTAGCTGGGCGATTTTGCCGGGGTCTAAATCGGTAGTCATGGTAGTTCTACTCCTTTTGCTTTGAGAGACACGGAAAGCGCATGTACAGCACGCGAACAGTGAGTTTTAACGCTACCTTCGGTACAGCCCATCGCTGCGGCAGTTTCGGTTGTGTCCAATCCCTCCCAGTAACGCAGCAGGAAGGCTTCGCGTTGACGTGCCGGTAATTTACTAAGTGCTTGTTCAATTAACGCAATAATTTGGCTCTGTTGCAGGGACTCATCGGGGGCGGCAGGAGTGGTCTGGTTTTCGCTGTCTTCAAGCACATCCAGCGGATCGAATTCCTCCTCATCGTGTTTGGGTTGCAAGGCGGAAAAAAGCGTCACCCAGGCGGACCTGACTTTTTGCCTGCGATAATGATCACGTATGGTGTTTTGCAGGATGCGCTGGAACAACATCGGCAGCTCCTCGACTGGCTTGTCCCCATATTTTTCTGCCAGTTTTAGCATTGCGTCCTGAACGATGTCCAAGGCGGCGTGATCGTCGCGCACGGCAAACTGCGCATGTTTGTATGCGCGACGCTCGACGTTACTGAGAAATTGGCTTAATTCGGCGGAAGTGCTCAGTTTTATCACCCTTTGCTAGTGTGCTCATGGTAACAAATTGTTACTCGTGCCGCTTGAAACCATGTCAGCAGCACGGCAAAGGTTGACCAAAACGTCGCCAACCATTATCTTACGCGGTTCTATTTCGTTTATATTTAAGGTATTTGTGATGGAGTTGACCGGTGCGGAAATTGCGATCCGCTGTTTGCAGGAAGAGGGGGTCGAATATATATTCGGTTACCCTGGCGGCGCGGTGCTGCACATTTATGACGCACTGTTTCAGCAAGAGAAGGTCAAGCATATCCTGGTGCGCCACGAGCAGGCTGCGATACATGCTGCGGATGGCTATGCACGTTCTTCCGAAAAAGTGGGCGTGGCATTGGTCACTTCCGGTCCGGGAATCACCAATGCGGTGACGGGGATTGCCACTGCCTATATGGATTCGATTCCGATGGTGGTGATCAGCGGACAGGTACCCAGTTATGCGATAGGTGAAGATGCGTTCCAGGAAGTCGATGCGGTGGGTATTACCCGTCCTTGCGTAAAGCATAACTTCTTGGTCAAGGACGTAAAGGATATTGCGACTACCATCAAGAAGGCATTCTACCTGGCCAAGTCAGGCCGCCCGGGACCGGTGCTGGTGGATATCCCGAAAGATATCTCAAATCAAAAAACCGAGTTCTTATATCCGGACAGCGTCAACATCCGTTCATACAATCCGGTAGGGAAAGGCGATATCGCACAGGTCAAGCAGGCTGTGCAATTGCTGCTGGGGGCCAAACGTCCTATGGTATACAGCGGTGGCGGAGTGGTGTTGTCCGGGGCATCAACCCAATTGACTGAACTGGTGCGCCTGCTTGGTTTTCCCTGTACCAATACGCTAATGGGTTTGGGCGCTTATCCGGCCGGCGACAAACAGTTCGTTGGCATGCCCGGCATGCATGGCACTTACGAAGCTTGTATGGCTATGCAGCATTGCGATGTGTTATTGGCTGTTGGGGCGCGCTTCGATGACCGCGTGGTTGGTAACGTCGAACATTTCGCCCAGGTGCCGCGCAAAATTATCCACATCGATATCGACCCGTCTTCCATAGCCAAACGTGTCAAGGTCGATGTGCCTGTGGTTGGTGATTTGAAATTGGTGCTGGAGCAAATGTTGGACGTATTGCGCAGCAGCAAACAGATGCCTGATGCATCGAACCTTGCCACCTGGTGGAAACAGGTGGATGAATGGCGCGTCAAGGGCGGTGGTTTGCGCTATAAAAATTCCACCGAAATCATCAAGCCGCAATTCGTGATCGAAAAACTTTATGAGATTACCGGCGGAGATGCTTTCGTTACATCGGATGTCGGCCAGCACCAGATGTGGGCTGCGCAGTATTATAAGTTCAACAAGCCGCGCCGCTGGATCAACTCTGGCGGCTTGGGCACGATGGGTTTTGGCTTACCCGCCGCGATGGGCGTTCAGCTGATCAACCCCGGCGCAACAGTGGCCTGCGTGACCGGCGAGGGCAGCATCCAAATGAACATTCAGGAGCTGTCCACCTGCAAGCAATTCCACTTGCCGATCAAAGTGGTGTCGCTTAACAATCGTTATCTGGGCATGGTGCGTCAATGGCAGGAGTTCTTCCATGGCAACCGCTACGCCGAGTCTTATATGGACGCATTGCCGGATTTTGTGAAATTAGCCGAGGCGTACGGGCACGTCGGTATGCGTATCGACAAACCCTCGGATGTCGAACCGGCGTTGAAAGAAGCATTTGCGCGCAAGAAAGACCTGGTATTCATGGATTTCCAGACCGACCCGACCGAAAACGTGTTTCCGATGGTGCCGGGCGGCAAGGGTTTGTCCGAAGTGATCTTGTCGGAGGATTTGTGATGCGGCATATCATTTCTTTATTGATGGAAAATGAGGCTGGCGCATTGTCGCGTGTAGCCGGTTTGTTCTCGGCACGCGGTTATAACATCGAGTCGCTGGCAGTCGCACCGACTGAGGATCCAACCCTGTCGCGCATGACTATCGTCACCAGCGGCTCTGATGCGGTCATCGAGCAGATCAACAAACAGCTCAACAAATTGATCGATGTGGCAGCGGTGATGGACCTCAGCGAAGGCGAGCATCTGGAGCGCGAACTGATGCTGGTCAAGGTGCGTGCCGAAGGCAAGGCACGCGAGGAACTGAAGCGCAAGATGGCTGTTTTCAACGGGCGCCTTATAGACGAATCTGATCGTACCTGTACCGTCGAGTTGACCGATACCTGTGCAAAATTGGACGAATTCCTACAGGTGATCGGGCGAGACTTGATTCTGGAAACAGTGCGTACAGGCGCTTCCGGTATCGGGCGCGGCGAACGAATTTTGAAACTTTAATTTATTATAAAGAGGGCAACATGAAAGTTTATTACGACAAAGATGCAGACCTATCCCTGATCAAAGGCAAAAAGGTCACCATTGTGGGTTATGGTTCACAAGGCCACGCACATGCGCAAAATCTGCGCGACTCGGGCGTGAGCGTGACGGTGGCGCTGCGCAAGAATGGCGCTTCCTGGAAAAAAGCCGAAGGTGCCGGTTTGCAAGTGGCGGAAACGGCGGCCGCAGTGAAAAATGCCGATGTCGTGATGATGTTGTTGCCGGATGAAACCATTCCACAGGTCTATCACGATGATGTTGCACCCAACATGAAAGCCGGCGCCGCGCTGTCGTTTGCGCATGGCTTCAACGTGCACTATAACCAGGTCGTGCCGCGCGCCGATGTGGATGTGATCATGATTGCGCCAAAAGGTCCCGGTCATACCGTACGTTCCGAATACGTCAAGGGCGGCGGAGTGCCTACGTTGATCGCCGTCTATCAGGACAAGAGCGGTAAGGCCAAGGATATAGCGTTGTCCTATGCAGCGGCTAATGGCGGTACCAAAGGCGGTGTGATCGAGACCAATTTCCGCGAGGAGACCGAAACAGACCTGTTCGGCGAACAAGCCGTGTTGTGCGGCGGCGCAGTGGAACTGATCAAGGCCGGTTTCGAAACTCTGACCGAGGCTGGTTACGCCCCTGAAATGGCCTATTTTGAATGCCTGCACGAATTGAAGCTGATCGTGGACCTGATGTATGAGGGTGGCATTGCCAACATGAATTACTCGATTTCCAACAATGCCGAATACGGCGAATATGTGACCGGTCATCGCGTGATCGGTGCCGAAGCCCGTGCCGCGATGAAGGTGTGCCTGGACAACATCCAGAACGGTTCCTATGCCAAACAGTTCATACTGGAAGGCCGCACCAACTATCCCGAAATGACCGCGCGCCGCCGTTTGAATGCGGCTCATCCGATCGAGCAAGTGGGTGGACAACTGCGTGCAATGATGCCGTGGATCAGCAAGAACAAGTTGGTCGATCAATCCAAGAACTAAGTGCCGGAATAAAAAGGGGAGGGATAGGGTAAAATCAATACCCGTTCCTCCCCATTTTTTTCACCGCTCAAATTTTGTGTCCAACTCCCTAATGAAAAATCACCCCCACCCGTTCATCG
>CAIOKY010000156.1 GCA_903858965.1 uncultured Nitrosomonadales bacterium | reverse complement strand
TGCAATCGCATGAATTACCTTGAAAATGGCAAGGAAACGACCCGAATTGCTCCAAAATATGCGCCAAATCTTAGATGGGCGAAAAAATCTCGCTGCTCCACATTTCAAGTGTGCAGAAAATCAATTATTAGAGGTGCCCTTAATAGAATGTGCGTTGTTTCCAAACATGGAAATTAAATTTTTGGCATTTGCCCTGGGTCTAACTTCGACGTAGTCCGGATCGACAAGGATGTATTCGTCGTTATATATCTTTTCCTCGAATTCCTTTAATGTCCAGGCCGCAATTTCCGGAGCGAAGCAGAAACCGCAATCGCTGCAGAGAGCGTAGTAGACAGGAATTCCTGCAAGGGTGAGGAATTTTCCTTTTGCTTCTTCACATGATTTATTGAAATCCACAACATCAAACAGTGAACATGCTTCATCGCAAACAGGACAAGGTAAATTATTTCCCATATTCAATTAGGCAAATAGTTATCAGGCGGGCAAGCCGACCCGCACTATCAGTGTTTACCGGTACTGCCGAAGCCGCCGCTGCCGCGTTCACTCAACGGGAAGTCTGCCACAACGTTGAACTTCGCCTGCATCACCGGCACGATTACCAGTTGCGCCATGCGTTCCATCGGCATTAGCGTGAAGGGCATCTGGCTGCGGTTCCACAGTGATACAAAAATCTGCCCTTGGTAATCCGAGTCGATCAGGCCGACCAGGTTGCCCAGCACGATGCCGTGTTTGTGCCCCAAGCCGGAACGCGGCAGGATCATCGCGGCATAGCCGGGATTGCTTAAATGGATCGCGATGCCGCTGGGAATGAGTTCACATTGCTTGGGCTGTATCACCATGTTGTGCTCGATGCAGGCACGCAGATCTATCCCCGCCGAACCGGTCGTCGCATAGCCGGGCATGCTTTCATGCAGGCGATGGTCGAGTATCTTCACATCCACGGGTATGTGTTCAATCTGGGCGACACGTTTCATTTCAGTATTCCTCCCTTGATACGTTGTGCAATGCGCTGCATCAGTTGGCGTGCCAACGTCAGCTTGTCGGCGCGCGGCAAAGTTTGCCGGCCGCTATCATCGAACAGCACCAGCTCGTTGTCATCGCTACCGAATGCCTGCTGCACGAGATTGCCCACCAGCAACGGCAGCTTCTTCGCGCGGCGTTTCTGCTCGGCATATTCCGCAAGATTCTCGCTCTCGGCTGCAAACCCCACGCAGAACGGCGGGTTTGGCAGATTGGCAACATAGGCCAGGATGTCCGGGTTCGGTACCAGCTCCAGCGTGAGGTGATCCGTACTTTTCTTGATCTTTTGCGCGCTGGGTTGCGCGACACGATAGTCCGCTACAGCTGCGACGCCGATGAAAATATCGCAATTTCCAATGCGCTGTTTCACAGCGTCGAACATCTGCGCAGCACTTTGCACGTCGACACTTTGCACGCCTTGCGGCTTGACCAGCGCAGTCGGTCCGGAGATCAGCGTGACTTGCGCACCCAGTTCCAGCGCGGCCTGCGCTACGGCATAGCCCATCTTTCCGGAACTGAGATTGGTGATGCCGCGCACGGTGTCGATCGCTTCGTAAGTCGGCCCCGCTGTAACCAGGATTTTCTTGCCCGCCAGTTTTCTGGATGAAGATTGCACCGTCGGCGATGATGCGGTTTCCTGTGCCGTGCTTGCGTTCGTCATGTTGCCCAGCAAAGCTGTGACGTCGCGTGCCAGTTCCGCCGCTTCGAGCATACGCCCCATGCCTTCTTCGCCGCACGCTTGCACACCGCTGTCCGGACCCAATATCTGCACGCCATCGGCAAGCAATTGTTTGATGTTGCGTTGCGTCGCCGCGTTCAACCACATCTCGCGGTTCATTGCGGGCGCGATGACCAGCGGGCAGTTGCGCGCCAGGCACAAGGCAGAAAGCAGATCGTCCGCCAGACCATGCGCCAGCTTGGCGATAAAGTCCGCGCTCGCGGGCGCAATCAAGATCGCATCCGCGGCACGGCTCAGATTGATATGCGCCATGCTGTTCGGCACACTTGCATCCCACTGGTCGGTGAACACCGGCTTGCCGGACAGGCCCTGCATCGTAGTCGGTGTGATGAAATGGCACGCCGCTTCTGTCATCACGACCTGTACTTCCGTTCCTTGTTTGATCAGCAGACGCAACAACTCTGCCGCCTTGTAGGCCGCGATGCCGCCGGTGATACCGAGCACTATGTGTTTTTCTGGTTCCTGTTTCATCATGTCGCGCATCTTACAAGAAAAGGCCTCTGCACAACTACAACGCTTTTTCGGTTGATATCTGAACTGGCCAAAATGATCCGGCCTCCAGAATGAAAAAGGGCTGGCACTTATGCCAGCCCCTTGAAATTCCAGTCCGCAAACCGGTCACACACCGCGATGGTGTACTGAATCAGGTATCAGTACGCCCCATGAACGACAGGGCTCGCATCAAGCCGATTATTTCTTCCTGTCCCATTGTGCAGTATCAGTCACAATGATGATTCCGGTCAGGACAAACAGGCCAATAAAAATTATCACTTCGGTCATTTTAAATCTCCTTGGTTATTATTAAGAAGAAACCGGGAAACACCAATGTCACTCGGCCTGTCTGGTTTGAGGGAAACTCCACTCTCTCTGGCCACGCTTGATGTACTGGATACATACATCAAGCAGGCACACTACCGACATAACCTTAGTTATCCCAAGATCATTATAAACCTTAAAATAATTATTGGTATTTTTTTATTTTGCCTAGTAAATAACTGGGTTATTGGTCGGTTCTGCATATTGTGTCCCGCTGGAAAAATGGGCACACTCCCTGGCACAGTCATATTTTTCTGCACCTGCCGGAATTTAACTTTTGCATACGCCACCGCCGATCAACAACACTGCCCAACCACCCGAATTACGGCTTGCCGCGCTTTTCTGGCTGGGCGAACGCGATGCCGCCCGCAAGGCGGCAGGCGTGCGCCTGCTGGCACGAACATGGATGTCGGGCGAAACCGGATTGGATACACAGGCGGCTTTATCGACACAACAACCCATGCCCGGCATACCGGATAAACCCGAGCTGGTGTCACCGCTCTCGGTCAAGCGCCGTTCAATGATCACGCAGGAAGGCCGCGCGATATTGATCCACGCCTTGGCACACATAGAATTTAATGCGATCAATCTGGCGCTGGATGCGATCTGGCGGTTCGCCGGTATGCCACGCGCGTATTACGCTGACTGGTTACAAGTCGCGGATGAAGAGGCGCTGCATTTCTCCCTGCTGACCGGACACTTGCAAGGCCAGGGGTACGCGTACGGGGATTTTCCCGCGCACAACAGTTTGTGGGAGATGGCTGCAAAAACGCAAAGCGACATCCTCGCGCGCATCGCGCTGGTGCCGCGCACGATGGAAGCGCGCGGCCTGGATGCCACGCCGCAAGTGCGTGCCAAACTGGCGCAGGCCAGAGACATGGCCGCTGCCGCAATTCTTGATATCATTTTGCGCGACGAAATCGGCCATGTCGCGATTGGCAACCGCTGGTACAACTGGCTGTGCGAACAGCGCGGCTTGGAGCCGGTCGCCACTTATGCCCGTCTGGCGACCGAATATCAAGCGCCGGTCATGCGCGGGCCGTTCAACCTGGAAGCGCGACGCGCTGCAGGGTTCAGTGAAGTGGAATTGGCTGCGTTAGCATCGAACACATAGGGTATTGTACTGCGCTGTGGCGGGCATAAACTGCAGCGGGCCACTGATTGCTATTCAGCGTGATGAAGACGGAAATATCGCAGCATCGGCAATGATAGTTCTCGTCCGCAAGGCTTTCAGTTGCTGCTTGAGTCCGCGCGCAGCCAGTGCATAACCGCCATCGCTGCCATCCACGAAATGCATATGATTACCGTTGTATGATTGAACCAGGCAAGTTACCAAAGCCTCCCGAGATTTATACACGCCATAGATGAGCCGCCCGGCAAGCAATTGGGATTCAAGATATTGCTCCAATTCCGCGGCCTGTGCGTCGCTGCCATCGATCACCATGCGCAACACGCCATCAAACTTCCGGAAGTCCGTATTGTCGACCATATCATAGCGGTAACGGCTCCACTTCACCTCTCTGGTATCAATGTTACGCATAAAGAGATAAACACCTGCCAAATTCAGGAACAACAAATTTATAAAATATCCCAGACGTTTACCCCATACTGAATCTCCGGTACGGACACGCCACTCATGGCTTAACAGCCGCGGATTGAAAGCCATGCCCAGGCGCTTGGGGCGCAAGGGATGGTAGTTCGCCACGTCGCCATATATTTCATGGATTTTCCCCGAGACTGCCCGGTATGTGTCGAGATTTACGCCGGGATTATTCGACATCGCAGTCACCAGCAAGGAAAGTTTGTGTCCGTTGAAATTGGGAACACTCTTCCAGCGGCATTCGAATCCTTCGAAACTTGCCTCAGCCGGACCATCCTCTTCCCGCACGATCATCACACCTTGTGCATCCGGCGTTTTAACGCGCCTTTCCGCCTCGTGCCAGCCGCGTCCGGAAAAAGCCGCTTGCGTCATGTGCGGGGAAAGACGGATCTTTGCCACATCCACCCAGAAATCCTGCCCGGTCAGCTCGCCTACCCGCACCAGGCCCACGCGCAGATCAAGGCCGAAGCTCTCCCGGGACAGCCTTTGCGAACCGCGCAACGCGGGAATGATGCGCTGCATGAACACATCCGGCACGGCAAAAGTCGCGCCATCGCCACCGAAAGCGAAAGGGATATCGATACTGCGATCCACATTAACCACGGCCGCGATACAGGCCACTCCAACAGTGTTCACCTTCTTGTAATCCCCGTCCTGGATCGCTTGTGTGGAACCAACCACATCGGCAATCACGATCCACCAGTCCTCCGGGACAGATACGTGTCGTTTTACCTCCACGGCTTCGGAGAAGGTATCCAGTGCAGGAAGGTCACGATAAAAATGGCGGGAATCGGTCATATGCGGATCAATAACCCGGGTCAATACTTGTTAAACCAGCCATCCCAATTGGGATAATTCGGAATATTCACGGTATCTGCATCATAGACACCCTGCGCGGCCTGGGTGTGGCATTTGTCGCAAAAGCTCAGCGACTTCACGCCTGTGTTGCCTTTGATCATCTTCTCGGCAATATCGTGGTGCTTGCGGGAAATATAGCGCAGCTCGGTGATCCGCAACGGAGCCGGGCCATCCTCTGTTGCAACAGCGATCTTGCGCGACCGCTTGTACCAGGATTTGTCCGCCGCGTTTTCTACTGCGTAGTCATGAATGACCTTCAGTGTATCTTTATCGAGTTCGGCATTGACGCCATAATGTTTACGCAACGCTTCGACATTCAGTATCAGCTCCCAGGACTTTGCCGGCAGCAATCCGGGTTGATAGGCGAAGTGGCATTCCCCGCATTCCTCCTGGTATTGCTTGTCGGCAACCGGCTTCACTCCCTTGGTACGCTGAAAATTCAGCAGCCAATCCACAAAACTTTCTTCCGCCCGTGCACACACGCTGCCCGTCATCAGAACGGCGGCGAACAATGCTGCGACTTTCGATTTCCTTTGCATCATCTCACCCCGCTACCAGGTCAATTTGATCGCGACCAGCATCGCCACCGCGCCCGCCTCAGCGATACCCGCATGACTGGTCGGTACGGTGGACGTTGATGATTTATGCACTGCATAGAGCATCATCAGCGCGCCAGCCGTTGCCAGCCGCGCATGCATTTTATCCGGATCGGTAAACGGGTCTTCCCAATGAATGTCGTTCCAGTGATACACCAGCCCGGTCATCACGGTGGCTGCGGCCATCGCAGCGGTGGCTCTGGCCAGCCTCGTATGGGTGGTGCCGGATGTCTGTCTCGGCGTCTGTGCAGCACCTGAGCAATTGTTTTCACAGGTATCGGGCGCAGCCATCATCGTCAGGCCGGCCAGCACCACGGTGCTCAAGCCAAAATACTCGTGGATCTTTCTGCCCGATATCAGCGGAGGCTTGAATTCCGAAACAGGAGTGACCGGTGTTTCGCCATCCTGCGCCAGTAGTGCGTCCTCTTCGTTCGTCGCCAGCAGGTAAGCCGCAGAATTGTATGCATGCACATTGACCGGTGGCACATCGAATGATCGCGGTTTTAACGATTGGAAATGATTGGTATAAAAACTTGCTGCGGTCGGCAATTCAGGATTCGTTGCTGTATTGTCTGCATATACCGCTGCCGATAAAACCGCCAGAAAAATACCGGCCACAAGATTCCCGAGCTTGATACTGCACTTCATTCATCACCCCTTGACTGAAAAACGATTGTCCGAGTCCACGGCATGCTGCACGCGGATATCATCCCAGCGGTCGCTTGACGTAGACGAACCAGAATATGATCACTGCCGCCACCATCGCCACACCCAGCCAGCCGTAAGAACGCTGAATACCTTCATCCTGTCCGGAAGATTTGCAACCGGTGAACATGGCGCGCACCAGATTCTCGCGATGCATGATGCTGCTGACCAGTACGCCGGTCAGGTGCAACACGATCACAGCCAGCATGATATCGGTCGAGACGCCATGCAGATCGACCACCAGATCGCTGGCGTCATCCTGTAGCGCCATCACCCCCGTCACACAGATAAACATACCGAGTGCCAGCAGCAGCCAGACCGACACACTCCCCGCCGGATTATGCCCCAGATAATGCGCGGCCCTTCCCCTGAACATCGACAGCAGATAAGCAACGACTTCCTTAGGATTGAACAGGAAGGAGCTGAACCGCGCATAGCGTGTACCGACAAAGCCCCATAACAACCTGAACACCAGCAAGCCCAGCAGGATGTACCCGAGCGCGACATGATAATTGCGCATGCGTTCAGAAAAGGCCGTCAGATAGGCCGCGGCGAAAGACAGTGCCTGCAGCCAGTGAAAGACGCGTGTGGGTATGTCCCATACCAGGATACGTTTGATCATAATATTTATTTACTTGGGAATCCTGACATTATCTTCGTCGAAATCGCCGCTCTCCGCCTTGGTGTGGCAAGCAACGCAATTGGCAGGACTTTTCACCTTTGGCAGTTTCCATGTGCTCGCTGCCACCTCCCTGTGTTCGGACTTGAACCAGGAGGTTTCGGTGATACGCAGCAATGGCTTCATGGTTGTATCATGCTTCTTGGTGCTGGCGTTCTTTTCCAGGAACGCCGTTATTTCATTTGCAGATTCGGCATCCAGACCGGCATTACTGCCAAAGTGCTTGTCCAGCCCGGTCATGATCGCGCGCCATGATTCGGCCGGAAGAAATCGCGGCGGATAGGCAAAATGACAAGCCCCGCACTCGCTCTTCCATTTGGGATCGCTGACCGCACTCTTCTGTCCTTCAGCGCGGGCATCGGAAACCCGTGCAACAGACATCGCCGTTCCGGTCACCAGCACGGCAACAAAAAACATCCGGGTAAATTTATTGGCATTGAACGACATGGCGATCTCCTATTTTTTTACGGTGAGCAGGTAAGCAAGCACATCGCCTTTTTCCTGCGCGGTGCATTCGCGGTCCAGCACATCGTTGCAATTGCGCTTGAACCACTTGGCTACTTTTTTCATGTCGGTGAATCGCTCCTCGTTGGCCGCCGGGGCAAGCGGCTTGATGATCTTGTCGGTCTCCGAATGTTTGCCTTGCGCGGCGGGGTTGTCGGTATGGCAAGTCGAACAACTCAGATTGTGATTATGCTTGGTCTTGAAGAATTTCTCACCGCGCTCGGCGGAAAACTCCTGGAAACCCGGCATACCCGATGCCTCGGCTTTTAGCGCAGCCAACACCTCAATGGGTGTCTCTGCGAACGCCGGTTGTAGCGCCAGCCCGGCGATCGTTATCAGCATAAATGCAAATGCAAAAAATACGCGCAACATCCATGCTCCCCTGAAAAATTATAGTGTGGTTGAGTAGCTTACAAGATAGAAGTTCAATTTCGAACGACATTTGCACAAATCACCCGATTAAAACCCGACCATGCGCATCAACTTAAATGAGGCGCGCGTTCAACAGATGCGTGGTAACTATCGACACGAATGGTAGAATCCGCACCATGCTCAATGATCGCGCACAAATCCTGCTCAAGACCCTGGTGGAACGCTACATCAGCGAAGGCCAGCCGGTCGGCTCGCGCGCGCTGCTCCAGTACTCCGGCCTGGAAGTCAGCGCGGCGACGATACGCAACGTAATGTCCGAACTCGAGGACGTCGGCCTGGTCAGCAGCCCGCACACTTCGGCAGGTCGCATTCCGACAGGCTTGGCGTACCGCCTGTTCATCGACACGATGCTGATCACCAAGCCGCTGGACAGCAAGAGCGTACAGCAGATGGAAAACAAGTTGCAGCCGGACAACCCGTCGCGCTTGATCGCACAGGCCTCCAGCATACTTTCCGACCTGACGCACTTCACCGGTGTGGTGGCCACCGCGCGGCGTAGCGCGATCACCGTGCGCCAGATCGAATTCCTGCGCCTGGGCGATAAGCGCGTGCTGCTGATCATCGTGATGCCGGACGGCGAGGTGGAAAATCGGGTGTTGTTGCTGGAACGCGATTACACACAATCGCAACTCACCGAGGCGGGCAATTTCCTCAACCAGAATTACATCGGCTGCAGCTTTTCGCAGATCCGCGACCGGCTGCGCGGCGAGCTGCAGCAACTGCATCAGGACATGAGCGCGTTGATGACGGCTGCGCTGGCCGCAGGCGACGCGGCGGAAGCAAAGCAATCCGGCGATTACGTCATCAGTGGCGAACACAATCTGCTGCATGTCGAAGACCTGTCCGGTGACATGAACCGCTTGCGCGGCCTGTTCAACCTGTTCGAGAAGAAGACCGAGCTGCTGCAACTGCTGGATGCCGGAGGCCGCGGACAAGGTATCCATATCTTCATCGGCAGCGAATCAGGGCTGGCCTCGCTGGACGAATGCAGCGTGATCACCGCACCCTACTCCGCCGATGGACAAGTGGTCGGCACCCTCGCCGTGGTCGGCCCGAAGCGCATGGACTATGAGCATGTCATTCCCATCGTGGACATCACCGCGCGCTTGCTGGGCAATGCTCTTTCGCAGAATTGAAGAAGCCTTTTACTAACCAGGATTAACTTTATGACCTACCAAACTGAACCCACATTCGCACATGGCACGCCCGCCAAGACCGGCATCCTGCTGATCAACCTTGGCACGCCGGATGCACCCACGACTGAAGCCGTGCGTCCTTACCTGAAAGAATTTCTCGGCGACCCGCGCGTCGTCGAGATACCGCGGGCGATCTGGTGGCTGATCCTGAACGGTATCATCCTCAACACGCGCCCGAAAAAATCCGCGGCGAAATATGCCAAGATATGGATGTCGGAAGGTTCGCCGTTGCGTGTGCACACCGGGAAACAAGCCGTGCTGCTGCAAGGTTATCTCGGCGAGCGCACCAAGGCGCCGTTCGTCGTGGACTATGCGATGCGCTACGGCAATCCTTCGATACCCAGCACGCTGCGCAAACTCAAGGAACAGAATTGCCAGCGCATCCTGATCGTGCCGATGTATCCGCAATATGCCGCCAGCAGCAGCGGCACCGCGTTCGACATCGTGTTCGCCGAAGTGCAACAAATGCGCAACACGCCCGCGCTGCGCACCATCAAGAATTTCCATGACAACCCCGGCTACATCAAGGCGTTGGCGAACAACATCAACGACTACTGGATGAAGAACGGTCGCCCGGAAAAACTGGTGATGAGCTTCCATGGCCTGCCGCAATTCACACTGGACAAGGGCGATCCTTATCACTGCGAATGCCACAAGACCGGGCGTTTGCTGGCGTATGAACTCGGCCTGAAACCCGAACAATATTTCATCAGCTTCCAGTCACGCTTCGGCAAGGCGGAATGGATCAAGCCCTACACCACTGCCACGCTCACGGAACTCGGCAAGAAAAAAACCAAACGTGTCGACGTTGTCTGCCCCGGCTTCGTCGCGGATTGCCTGGAGACGCTGGAAGAGATCGCGATGGAAGGCAAAGAAGATTTTCAGCACGCGGGCGGCGGCGAATACCACTACATCCCCTGCCTCAACGAACGCAACGACTGGATGCACGCGCTGACCGACCTGGTGATGGAGAACCTGCAAGGCTGGCTGATTCAGCCGAATGCGGCTGATCTGGAGCAAGGGAGGTTGAGGGCGCTGGCGATGGGGGCGAAGAAGTAAAGGGTCGGTTGGCTTTACGTTAGACCGATGAAACTTGATCACCATATCACTAAGTTTACTCAAGCCGTTGGCAACGGAGCTATAGAGATTTACAACGAATTCAGCTTGCAGCATGAGCTCGGGTTATATCTGCGTACCCAGCTTGTCGACTGCAAAGTTCAGTTTGAACGCAATGTCTCGCATTTCAAATTAAATAAGTCGAAATTCGAAAAGAAAGAAATGGATATCGCTATAACATCTTTGTCAGATGAGCCTTTGAGTGCGATCGAATTGAAATACCCTCGCAACGGTCAAGTTCCAGAGTCAATGTTTAGTTTCTGCAAAGACATTGCGTTCCTTGAGCAGCTGGTATCCTCAGGCTTTCAGTCTGCATACTTTCTCGTCGTTGCTGATCACAAGCAATTCTATTCCGGTAGCAGCGAAGGAATCTATGGATTGTTCCGTAGCGGCATGCCCATAACTGGAATAATTACCAAACCAACTGGTGCCAAGGATTTCAAGGTCACCATCAACGGTACGTATACGGCATCATGGTTGCCAATGATCGGGGACACAAAGTTTTGCCTCGTTCAAGTTGGGCTAACCAAGCCAGCGTAGATACTGTTATTCCTGCCAACATTTATGTACACCCCTAAACATTTCGAACAACCCCGTACCGAAGTCATGCACGCGCTGATGCGCGCGCGGCCGCTGGCGACTCTGGTGACGCTGACATCCAAAGGTCTTGAAGCGAACCACATTCCGCTGCACCTCGCGGATGCGCCTGCGCCGTTCGGCACGTTGCGCGGCCATGTGGCGCGCGCGAATCCGCTGTGGCGCGATTTTGCAAAAGACGTCGAGGTGCTGGCGATATTCCACGGCCCGGACTGCTACATCACACCGAGCTGGTATGCGACCAAAAAGGAAACCAGCAAGGTCGTGCCGACCTGGAATTACGCGGTCGTGCATGCTTACGGAAACTTGCGCATCATCGACGATGCGGCTTGGATACGTAGCCAGCTAGAAGCGCTCACCGATCACCAAGAAGCAAATTTCTCGCAGCCGTGGTCGGTAGCGGACGCACCTCGCGAGTACACCGACAAACTGATCGAAGCCATCGTCGGATTCGAGATCGTCATCACCAGGCTGACAGGCAAATGGAAAGTCAGCCAGAACCAGCCCGCGCAAAATCAGGCGGGAGTCATCGCAGGATTGAACGCCAGCGGGCAACACGATGCAGCGGCAATGGCCGCGCTGGTTGCAGCCAATACGAAAAATGTCCGTTAATCCAGCGTCCTTGCCGACAGCAAAAAATCCCATCGGCGTATTCGATTCCGGCGTCGGCGGATTGTCTGTGTTGCGCGAGATCCGCCGCGAGCTGCCTAGCGAAGACCTGCTGTATGTGGCCGATTCAGGCCATGCCCCGTATGGCGACAAATCCACCGGAGCGATCGAGGCAAGAGCGATCGCCATCGTCGAGTTCCTGATCCGTCAGCACGCCAAGGCCATCGTCGTGGCGTGCAACACCGCGACCGGTGTGGCGATCCGGACACTGCGCGCAAGATTCTCATTGCCCATCGTCGCGATGGAACCTGCAGTCAAACCTGCAACAGCGGTCACGCAATCCGGCGTGGTCGGCGTGCTGGCCACCAGCAGGACGATCGACAGCGACAACTTTGCGAAACTGCACGAACGCTTCGGCGCCGGTGTGAAGATATTGATGCAGGCCTGTCCGGGACTGGTGGAACAAGTGGAAGCAGGCGACCTGTCCGGCGATGGAACGCGTGCACTGGTAGAACGATATGTAGCCCCATTACTGGAACAAGGCGCCGACACCCTCGTGTTGGGCTGCACGCACTATCCGTTCCTCACGCCGCTGATACGGGAGATCGCGGGTTCATCGGTTGCGATCATCGACCCGTCCGCCGCGGTCGCACGCGAGCTGCGCCGCCGATTGGATAATACTGATTTGTTATCTGACAGGAGTCACGCAGGTACGGAGCAGTTCTGGTCCAGCGCGGCGCTGGGCACTACTCAGCCGGTGATCTCGCAACTGTGGGGGATGAAAGCCGATGTGCGCAGCATGCCAAACGACACGACTGTTTTTGCTTCAGGCATAAGCCGGGCTGCCGGCAGTTAATCGGGTCAATTGTCGGCCAGACGCGGCGACACGCCTGCCCCAGGCTCGCCGGTATCCGGGTCTATCCATTCAGAGATGCCAATCTCTGCTTCGGCATCTTCGAGTGTCTCGCCTTCTTCATAGCCGGTATCACTACCCTGACTCTGCATGTCCTGCAGCGCTTCGAGCAGTGTGGGGTAAGGGCCGTATTCTTTTCCGGTGATCGTATCCTGCCAGTAAAAACCATCCGGTCGTTCGATGACCTGTGCCTGGTCTATTTCGGACGGGATAGGTGCAACAGGCTTAGTCTTGGTCATCGTTACCTCCAGGCATGCTTGGCGTGCAGAAAAACCAGACTGCTGACGCCGTTGTTCAAAGCTTGATAAAGTGCTCCCGATAATGCTTCATCTCGCTGATCGACTCGTAGATGTCGGCCAGCGCTTCATGCTTGCCGTGCTTCTTTACTCCTTGCGCCATCTCCGGCTTCCAGCGCTTGGCCAGTTCCTTGAGCGTGCTCACGTCGAGATTGCGGTAATGAAAATATTCCTCCAGCTTGGGCATCCAGCGCGCGAGGAAACGCCGGTCCTGGCAGATGGAATTGCCGCACATCGGCGAGGTGCGGATCGGCACATATTCTTTGAGGAATTCAATCATCTGCGTTTCGACCATCGCTTCATCCAGTGTGGAAGCCTTCACCTTGTCGATCAAACCGGATTTCCCGTGGGTGGATTTGTTCCACGCATCCATGCCATCCAGCACGCTGTCGGGCTGATGCACAACCAGCACCGGCGCCTCTGCGATCGTTACCAGATCGTTGTCGGTGATCACCATCGCGATCTCGATCACGCGGTCGGTATCCGGTACCAGGCCGGTCATTTCCATGTCTATCCAGATCAGGTAGTTTTGGTTTTGTGCCATAATTAGCCAAGCTCTTGTTTAAATTTGAAGCGCTGTTATTGAACGCTGTGGCGCATATTGTGTCACAACCCCGCCTCTTGCGAACACTGAATTAACACTCTTATGACTGCTGCACAATTTACTGCTATTTTCATCGCCGCATTGGCGCTGACCACACTGGCCAAACTTTGGCTGGCACGCCGCCACCTGGCGCATATCGCCATGCATCGGGCAGCCGTGCCTGAGGCCTTCCATGAAAAAGTCCAGCTTGGTGACCATCAAAAAGCGGCCGACTACACTTCGGCCAAGACGCGCTTCGACATGCTGGGCACGCTGTTCGATGCAGCACTGCTGCTGGCTTTCACGCTGGCGGGCGGCATCCAGTACATCGCCAATCTGTGCAACGGCTGGTTCAGCACACCGATCTTGCAAGGCATGGCCACCCTCGTTACCGTGCTGGTACTGTACTCGCTGCTGGAAGCCCCGTTCAGTATTTATCGCACCTTTGTCATCGAGGCACGCTTCGGTTTCAACAAGATGACTTTTACTCTGTATCTGCTGGACGCGCTGAAAGGCATATTGATCGGCGCTGTGCTCGGCTTGCCGCTGCTGTTCGGCGTGTTGTGGCTGATGGAACGCATGGGATCCTATTGGTGGCTGTACGTATGGCTGGTGTGGGTGGTGTTCAATCTGCTGATCCTGTTTATCTATCCATCGTTCATCGCGCCGCTGTTCAACAAATTCTCGCCCATGCAGGACGAAACGATGAAAGCGCGCATCGAATCTTTGCTCAACCGTTGCGGTTTCACCGCACAGGGTTTGTTCGTGATGGACGGCTCGAAGCGCAGCGCGCACGGCAACGCCTACTTCACCGGCTTCGGCAAGACCAAGCGCATCGTGTTTTTCGACACGCTGCTGGAACGCTTGAGCATCAACGAAGTCGAGGCGGTATTGGCGCATGAGCTCGGCCATTTCAAACGCCGCCATGTGGCGAAGCGCATCATTGCGACCTTTGCGATGAGTCTTGGATTCCTGTGGTTGCTCGGCCTGTTGATGCAGACCACCTGGTTCTATCAGGGGCTAGGCATCAGCACGCCTTCCACCGCGCTCGCGCTGTTGCTGTTCTTCATGACGCTGCCGGTGTTCAGCTTTTTGCTCGGGCCTATCATGTCGGCCTATTCGCGCAAACATGAGTTCGAGGCCGACGCTTATGCCGCGAAGCAAACCGATGCGTCCGACCTGGTCAACGCGCTAGTCAAGCTTTATCAGGATAACGCGGCGACACTGACACCCGACCCGCTGTATTCAAAATTTTACGATTCACACCCACCGGCGATGGTGCGCATCGCCCATCTGCAAGCCCAATAGGAGGACATTATGAAATTCATCACCGCTTTGTTTTTGTTGTGCGCAGCGACGACTGCATCCGCCAATCCTTTCCCGGACGGCAACGCCCAGGCAGGACAGAAGATATTCGAGAAATACGATTGCAACCAGTGTCACAACAAGATCATGGGCGGGGACGGCAACAAGATATTCACCCGCTTCGACCGCAAGCGCAACAGCCCGGACGGCTTGATCGAGCAGATCGGCATGTGCAGCGGCAATGTCAACGCGCATTTCACCACCAAGGAAACGCAGGACCTCGCCGCGTACCTGAACATCTTCTACAAATTCAAGTGAGCCGCAAATGAACACCGCATCCAGTTTGACCAGCAAACAATGCAAGCCCTGCGCAAAAGGTACGCCGCCGCTGTCGAATACGGAAGCCGACAGCCTGATCCGGCAACTCGAAAATTGGCAGCGCTACGATCACCTGATCAGCAAGACCTACCATTTCAAGGATTATTACCAGACCATCGCATTCGTGAACGCGATCGCGTGGCTGTCGCACCGCGAAGACCACCATCCCGACCTCACTGTCACCTATAACAGTTGCCAGGTGGAATATACCACCCACTCCGTCAACGGCCTGTCGGAAAACGATTTCATCTGCGCCGCGAAAATCGACGCGCTGTTCAAGATTTGAGCGAGCTCCTGTACGGCCAGATCGTGGCCGCATTTGGCCGCCAATATCTGGTGCGATTGGATGACGGCAACGAGATGTCCTGCCTGACACGCGGCAAGAAAAGCGAAATGGCATGCGGCGATATCGTGGAAATTCAACGCACGGCAGACGCATCAACCGAAAATGGTAGCGGCGCGCAAGGCGTGATCGAACATATCGCGCCACGCCGCTCGCTGCTGCACCGCTCCGATGCCTTCCGTGAAAAACTCATCGCCGCGAACGTCACGCAGATCATCGTCGTGGTCGCCGCCGAGCCTTCATTCAGCGACGAATTGCTGGCACGCTGCCTGGTTGCGGCATTCGACCAGAAGCTCGATGTGTTGATCGTGCTGAACAAATGCGATCTGTCCGAAGCCGCAGCAGCCGCACGTAAGCGGCTCATCCCATATACCGCCATCGGCTATCGTGTGCTGGAACTCAGCGCACAGCAGGACATCTCTGCGTTGCGACCTTTCCTGCACGGCCATACCAGCGTGCTGGTCGGACAATCGGGCATGGGAAAATCCACGCTGATCAATGCGCTGCTACCCGGCGCACAAGCTGCCACGCGCGAAATATCCACTGCGCTGGATTCCGGAAAGCACACGACCACGCATGCACGACTGTATCGGATAGATGATGATGGCGCGGCTGCGACACGTTACCGCGAAGCGGCCGATTGCGGGAGCAGCCACCAGACACCCCTCCCGCACCAGAAGGCTCCGCCACACCGTGTCGGGGTGTCTAAGTTGATCGACTGCCCCGGTGTGCAAGCTTTCGGCCTGCACCACCTCAGCTTCGGTGGAATAGAACAGGGCTTTGTGGAATTCGCGCAATATCTGGGTCAGTGTCGTTTTCAGGATTGTCGTCACTCACATGAACCGGGTTGCGCATTGCGCAACGCGGTCACGGCAGGGAAAATCGACGCGCGCCGACTGGAGTTGTTCCAGCAGATCGCCGGTAAATAACACCTTCACGCTGTCCTAAAGCGGGCCTTCATAACATGTCGTTTTCCACACAACGCGGACAGTCAGTTTACGATAAGAATCGCCGATCCCTAACCTGCCGGGGTAGAGACGATCTGTACAAAAGCATGGTGATCACCCATGGTTGCCGGATACAAATTCTGAAAAAAATTCAAATGTCGCTTCGTCGTCGCAATGGGCCACGTTGAATCTGAGCCAAGGGAAAGGCTCTTGGTGTGGGCGAAACATATTCCCGGGAGCGAGCATGATTCCCTTTTTTGCGGCTAAGCTCGCCATATCAACTGAATTGTACCGATCATCCAGTTTCGCCCAAATGAACATTCCACCCTCCGGTTCACAGTGAAGCGTAAAACCGATTTTTTCTAGTTTTGCAATGACGTGTTGCCTTGAAATTTGCAGTTTTGCGCGGAGCTTGTCGAGATGTTTCCGGTAATGCCCGTCGGTCAGAAGCTGATACATCAGTCGTTCGCTTACTTCAGAAGTACTCAAACCGGTCAACAATTTAACGTCACAAAGATTTGCCGCTAATGCTGGGTTGCACGCGAAATATCCCACGCGAAGACTGGCCGAGACTGTTTTCGAGAAGCTACTGACATAAATTACACGGTTAAGTTGATCGAGAGTCGCAAGTCGTGTCACTGTCGCAGGATGTAGATCGCCGTATATATCGTCCTCGACAAGGATCAGGTCGTATTTCTCGGCGAGGTGGAGCATGCGGTAAGCGACTGCCTGACTGATGCTTGTGCCAGTCGGATTGTGCAGGATCGTGTTCGTAAAAAAAAGTTTAGGTCGATGTTCCTTTATCAATGCCTCCATCGCATGGGTATCTGGACCGTCGTGGTTCCAGGGTACGCCCACGATATTGGCACCAAAAGATTTCAATCCGCCGAACAGAATGAAGTATCCCGGATCGTCGACCATAACGGCATCCCCTGCCTTAACGAAATACCGGGCAACCAGATCCATTGCATGGGTTACGCCCGATGTCAGAACGATCTGCGAAATATCTGCGGCAACTCCGATGCCGGACAATTTGTTACGGAGCAGGTCCCGCAGTGGCAGGTAGCCGCCGGGTGTACCGTAGGCGGTCAGAAATTCCCCTTTCTTCAGCGACAACGCCCGCAAACTCTTTTTGATGCCTGTGTCTTCCATCCAGGAGGCTGGAAGCCACCATGCCCCCGGCATCGTTTTGCTGGAACGATGCTCCAGAGAATTCCTCAATAGCCAGACGACATCTACTGCGCTGTCAGGTTTATATGTGCCATCAAGCTCATTATGGGGTTTGGGACGTGCCGAAACGTAAAAGCCTGCACCTTGCCTTGAATGCATGTACCCCATTGCCACAAGCCTGTCGTAGGCTTGGACCACGGTAAATCGGCTGATGCCGTGATCTTGGGCGAAATTTCTAATCGAGGGCATACGCGCCCCGGCGCGAAAGGCTCTTCCGACGATCATTTTTTGCAGCGCATTGACGACTTGGTCAATCAGCGGCATAGAGTCATTCGAATCAAGGCTTATGATTGGCATGGCTTATCAACCAGTACAGTACAGTCAAATAGTAATTAAATTGTACCTGTATTGTCAGGCTACTGTTCTGTAATGTGCAAGTCAACGAATAATTAGTACTCGATAGCTGGCAAATCTTCAGGAGAACAGCAATGAATCAACGTGTCATTAACGGCGTAACCGCGCTACTGGTTGGTATAGCGCTTAATTATCTGGGCGATAGATTACTTGGTGTCCGGATAGAAACTTTCTCCGGCATATCCACATTTACGTTCCCCTGGATGCTGGACGTGTTTTTTGTACCTTTTGTGGTTGGATTGGCAGTGGCCTGGATATTTGGCAAACATGCCAAATGGCTGGCTTGTCTGCCGCCGCTTTTTCTACGCGGCTTCTTTTACGTTTACGTTACGCTATTTGACAATCCGCACCCGTATGTCGACTTCTTCTTTGAGATTCCGCTCGGATATTGGGGACTCTGCGTCATTCTGGCTGTGGAATCAGCCAACATCGGGGCGATTCTCGGAGAGGTCATGATGGGTACATACGGCAGAAAGGACGAGCAAGTCGTGGAAAAAAATACCGCAGCAGCAGCTTCACGAAAGCGTGAGCTCTCATTCGGAAAAACAATTAACCATAAAGGAGTTGGATCATGAGTAATCTGGCACTGCCGTTCGGGATTGGAATTATTCTCGGTATCATCCTGTTTTTCATACTCGAGCGTACCGGATTGTTGGACAAATTGAGGGGACTGAAGTGAGCGGCCCAAGTCCCGATAATTCATAGCGCAAAGGAAAGGGATTATTCATGTTCAAGTTTCCGTTGGTAGTCATTTATATGATTATCGCCTTCAACATCACAGCGTTTACTGTGGTCATGCAATTAGATTGGCTGATCATTAATTCAGTGATCGCAAAAATTATCGCATGGGTATTTTCAGTTGGTGCATGGACATTGGCGTATATAAATCGCGACAAATTTATAGCGATTTCCTGACAATTAAATTTGTAAAGAAGATGTCGGGGAGAGTGGATCAGTTTGATCGTTGAGTCATCAGTATCGCCACCTTGATGTTCCCAATATGTAATGAACCCAATGTGCACTATCGGGATTTTTCGAAAAACCGATATTGGCACGATCCGGACGAAATTAACCCATCAATCGCTTCCAACCTTCATGCCCCAGTTGCTTCAGCGTCTCGATATTGTTATCGACGATCCGGTCCGCATCCGGGAAAGCGGCCACAGCCCTGTCCACGCTCGCTTCACGCAACAGATGCAGCATCGGGTATGGTGAGCGGTTGGTGTAATTCTCGATGTCATCCGGCGCGGTGCCCGCAAATTGATATTGCGGATGCAGGCTGGCAACCTGGAATTCATCATTGAACTCGGGTTCCGCTACGGCGATATCGACCGTATCGAGAAAATCGTTGAAATCAAGGAAGTCGGTGAGCACGTAAGGATGGATCAGCAGCGTGGTATCGATCTTGTCGGGATCGGCATCCTGTAGCGCGCGCAATTCATGCATCAATTCTTCCAACAAGGCTTCCGGCGTGGTCGCCGCACTGACCACATAGCGTATCTGCTTCTTGACGTGCACGGCCTTGGCGAACGGGCACAGGTTGAGGCCGATGACGGCTTTTTCCAGCCAGTGTTGCGTGGCGGCGATGATGGTTTCTGCTTCGTCAGACATTCTATTTTCCTAAACCGACAATGGCGGCTCGTCCATCAATGAAATCTGTTCGCGCAATTCCAGGATGCGGTCCTGCCAGTAGCGCTGGGTATTGAACCAAGGAAAGGCCGCCGTAAATGCCGGATCGTCCCAGCGCCGCGCGATCCACGCCGCGTAATGGATCAGGCGCAAGGTGCGCAGCGCTTCGACCAGATGCAACTCGCGCGGATCAAAATCATAAAAATCCTCGTAGCCCGCCAACAAGTCGGAGAATTGCCGCGTCATGTCGGCGCGCTCACCGGATAACAACATCCACAGATCCTGGATCGCAGGCCCCATGCGGCTGTCGTCGAAATCCACAAAGTGCGGCCCGGCATCGGTCCACAGTACGTTGCCGACATGGCAGTCGCCATGCAGGCGGATTTTTTTCACGTCGCCCGCGCGCTCATAACAGCGCCGCACGCCGTCGAGCGCCTGCGCGACCACGCCGCGGTATACCTCTGCCAGTTCTGCCGGAATGAAATCGTGTTGCAACAGATAAGCGCCGGGCTCGATGCCGAAACTTTCGATGTCCAGTGGGGGGCGATGCCGGTACGACTCCAGCGCACCGATGGCGTGGATGCGTGCGATGAAGCGCCCCATCCATTCCAGTGTATCGCGGTTGTCCAGCTCCGGCGCATGGCCGCCATGCCTGGTGAACACGGAAAAACGAAAACCGTTGAACAGGTGCAGCGTGCAGCCGTTTATTTCCAGTGCAGGCACCACCGGAATCTCGCGCTCGGCCAGTGCCGCGACGAACGCGTGCTCTTCCAGTATCTGCGCATCGGACCAGCGCTCGGGGCGATAAAACTTGGCGATCAGCGGCAACCCTTCTTCCATGCCCGCCTGATAGACGCGATTCTCATAGCTGTTGAGCGCAAGCAGGCGACCGTCACCGCGCAAGCCCAGACTGTCCAGCGCATCGAGCACGGTATCCGGCGTAAGAGATGCAAAAGGTTGGATGTGCATGGATACATTGTACGGCAGCGCACTTGAGACTTGTTGTAGAAACGGCATGGCATATCGACAGATATAAAATATCCGGCCGACCATGAAACTATTTTCAACAGTACCGTTCAAATCACACGCAATAAGCAGCCGGGATTAATTACTTTTCGTTTCTATCGTCAGGAGAACAGCATCATGGACCAACATCTGGATACCCACAAATTAAGGATCGTGCAGCTTGAAAAGCTGAAGGAATTACAGAACCAGCAAAAGAACCTGAAAGAATTGCAGGCAGAGTTGGAAAAGATAAATGCGAAAATCAAGAGCAATGAAAGGCTGTCGCTGGAGGACACCAAATTCATCGGTGATCTCGGCTGGCTGACCGCATTGTCCGTGACGATAGCCAGTATCGCTGCCAGCCTTTAACCGCCGGTGTTTCCGGAATCGTCTGGCAATAGCAGGCAATGTGACAAAGGGCCGTAGTTCGGCCCTTTGTTTTTTTGTTGTTGCATCCCGTTGCCGTGATATGACGCGCTATTTTTCCGTGCAACTGCCCTGGCTGCATTTAATTGTTTGCCGGGTAAAGCCAACTGTGGGAAGATTCCCCCTGACCTCATGCCACTAACCGTATCCGGGGAGAACGCCATGTCAAGAACACCCAATGTTGTCGTATCCGCAGCCCTGTTTCTTTCAGCCTTGGCCTTGTCGGCTTGCGCAACCAAACCGGCGGAAGTACCGGTCGCTGCGCCAGCGCCGGTTGCAGCAGTCGCCGAAAAATCACCCGCGCCGGTAGCAATACCCGAACCGGCACCCGCTCCGGTAGCCGTCGCCGAACAGCCTGCGCTCGTCGCAAAACCGGCAGCAAAAGTAGCCAGAAAAAAAACGTCCAAAGCCAGCAGCAATGTGGCCAAGGCTGTCACGCCCCCGCCCGTTATAGTGCCCGCACCTATCGTGATACCCGCTGCACCGGCAGCTTCACCGCCTGAGCCACGCCCGCCCGCGGCGATTGTCCCTGTACCCAAAATCGCAGAGCCGGGATTCCTGGAACGATACTGGCTGATGCTGCTGGCTCTGGTCATCGCCATCGCCGGAATAATCGTCTGGAGACAGGTGAACCGGGCAAACGCACCGTGAGCCCGCAAGTGTCGCTACCGGCACATGCGGACGGATCTGAAATACATAGGGGCGATCTTTCATCCGCTTGCAGCGCGGCTTGATGATGTTGTGCAAAAGAAGCAATCAGCAAGGCGGGCTCATTGCATAATGGCAATATGTTTCCAGTAATCGCCCGCGGGTGTTGTTAAGCAAACCAACCATGTCCCGACACGAACCTGACTTGCCCCCGGACGGCAGCACCAGCCCCAAGGCCTGGTATGAGGCCGCCAGCGCGAAGCCGGATTTTGTCCGTGACGCGGCGCAGGCCGCAGCGATAGCCGAGCTGGATGTGCTGTGGCACCAGCTGATGGATTTCAAATCGCGGCGCAACCAGTTCCTGGGGCGCAGCCTGCTCAGCCCGGATGTTCCCAAAGGCTTGTACCTGTGGGGTGGGGTGGGACGCGGCAAGACATTTTTGATGGATGCGTTTTATGCGTGTCTGCCGTACCGCCGCAAACGCCGCATCCATTTCCACAACTTCATGGCCGAAGTGCATCACGAAATGAAATTGCTGGCCGATGAAAACGATCCGCTGATCGCGTTGGCCGAACGCATTGCCGGATCGACGCGCCTGTTGTGCCTGGATGAATTTCATGTCGACGACATCGCGGACGCGATGATACTGGGACGGCTGGTGACCGCGCTGTTCGAGCGCGGCGTGGTGCTGATGACCACCTCCAATTATCCGCCCGACGGCCTGTATCCGAACGGCCTGCAACGGCAGAACTTCCTGCCGGTGATCGCACTGCTCAAGCGCGAATTGAAAGTCCTGCACGTGGACAGCGGCACCGACTATCGCATGCAGGCGATGGCCCGCGAGCCGATGTTCCTGGTGCCGGCTGATGCTGCCAGCGAAGCGCGCATGGAGGCATTGTTCGAAAGGATTGCGGCGGGGACTCGGATAAGCGAACGGCATGTTGAATTGCACAACCGCTCGTTCCCGGTGAGAAAATCCTCGCGCACTGCGGTGTGGTTCGATTTCGCAGAACTGTGCGGCGGGGCGCACGCGCAGGAAGACTATCTGGCGATCGCACATCGCTTCCCCACGCTGTTCCTGTCTGACATCCCGCAGTTGAGCGCCGAACACGCCGCAGCGGCGCGGCGCTTCATCTGGTTGATCGACGTGCTGTACGACAACAACGTCAGGCTGGTGGCCTCAGCTGCAACAACGCCGGAACAACTGTATGCCGGGAATTTCTTATCCGGCGAATCTGCGCGTACCGTCAGCCGTTTGATCGAGATGCAATCGCAGCGCTATCTGCAACTGCCGCATCAGGCACAAGGCGTGACGCTGAACGCTGGCGCCACACCCTAGTTTTTAGATAATCAACCTTGCTTAGTGTACCGCCCTGACCGATCCATCCACGCTGGCTTCGCTCACGTAGCCCACCGCATTCTTGTCCTTGGCGACTTCGCTCTTGACGTCGTCATCCGAATCCAGGATCTTCGGCGGTACGCCGCGTCC
>CAIOKY010000155.1 GCA_903858965.1 uncultured Nitrosomonadales bacterium | reverse complement strand
TCCTATCTTGGCGGTGCCGATAACATTTCCCTGAAAATCGATTCGTTCTCTCATCAAGAATTAAATACTCCCGAAATTAACAACAAGTCGCACCTGGAAAAATGCATCCATCTCGGGATCGACTATTTGAATCGCCCCGGACATGAGTGGGCCTTCAGCCCCATTGATTTTTATCCTCCCCGTCTGGCCAATCTAATGAGACTGAATCCACATTTAATAAGGGCCAATTTATTGTAGGGCGCTCCGATAAGTTTATATGCTTGGTAATTATTCCGTCACACTGGAAGGTGCAGCTATCGGCGGATTGAAATGCGCTGATATTGTTACAATGCGCTGAAACTTACAGTGCAATCCACAAGGAGAAATCATGGCCTGGATTATTACGAAATATTTTCTGACCGCCGCTGTTGTCGTGCTCGTCTCTGAGTTGGCCAAGCGCAGTGACAAACTCGGCGGCTTCGTTGCCGCGCTCCCGCTCGTCACCGTTCTGGCGCTCATCTGGCTCTATGTCGAAAAGCAGCCGCAAGAGAAGATCGCCAACCACGCCTGGTACACCTTCTGGTATGTCGTGCCGACATTGCCGATGTTCCTCGCATTTCCTGCGCTGCTGCCGCGCCTCGGATTCTGGCCTACCCTGCTGGCCTGCATCGTCATCACCGTCGTTTGCTTCGGACTCTTCGCACTCGCGGTACGCCGCTTCGGTATAGAGTTGCTGTGATGTAGTTCGCCGCTGTTACTCTGCCACACCTGCTCTGGCGGACGATTACCCCGCCACGCTGGAAGGTGCGGTGATGAGCGAGTTGAAATGTGTGGATGTGATTTACGAGTAGACAGCCGTGTTAGCATCCACAGCATTTATAAAAATAGGAGATTGTGACGATGAACGAACGTGAGTGGGTAGAATCAATGGCCGAAAGTCTTCATGGCGAACCAATGTTCCGAAATACCGATTTAGAAATCAAAACAAGTTTTGACTTGGCGTACAGGTTTGAAATTTCCACTCATAAGCAAGACGATAAAGCAATTCCAGTAATGACATCCTTCGAAACTGATTTCGCTATCATTGAACGAAAAGAGGATGGCAGCTGGAAGCCGCGCGTAATCGTTGAAGCAAAAATCACGAACGTCACAACTCACGATGCAATTACATACAGCACCAAAGCTGCCGCACACCGTTCCGTCTACCCTTACCTACGCTATGGTGTAATGCTCGGCAATCGTGGTGAACATGCATTACCCGGTAGACTATACCGGCATGGTTCACAGTTCGACTTCATGATTTCGTTTCAAAACTTTCGTCCGAGCAAAGAAGAAATAAGGACATTTCTTAAACTGCTTGACGATGAAGTTCAGGCATCTCGCACCATGGAAAAACTACTGCTCGAGAGTCGCAAACAAAATCGTGATCGATATACCATTCTTCACAGAAAATTAGTGGTTGAATAACGATCAAAGTTTCGCCCGCCCCAACCTCAACGCATTCGTAATCACCGACACCGAGCTGAAACTCATCGCCGCTGCTGCGATGATGGGCGAAAGTAAAATCCCGAAGAACGGATACAGCAGGCCCGCCGCGACCGGCACGCCCAGCATGTTGTAGACGAAGGCGAAAAATAAATTCTGCCGGATGTTGCGCATCGTGGCCTGGCTCAGACGACGCGCGCGCACGATTCCATTGAGATCGCCCTTGACCAACGTCACACCGGCGCTTTGCATCGCGACGTCGGTGCCCGTTCCCATCGCGATGCCCACCTGTGCCTGCGCAAGTGCCGGGGCGTCGTTGATGCCGTCGCCCGCCATTGCGACGATGCGTCCTTCGGCTTGCAGTTGTTTGACGATCTCGACTTTTTGCTCCGGCAACACTTCGGCCACCACGCGTTTGATGCCCAGTTTTTTCGCGACCACATCTGCGGTGGCGCGGCTGTCGCCAGTGAGCATCACCAGCTCCAGTCCGGCGGACTGCAAGGCGCGCACGGCTTCCAGCGTGGATGCCTTAATCGGGTCAGCCACACCGATCAGCCCCGCTGGCTTGCCATCGATTGCGACTAACATCACGGTCTGCCCTTCAGCGCGCAGCACGTCCGCACGTTGCAACAACTCACCCATTGCCATGCCCAATGCCTCAAATAATTTCTGATTGCCGATCGCAACTTTACGATTCGCCACCATGCCAGTAATACCTTTGCCGCTGATAGATTGAAATCCTTTTACTTCGAACAAAGCCAGGTTGCGCGCTTCAGCTCCCTTGACGATGGCGTCCGCCAGCGGATGTTCACTGGCGCGTTCCAGGCTGGCGCCCAGTTGCAAGATGTCGTTGTCCTGAAAACTTTGCCCCTGAAAATTGGACAGCGCCACGACTGTCATCAACTTAGGTTTGCCTTCGGTCAACGTGCCGGTCTTGTCGGTCACCAGCGTGTCCACTTTTTCCATGATCTCCAGCGCTTCGGCGTTCTTGATCAGCACACCTCCTGTCGCGCCGCGCCCGGTGCCGACCATGATCGAGATCGGCGTCGCCAACCCCAGCGCGCACGGACAAGCGATGATCAGCACCGACACTGCCGCGACGATCGCATGCGCGAATCTTGGTTCGGGCCCCCACACCATCCATATCCCAAACGCCAACAGCGCGACGAATACGACGATGGGCACGAAATAACCGGACACCGTATCGGCGAGCCGTTGTATCGGTGCGCGGCTGCGTTGTGCTTCGCTGACCATGCGGACGATCTGCGCGAGCAAGGTATCCGCGCCGACTTTTTCCGCGCGCATCAGCAGACCGCCGGTGCCGTTGATCGTCGCGCCTATCAGGCGCTCGCCCGCATTCTTTTCCACCGCTATCGCTTCACCGGTCACCATGGATTCATCGACCGCACTGCTGCCCTCGACAACCACGCCATCCACCGGGATCTTTTCGCCGGGGCGCACGCGCAGCACATCGCCGACCTGCACCTGTTCCAGCGGAATATCCTCTTCCTTTCCATCTTGATGCACGATGCGTGCAGTCTTGGGAGACAATCCCAGCAACAGTTTGATCGCGGTGTTGGTGCGGCTGCGCGCGCGCAATTCCAACACCTGTCCCAGCAACACCAATACGGTGATCATCGCTGCGGCCTCGAAATAAATGGGCAGCGTACCGTCCGCACGGCGCAGCGTGGCCGGAAAAATATCCGGCAGGAAAGTACCGATCACGCTGTATGTCCAGGCCACACCGATGCCCAGCGAGATCAGCGTGAACATGTTCAGATGCCAGTTCACCAGCGATGCCCAGCCGCGCTGGAAGAACGGCCAGCCACCCCACAGCACCACCGGCGTCGCCAACAAAAACTCGATGAATTGCAATTTTGAATTTGAAATCATCTGCGGAGCTAAACCCATCCACATATCTGCGGGCATCGTCATATCAGAACCCATTGCCATCACGAATACCGGCACAGCCAATGCCGTGCTGATCCACAAGCGCCGCGTCATGTTGTCCAGCTCGGGATTGTCTTCCTTGGCAGCTACTGTTCTCGGCTCCAGCGCCATGCCGCAGATCGGGCAATCGCCGGGTTCGCTGCGCACAATTTGAGGATGCATAGGGCAAACGTATTCGGTGATATCTGGTTTCGGCAGAGCATCTACAGGCTCCAGTGCCATACCGCACTTGGGACATGAGCCGGGCGTGGCCTGATGCACTTCGGGATCCATCGGGCAGGTGTAGCCGCCGGCAGAGATGCTGGCTGATGCAGGCGTGGGCGGCGCAGGGTGTAGATATTTCTCGGGATCAGCCGAAAACTTAGCCTGACACTTCGGATTGCAGAACAAATATGCCTTGCCCCTGTAAACATGACGCAGTTTGGTGTCGGGCGACACCGTCATGCCGCATACTGGATCTATGTTTACATCTGTTTCCATCAAGCCATATTAGCAGGTCTGATCTCGTAAATCTTTTGCTCCGCAGCAAGCAGATCCTTGCGTATCCATGCGACCTCGCCCCGGTGAGGGAAACGAATTTTTGCTTCATGGATCACATGGGTCGCGTTGAGCTTGTTGCATAGGCGCGGGAAAAAATCAGCCGAATGGAATTCCATGTAGATCACGCCGATATCGGACAAAACTGCATCGGGAACCTCGAGCAAGAACCACTCTGCGCCCTCGGTATCCATTTTCAACACATCGATACTTTTATATCGCTTCTTGATATCCACAAGGAAGCTGTGCGTCGCTTTGCTTTCGACGATCGATAGCGCGGCTTCCGATACCATCTCGCCGTTGAAAATGGAATTGGCTACGCCGTCGTTCTTGCCACCCTTGAGGGTGATGGTTCCGTCCCTATCTGTTAATGCCGCCTGTACGAGCATGACCGACTCATACTGGCTCAGGTTTTCTTGCAGTGCGGCAAACAGATCCTTGTCAGGCTCCACCGCAATGATCTGGCAATCAGGGTAGCGCGTTTTGCACACCAGTGAAAAGCTGCCGATGTTGGCACCGCAGTCGACGATCACGGGTCGGTTGCCCAGCGTATCCATCAGTTCAAAATTGTAAGACGCGCCGGACAAGACTTCTGCCACGATCTTCATGTTGTAACGGGTAAGTCCTCTCATTGTTTATCCCTTGATGATTTTTCTGAAGTACGCGATGGTTTCCTTCAACCCATCCTCGAGTGCAACCTTGGGTTCCCAATCAAGCAGCCGCTTGGCTTTCCTGATGTCCGGCTGGCGTTGCACAGGATCATCTTGAGGCAAAGGACGGAAAACGAGCTGGCTTTTCGATCCCGTGAGGCGCAGCACCGTTTCGGCCAACTGGCGTATGGTGAATTCTACCGGATTCCCCAGATTGATCGGGCCGACTTCCTTGTCCTGATTCATCATGCGTATCATGCTTTCCACCAGATCATCGATGTAACAAAACGAGCGCGTCTGGTTGCCGTCACCGTATAGCGTAATAGGTTCGCCACTGAGTGCCTGAACGATGAAATTCGATACCACCCGCCCGTCCCTCGGATGCATGCGCGGACCATAGGTATTGAAAATACGTACCACTCGAATGTCTACCTTGAATTGCCGGTGGTAATCAAAAAACAAAGTTTCGGCGCAACGCTTGCCTTCGTCATAACAGGCACGCGGACCGATCGGATTGACGTGCCCCCAATACTCCTCGGTTTGCGGATGCTCGAGCGGATCGCCATAAACTTCAGAGGTTGATGCCTGCAATATCCTCCCGTGCCGGCGCTTGGCCAAACCCAGCATATTGATCGCGCCGAGCACCGAAGTCTTGGTGGTAGCGACCGGGTCGTTCTGATAATGCACCGGGCTGGCAGGGCAAGCCAGGTTGTAGATGCGATCGACTTCAACATACAAAGGCAACCAGATATCATGGCGGATCAGCTCGAAGTTTTTCTTCTCCAGCAGATGCCGGATGTTGTCCTTGTTGCCGGTATAAAAATTATCCACGCACAATACTTCATGGCCTTCGTTTACCAGCCGCTCACTCAAGTGCGATCCGATAAATCCTGCACCGCCCGCTATCAACGTTGTCGATTTCATGCACTCCCCTTTACTTGCTTATCACACCAAGTTTGCCACATCCCCCACAGTGCTGCTGCAAAATTTCCAGCAAAGCGCGGCGCATCAAAAATAGGTGATGTCAATACCTGTTGGCGCAAATCTGACCGCAATGCCGCCAGACGTTGCAAGTCCGCCGTATGTTGCACAGCCTTGGCAACATAGTCATCGTCATCTGCGGCGATCCAGTCTGCCAATCCGGCATTGTGGGCAAAGGTTTCCCCCATGTGCGAGAGGAACCGGTCGCCACAGCGGGTGATGACCGGTACGCCCATCCAGAGGCTTTCTACACTTGTGGTGCCACCGGGATAAGGGAAGGGATCGAGCGCGATATCCACATTGCGATAAGTTGCCAGCAGTTCAGGCCGGGGGGCGCCACTTTCCAGCACAATCCGTTCGGGCGAAATGCCATGTTCGACAAAGCGCTGACGGGTGGTATCACAGATCATGGGATTCTTGAGTTGTTTGGTCTTGAGGAACAAACGCGAGTCTGGGACGGCATTGAGCACGCGAGCCCATAAAGCTACCACGACATCGTTCATCTTGACCAGGTTGTTAAAACATCCGAAAGTAACATAGCCATTGGTTAGCGCGGGAAGCGGAGACACTTCCACGGCGTACCCCGGCGCCGTAAAACATAGATAACTCTCCGGCAGACGCCAGATCGTTTCGGTAAAGTTATGTTCTTCATCATCAGGAACCACATACTTGTCAGCCAGCAGATAATCCATTTCAGCGATACCGGTGGTGGCAAAATAACCAAGCCAGCTGACTTGTACCGGCGCGGGTTTCCACGCGAACATCGGCAGGCGATTATGTCCGGTATGACCGGCAAGATCGATCAGGACATGCACACCGTCGTCATGAACCAAGCGCGCGGCAGATGTATCGTTCAGGCCAAACAATGGCTTCCATCCGGCGAAATGAGGTTTGATGCGGGCAGTGAGTTCGTCCATCACGGGGTTGCTCGGATAAGCGATCAATTCAATACGGCTGTGCTGAAGCTGCGCCAGCAAGCTTTCCAGAAAATATCCCACCGGATGATTGCACAGATCGCCCGATACCAACCCTACCCGTAATCGTTCCGGCTGGGCTACGCAATCCCATGTGGCAAATCGCGCAGCTACTTTTCTGGCTGCCATCCGACCGTATTGTTCAGCTTCTGCCAGATAATGGCTGGAGGCGAGACCCGCCATGAAGTTCAGGGCGAATAGCAAGTTGCTTTGCGCGTCGATGTAATCGGGTTTGAGCTCCAGCGCACGACGAAAGCTCGCGACGGCGTCACCGTGTTGGCCCAGCTGTTTCAAGGCATTGCCCAGATTGTAATGCGCCTCGGCATAATCGGGTTTGATCTTCAATGCATGACGGTAACTTGTAACCGCGTCAGCAAACAGTCCTGCACTTTTCAGGGCAACGCCCAGGTTGTAATGCGCATCGGCATCGCCGGGCAACAGTTCAGCCACTTTGCGAAAGGCAGGCAACGCATCCTTGCCCTGCATCTGCAGGGCACCACCCAACAGCTGCCAGCCAAATCCGAATGCCGGATATTGCCCCACCAGATGGCGCGCCCGGGTTTCCAACTCCACATAGCGGCCTGCGTTATACAGCGCGACGTGCTGGTTTATTTCGGCGGACGGCGGTATCGGGAGAACGGGGGCGGCCTTGCCCTCGCAACAGTGCTTGAATTTTTTCCCGCTACCGCAATAGCACGGTTCGTTTCTTCCTGGCTTCATGCATGCACCCTGTATCGGTAACAACAGTTCAACATTCTGCCCGCAATCGGCTCTGGATCTGCCTGAACGTCATGGTTGCCAGTTTAATATGGGCGCGCCTGCCAACTAATGCGGCGGAATATTTGTCGTTGGCAATTTTTGTTTTTGCGCCGCCGAACGTACTGCCACTCTGTCCAGCAATTTGCGCATATTTCCCAATGAAGCGAGGTGCAAATAGACCAAACCCAATGCGCCGCTGCGAAATAATTGCGGCAATCTTTCATCAGTGATCTGGCCGAATTTGGCTTCGTCTATCAGGTAAAAATCATTGAGCTGGAAAGTCTCGCCGGTATTGGTGTCGAAACGCGCGCCCTGTTGGATAAACAAGCCCAGCTCATCGAGCTGTTTGGTAATCAGTTCAGTGCGCGCAAATTCGTTCTGAAAATTTTGCAGAAACTGCATCACCTCGTTCATGCGCGGCTGCAGCTTGCCTTCCGCGTTGATCAGCAATTCACCGTGCGCAGAATTCAGCGCAGGACAGCTTTCGTCTATGCACACCACCAACTGTCCTGCCGCACCACCCTCCGCCATCACAAACGGATAGCGGCGCACAAAAGCCGGGATATAGCGCGCATCCCATTTCCCCTGCTCATCGACGAACAGGTTTTCACCGTTGCGCACACCGAGCAGCACGACCGGGCGTATCTGCTTGTCCTGGCCGCGTATGAACACGATGGGATATTCATGCGAAGCCTCGGCAAATTCCACCCCGGCCAACAGCACCGCTGTGGTATCGCGCGCAAAGGTAAAGTTGACCTCGCTGGCAGCGAATTTGAGATTGCGGTGCACGTCGGAATTGAGTGCGACGACTTTTTGGTAGAAGGCGAATGTGCTCATGGTTGTTTCTCCCGGACTTAATATACGATCAGGACCCGTACAATTTACGCCCGCGAATGCGCGCGCGATGCGCCCTGCGTTGTTCGCCTTCGGTGAGTGGCTTGGGTTTCGAGCCCTCGAATGGATTCTTGCTGGAATTATATTGGATCTTCAGCGGTGTACCTTTCAGCTTGAATATCTCGCAAAAAGTACGTTCCAGATACCGGCTGTAGCTCGCCGGCACATCATCCAGACCGCTGCCGTGGATCACGATCAGCGGCGGGTTGCTGCCGCCCTGGTGCGCATAACGCATCTTCGGGATGAAGCGTCCGCCCTTGGGCGGCTGCTGTTTTTCCAGCGCACCTATCAGGGCGCGGGTGAGTTTCGGTGTGGACAATTTTGCCATCGCCGCCGCATAAGCCTCATCCACCGATTTCAACACGCCCGGAATGCCATTGGCGTGCAGCGCGGAAATAAAATGCAGCTTGGCGAAACTCAGGAAGTGCAGCTTGCGCTCAATGTCGCGCTTGACCTGGTCCCGGTGATATTCATCCAGTCCGTCCCATTTGTTGACCGCCAGCACCAGCGCTCGTCCCGCCTGCAGTACGAAATCGGCGACATGCGCGTCCTGCTCGGTGATCTGGTCGCGGGCATCCACCACCAACACCACCACATTGGCATCCTCGATCGCCTGCATGGTTTTGATCACGGAGAATTTTTCGACTGCTTCGTCCACCTTGCCGCGACGGCGCACACCCGCAGTATCGATGATGGTGTATTGCTTGCCGTCACGCTCGAAATCGATGTAGATACTGTCGCGCGTGGTGCCCGGCTGGTCGAACGCGATCACGCGCTGTTCGCCGAGAATGGCATTCACCAGCGTGGACTTGCCGACATTGGGACGGCCGACTATGGCCAGCTTGGGCGGATGTTCGTGGTTGGTTTCTTCCTCGACCTCCGGTGGAAAATTCTCCAGCGCGATCTCGATCACTTCGTTGACGTTGTCACCGTGCGCCGAAGAGATCGGCAGCGGTTCGCCCAGGCCCAGCTCAAAAAAATCGGCGGTCACCTTGGCGCGCGCCATGCCCTCGGCCTTGTTGACCAGCAACAGGATGGGCTTGCCGGTCTTGCGCAATTGTTCGGCGATGATGGCATCCTGCGGTGTACAGCCGGCACGGCCATCGACCAGGAACATCACCACATCGGCTTCATCCACCGCCTGACGGCTTTGCTTGGCCATCTCGAACAGGATGCCCTCCTTGGCGACTGGCTCCAGTCCGCCGGTATCCACGACCAGATAGGGCCTGTCCCCCACCCTGCCGCGCCCGTAATGGCGGTCGCGTGTCAGCCCCGGCAAATCGGCCACCAGTGCGTCGCGGCTGCGCGTGAGGCGATTGAACAAGGTGGACTTGCCAACGTTCGGACGACCTACCAATACTACTGTGGGCAACATATGAAAACCTTTATTCCTGAAAACTGCCTATCCACGAACAACGCGGAAATAACAATAATATTGTTATTTATTTTGTGGGTGAAAATCCCCAAAGATCATTTTAGCGACAACGAATACAGCTCACCGCTTCGTGTCTCCACCAGCAGGCCATCATCCATTTGAAGCGGCACGGTCCTTACCGCACCCCCATCGAGCTGGATGCGCGCAACAAAATGCCCGTCCTCGCGATTCAAACCGTGCAGATATCCTTCAAAATCGCCAACCACGACAAACTCACCCAACGCGTAAGGGGTCGTAACGCTGCGCAGCAACAGCTGGTCGTTCTTCCATACCGTGCTGCCGCTGGCTTTATCCAGTGCCATCACGATTCCCTTCGCATCGGTGAGATAGATGAATTTGCGCAATAACATCATACCCTTGTCACTGGAGATATCGCGGTTCCATAGCGGGCCACCTTGCGCCGGATCGAAACACGCCACATGCCCCTGGAACGCAATGGCACAAACCTGTTCGTCATCCACAACCGGATCGCTGGTAACATCGCTGATACGTTCCAGCTCGGTGTTGCCGCTTGGCTGCGATACGGAATTCTCCCATAGTACTTCGCCGTCCTTGATTTTGATCGCGGCTATCTTCCCGCCCGCGAATCCGGCATATGCCACACCGCGCTGAATCGCGACTCCGGCATGGCTGCGCACCACCAGCGCCGGCGTGCTGCGCTCATACAACCACATGCGTTTACCATCGGCCGCATTCAATCCGGCAATGCGTCCGTCGCCACTACGCACAATCACCACGCCGTCAACGATCGCCGAGACGCTCAACACTTCGCTGGACATCTTGCTTTTCCAGCGCGGCTTGCCATCTTCTTCATAAGCCAGCACATCACCCTTGTCTCCGCCGACAACGAGCAAGCCTTCCCCGCTGGCCACACCTCCGCTCACGACGATACCGGTCTCAATGCGCCATACCTGCTTGCCGGTAACACGATCCAACCGCGTCAAACTGCCATTTCCGGACACGCCATAAACCGCATTGTTGGTCAGCACAGGTTGCTGCGGATTCGCGCCAGAAGCGCCGACATTGCTATGCCAGCGCACTTCAAACTTCGCTGTCTCGCTAAATGCGACCAGGGGTGTCGGGTCGGAATCTCCCTTCACGCCAGCCCAGTCCGGTATCGACTCATCGCTAGATGCACAGCCTCCCAGTGCAAGCAACGCCAGCAACAAAGAGCCCGCCAATTTCATTTAGTCACGCCTAGTGCATCGATCTTCATCTGGATAAAATTGCGATACATGCTTTGCGCGTCGATTTTTTCGTAAGCCAGTTTGTAGGCGCTCCTCGCATCATCTGCCTTGCCCTGTGCGCTCAATACATCGCCTCTCAAGTCGGCATACAAACCATCGAATGATTCCGCATGCCTGGCTTCCAATTGCTTCAGCGCATCCGCATAATTCTTCTCGTCCAGCAGCACTGCCGCCAGGCGCAATCGCGCCACATCTTTGAGCGCATCTTCGCTTGCATGATCTATCACCCATTGCAATTGCGCCTTGGCATGCGCCACATCCTTGCCCTGCTCATTCACTTGTGCCGCCAACAATGCAGCGCGCGCGGCGTAGGGAGTAGAAGAAAATTTGTCCATCACCGCGGCGGCGGCATCGTTGACGCGCTTGGCGTCATGGCTGTCGACCTGTTCGACGACTTGCTGGTATAAGGATGCCGCTCCGCTTGCCTGCTGGTACTGGTAATACTGCCAGCCGCGCCAGCCGCTCACTCCGGTCACGGCAACAAGCAGTACACCGAGTACCCAGTTACCGTTGTCTTTCCACCACGCCTTGAGCGCATCGAGTTGTTCCTGTTCCTGCAAATCCAACACCGCCATGTCATACCCCTACTTGATTAAATTATTTACGATCGCATTAAGTTCCCGCACAGCGACCCTGACCTGTTCACCGCCCTGCATCGGCTTCACGCTGACTTCGTTCGCCTGCGCCTCATCTTCGCCGATCACTACCGCCACGCGCGCGCCGCTGCCATCGGCCTTTTTCATTTGCGACTTGAAACTGCCGCCGCCGCAATGCAATACCACGCGCAGATTGCCATCGCGCAATTGCTCGGCCACCCGGCTGGCCAATCGGCTCGCCGGTTCGCCCTGATGCACCACATACACATCCACCCCGGGCTTGGGCAGCGCCATGCCATCATCCAGCAACAACGCCAGCAATCGCTCCACTCCCATCGCGAAACCGATTGCCGTAGCAGGCTTGCCGCCTATCTGTTCGACCAGCCCGTCATAGCGCCCTCCCGCACAGATGGTGCCCTGCGCGCCGAGTTGCGTGGTCACCCATTCGAATACGGTACGGTTGTAATAATCCAATCCGCGCACCAGCCGCGGATTGATCTCAAACGGCACTTCGTGTTGTTTGAGTATTGCTTGCAGCTCATCAAAATGGCGCAACGCGTCCTCATCCAGCTCATCCATCAGTCTGGGCGCACCAACAATCAGTTCCTGCATCGCCGGATTCTTGCTATCCAGTATGCGCAAGGGATTGCTGTGTAAACGCCGCTGTGCCTCTGCATCCAGCAATCCTGTGTGTTGTTCGAAATAAGTGATCAGCTTGGCACGATGGCGATGCCGTGAATCGGTATCCCCCAAAGTATTCAATTGCAGCGCGACATCGCGCAGTCCCAATTTCTTCCATAGCCGTGCGCACATCAGGATATGTTCGGCATCAATGTCCGGCCCGGCAAAACCCAGGGCTTCGACACCGAATTGGTGAAACTGGCGATAACGTCCTTTCTGCGGGCGCTCGTGACGGAACATCTGTCCGCTGTAATACAGGCGCTGCGGCGCGTTATACAGCAGATTGTGCTGCAGCACGGCACGCACGCATGAAGCGGTTCCCTCAGGACGCAGCGTGAGCTGATCGCCATTGAGACTGTCCTCGAAACTGTACATCTCTTTTTCGACGATGTCGGTGACTTCACCAATAGCGCGTTTGAACAGAGTAGTCGGCTCGACCAGCGGCATGCGGATGTTGCGGTAACCATAGCTATGCAGCCAGTCGCGTACCACCTCCTCGAACCACAACCACAGCTCGGCTTCGTCCGGCAGGATGTCATTCATGCCGCGCACGGCTTGCAGGGTTTCGTTACTGCTCACAATAATTCTTTCGGGCAATTTTTCTAAACGGCGTGTAACGGTATGCTGTGTGACATTTTTGTCTCATCGCTGCGCGCTGCATATTTACGTGCCACGTAGCTGTCGACGATCTCCGTAAACTCCTTGGCGATGTTGTCACCGCGCAAAGTCACGGTTTTTTCGCCGTCGATATACACCGGCGCGGCTGGACTCTCGCCGGTTCCCGGCAGGCTGATGCCGATGTTGGCCAGCTTGCTTTCGCCCGGTCCGTTCACCACACAACCCATCACCGCAACGGTCATGTTCTCCACGCCTTCATATTGTTTTCGCCACAGCGGCATCTGCACACGCAGATGCGTCTGGATGCTTTGCGCCAATTCCTGGAAGAAGCTGCTGGTGGTGCGTCCACAACCCGGGCACGCCGTCACCATCGGTGCGAACGCGCGCAAATCCATGGTCTGCAATATCTCCTGGCCGACCAGCACTTCCTGGGTGCGATCACCGCCCGGCTCCGGGGTCAAAGAAATACGGATCGTGTCGCCTATACCTTCCTGCAACAGCACCGACAATGCCGCGGTCGAAGCGACGATACCCTTGGAACCCATGCCTGCTTCGGTCAACCCAAGGTGCAGCGCATAGTCACACTGCCTGCTCAGCGCGCGATATACCGAGATCAGGTCTTGTACATCGCTGACCTTGCATGACAGCACGATGCGGTTATGCGCCAAACCCAATTGCTCGGCGCGCTGCGCGCTTTCCAAAGCTGAAGCGATCAGCGCGGCACGGGTCACTTCATTTGCTTCTCTCGGTTGGGCAAGGCGCGAATTCTCATCCATCATGCGCGCGACCAGATTCTGGTCCAGACTGCCCCAATTCACCCCGATGCGCACCGGCTTGTCATAACGGATAGCCGTTTCTATCATCATCGAGAACGGATCATCTTCCTTGCGAATGCGCCCGACGTTGCCCGGGTTGATGCGGTATTTCGCCAAGGCCTGTGCGCAATCCGGAAAGTCATTCAGCAGGCGATGGCCGTTGTAATGGAAATCGCCCACCAGCGGCACATCGCAACCCATTGCATCTAAACGCGCGCGTATGTTGGCCACTTGCGCGGCAGCCTCGGGAGTGTTGACGGTGATGCGTACCAGCTCGGAACCGGCCTTGGCTAACTCGAATACCTGCTTTGTGGTCGCTTCGGCATCGGCTGTATCGGTATTGGTCATGGACTGCACCACGATAGGCGCACCGCCGCCCAGCATCACCTTGCCAACCAATACCCGTTGCGACGGGCGGCGTTTTATGATGGCTGCACTCATGCTCACTTCAACTTCAAGTGCGCGACTTCGCTGTACTGATTGATGTAAGGCTTCAAATTCACCTGCTTGCCCTGGTAATACAAGCTTGCCGATGCGGCATGGCCGATCAGCATCGCGAACGATGGATTGCCTTCGACACGCAATTCACTGCCGGCCGGATTGACTTGCGATGATATGATCTTGCCGTCCTTGCCCTTGATCTCTGTCCACGATTCTTCGCCGAACACCAGGCGCAATTCGGTGATTTGCGGCAACGCGCCCGGCGGAATCACAGGCTCTGCTGCCTGAACTTTCGGCGCCTCCTTGGCGGCCGTCGGTTTCGCCGCGCGTACCGAAGCCAAGGTTTTCGTGTCCCGAACCGAGGATTGCGCTGCCGACGAATGCACTTTGGTTACTGCATGGACAGTCGGCGCGATCGTGCTCGGTTTCAGCACCAGTGGTTCGGAAGTGATTTTTGTTTCGGTCGGCAAGATAATAGGCGTTTCAACCTGCGTAACTTTCAGCGGTTCTTTTGCTTGCTTAATAGGGGTCTTGAAATGCCAAATCGCAAATGCCGCAACAATCACCGCCAGCAATGACGCCGCGCCCAACCAGATCACATTCTGTTGTTTCACGGATTGCGTATTCGGGAATGGCACACCGACCGAAGCCGGGATCAACTCCGCCACAGTCGCTTTCGTATGCGGCATACTCGCCAATAATGTATCCGCATCCAAACGCAGTATCTTGGCATAGCTGCGCACAAAACCGCGCAGGAATGCCGCCTCGGGAAGACTCCTGAAATCCTCGGCTTCCAATGCCTCGATCTGGCGCGGAGCAAACTTGATCTGGCCCGCCACATCACTCACGCTCAAGCCGAGTCTTTCGCGCCCCTCACGCAGCATGCTTCCCAAGGAAGTCGCCTGTGCCGGGCTGGTGCGACCCCCTTGTCCGGAATTGTTATCAGGAAGATTTTCCATCATTCACCATGTGTCAACGATTGGGTTTCACGCGAGTCGGGAAAGCGATTGCGCAACTGTGTCGCATAGCTGGCCTCCGAACTACGATCTTCCACCCTGCGGCTGATACGCACTCCCAGCCAGAGTTGCGCCGCTGTCAAGTTTTCGTTTCTTTGCGAAAAGTTCGCAAAATATTTCCTGGCAGCAAAATAATCGGCATTGGCAAAATTCAATTCCGCGAGGGCATACATGGCTTGCGTCAAATCAGGTTGCACCTTCAGGGCTTTTTGCAGGAACTCTTCTGCATCCTTGTTGTTGCCTGCTTTTTTTGAGCATTGCCCGGCGCCGAGATAAGCCAGCCCGGGTGTTTCATACAAGGGGTTTTTCACTGCCGCCATGAATTGTGCAATGGACTCTTTCTCCCTGGCCCGGTCACACAGGAATAAACCATAGTTGTAATGCGCTTTGGGATCGTCCTTGTCGAGGCGTATGCTTTGTTTAAAGTCCTCTTCAGCATCTTTATCCTCACGCAGTTCCATGTGAATCAGGCCCCGCATGTAATATGCCGGCGCATAATCCTGATCCGACCGCAAGGCATGCTCTATCTCCTCCAGCGCAACGCCGAACTGCGCGCGATCAAAATACAAACCCGCCAGCTCGGTATGAACCTTGGCGCTGGCGATACCGCCCGAACCGCCGGGCGTGCTACAACCCGCCAATACAGACATTAGAAACACCAAAGACAGCAATTTATTCAAGGTGTGCCTCGCAATTCATCTATACCACTCCGACAGAACGACGCAGGGTTCGTTTGGTCTTATCCTGCACTTGGCCGGCCAGCTGGCCGCAGGCCGCCGCGATATCATCTCCACGTGTCCTGCGCGTAGTAGTCACGATATCGGCCTGCATCAGCACATCGCGAAAATGCTGGATATCATCCGGTCTCGAACGCCGATAATGCGTCTGGGGAAACGGATTGAACGGAATCAGGTTGAATTTACAAGGCACATCTCGCACCAGCTTCACCAGCTCGCGAGCCTGTTGCACCGAATCATTCACGCCTTCCAGCATCACATACTCGAAAGTGATGAAATCGCGCGGCGCACGCTCCAGATAACGCCGGCAGGCGGCCAGCAATTCCTTGAGCGGATATTTCTGGTTGATCGGCACCAATTCGTCGCGCAATTTGTCATTCGGCGCATGCAACGAGACGGCTAGCGCCACCGGACATTCTTCGCGCAGCCGGTCCATTGCCGGCACGATGCCGGATGTAGAGACCGTCACGCGGCGGCGCGACAATCCATAAGCGTTGTCATCCAGCATCAAGCGCAGCGCGCTCACCGTGTTGTCAAAATTCAACAACGGCTCGCCCATGCCCATCATCACCACATTGCTGATTTTCCAGTTGCCGTCGGCATCTTTGCCGAGTTGATGATTAGCCCACCATAACTGGCCGATGATCTCCGCAACACTCAGGTTGCGGTTGAAACCCTGCTTGCCGGTCGAGCAGAACGAGCAATTCAGCGCACAACCGGCCTGAGTGGAAACGCATAATGTACCGCGCGTTTCTTCGGGGATGTACACCGCTTCCACGGCATTCCCGGTACCCACGTTCAGCAACCACTTGCGCGTGCCATCGTCGGACAATTCCTCGCGCATCACATTCGGCGCAGTGATATTGGCACATTGCGCCAACCTGTCGCGCGTTGCTGCAGCAATATCAGTCATCGCGGCGAAATCGGACTCCCCGGCCTTGTACATCCAGCGCATCAGCTGGCGCGCACGGAACGGTTTTTCGCCCATTTCCGTGAAATAACCGGCCAGTGCCTGCGCATCAAAATCGAGGAGGTTTTGCTGCATCTTTAACTCTTAGTGTGGATGGATATTCTTCTTCGGGAAGAAATAAGCGATCTCATTGGCTGCATTTTCCGCGGAATCCGAACCATGCACCGCATTCGCATCGATGCTGTCCGCGAAATCGGCGCGGATGGTGCCCTTGTCGGCCTTCTTCGGATCGGTCGCACCCATCAGGTCGCGATTCTTCAGAACGGCGTTGTCGCCTTCCAGCACCTGGATCATCACCGGGCCGGAAACCATGAAATCCACCAAGTCCTTGAAGAACGGACGGGCGCGATGCACATCATAAAAACCTTCCGCTTCGGCACGCGTCAGGTGGCGCATTTGCGCGGCGACAATCTTCAGGCCGGCTTTTTCAAAGCGCGAGTAAATCTGGCCGATGACATTCTTTGCAACTGCATCGGGCTTGATAATCGACAGGGTACGTTCAACAGCCATGCTACTTTCTCCAGACATAAATAGTGGTTAATAAAAACGGCTTGGCATTCTATCAGGCTTTGCCCCCGCTGTCGCAGCTGCTACCCGCTTGCGCCTGCACTCACCCGGGCCAGATCATCCCGCGCATCCGATAACTATAAAGCGTGGCCGGGAAGCTTGCGTATCTCCGTCGGTGTTCCGCTGAAAACCGGCAGAATCGTACACTGCGGCCGGGTCTCCCGTTCCGCTTGGCCTAAGTCTAGCTAATTCATCACTTCTACCAGGGAACAATAAGTCCGTAAGTCTGAGCCAGCTCCAGCTTGTCTTTTGCAAATAAATCATTTGCAAGCTGGCCGATTAAGTCTTTACCACGCTGGTCCACCCTATATTCCAGGACATTCTGCATGGGATATTCCCTGTCACCAAATGGTTTCAGTCCAATAAAGTTACACACCTTATTGACAGTATTATGCGTATCCGTTTTCAAATCATCACTAAACAGGATCAATATGTTCTTGCGACCAAACTGGCGGATATAGCGCTCCAACTGTGGGGCATACAACCCGCGCCTGATTAATGACGGTTCTTCCACCATCTTGTCCTGCTCCATGACCTGAAGCTCTCGATTAAGGAAATAAGCCAGGGTAGGTTCAACTTTACCTTCGATGATCGGCATAAAGAAATCTTGAGTGTGCTTACTGCACTGCCGGATTAATTCCCTGAAAGATCGATTCCGAATAATTTGATGGTACATATTGAAAGCAGACAAAGCTCTTGATACGGGTTCACGCAACAGGACAACAATTTTTGCATCTGGATCAAAGGTATGAATGCGGCCCGCGCATTCTCCGTGGTAAAGATATTCCGGCGTTGCATCCATGCCGCAAGCGTACTGTGAACCAATCGGAAACATGGAATGGTAATAACGATTGCCCTTCTCAAAAAAACTATCCAGGCTAAAAAATGATTTTTCTTTGATCTCCCCGCCAACCACCTCGGGCCTTTGGTCAAAATAACTATACAACGAGGTTGTACCTGCTTTTTGTGCACCGACGATAAATAAATAGTTATTAAACTTTTCGAACTCAGGAATAGGTTGACTTGGCTGTTTTTGTACAATGCCCAGAGATAGCCTTTCCGCTTCGGACAGCCGGGCCAGCCTGAGTATATTGTTCAAATTGTGCTGAGCTTCGGTGAAATTTGGATTAAGCGTCAGGGCTCGCCAATAGCTGGCCTCTGCTTCAGACAGCCTCCCTAATTTCGCGAATGTATTGCCCAGACTGTTATGTAATGAAGCATCTTCCTGTGACAATTCGGCTGCATTCTGAAATGGTACCAAAGCTTCTTCAGTGTACCCCTGCTGCAGGAGCACGGTTCCCATCGCCTTCCAGCCAAAACTATGCCGAGGAAACCGTACCGTTATTTCACTAGCAAGGGCTTTTGTTTCAGCGTAGCGCCCCTCTTTGTACAGGGCCAGCAACAGATTGACTTCCTGCGGGCTCGGCTCACTTCCCGAGCTGATGTTCGTGGTTGATTTATCGGGGGACATCATCAGGTTGATGCAGCCTTCAGCACCAAGGGCTGCGGCATGTTGGCCGCAATAACATCCAAACCTGGCGTGAATCTGGTTGATGGCTGCTTGATTACTACATGGAGTTTGATACTCGACAGGGTACGCTCAACGGCCATGCCATTTCCCCAGACTTGATTTGCATTCAATAAAATGGCTTGGCATTCTATCAGGCTTTGCCTGGGCTGTCGCAGCCGAGGTTCTGCACAACTCGAGCTTACTTCGGCACCAAATCGCCAAGCGCTTCCAGCAATGGGGCCAGATGTTTTTGATACCGCTTCCAGCGATTCACCGAGGATCCGTATATAGGTTGGCGCACCTGGGTCAAACTGGCGGTGCGAACTGCATTCTTGGCGTGATGAAAGTCGATGCAAGCATCGCTCCACTCCAGACCGCAGAAAGCTATCATGCGCCTGGCTTGCGTTTCCTGGTCAGCGACAATCTCTTCGTACTGCACGTCCAGGAAGGCTCCGGCAGGCAACACGCTGCGCCAATGCGCCATCAACCTCGCATAACCGCCGTAGTACCGGCCCAGCTCTGCCAGATCGTAGGAATATTCGGCCCCGCTGTTGAACAATTTGGTAAAGCAGGAAAGACAGGTATCCACCGGGTTGCGATTGACGTGGATGATCTTCGCGTTCGGCAGCATCAAGTGTATCAAGCCTACGGCCAGGTAATTTTCCGGCATTTTGTCGGTGATGCGTTTTGCATCCGGTGCCCGCTTAAGCAAACCGGCAACATAATCTTCAGCCCATACGGCAAGATCTTTCAGACCGAGTGCAGACATGTCATCCGGAAATCTGGCTCCTATTCTGGCTGCCCCGCGTTTTATAGCCATCAGCAAATCGGGCAGTTCTCCGGCACCCCGAATATCCGGATGACTGGCGATGATCTGCTCGGTCAACGTAGTGCCGGAACGCGGCATGCCCAGCACAAAAACAGGCACCCGTGATGGATCACCTCCACCACGCAGGCGTTCTATTGTAGCCCGGTCAAAAAACCCGATGATGTCGCTGAAATATTGCGCCGTCCGCTCGGCGTCATAGGCAAGCGTGGCACGCTTCAGTTGGCAGCCCTTGATATAGTGACGGAAAGCCTGGTCGTGATCCCCTACGTCATCGCAACACTTACCCAGCGCAAAATACAGCTTGATCGCATCCGAGTCGGATAGGGGTTCGATCGTGGATGATGCTTTGTTTCGCGCGTTTTCTTCCAACGCAACCAGAGTAGAAAAATTTTCGTCACCAGCATCTACTTTTTTCACCTGCGCCAGAAGATAACGGGCTTCCATATCCCGGACATTGATCTTCAACGCTCGTTGGAACAAGCTTTCGGCCTCTTCCATCTCGCCATTTTCCATGCACAAAAGTCCCGCCCCCAGCGTGGCTTCAATGCAACCAGGATCGATTCCGATCGCGCGCCGATAGCTAGCCATAGCCGCGTCAAATTCTCCGAGGTGTTTCAGTACATGGCCCAGATTGCTGTGGATATCAGCCAGATTTTGCTCGATCTCCAACGCGCGGCGATAGCAGCTTGCTGCTTCGGAAAACTGGCTCCGGCCCTGAAGAACAACGCCCAGATTGACATACGCCGGCAAAAAACCGGGATCGATCTGCAACGACTTGCGGTAGCTTGCCACCGCTCCGTCAGGCTGGCCCAAATCCTTAAGTGCGTTACCCAGGTTGTAATGTGCCATGGCAAAGTCGGGCTGGATATCAATTGCCCTGCGATAACACGCCACGGCCTCTTCCAGCTTCCCGCATTCGCTCAGGATTTTGCCCAGGTTGTAATGCGACCCTGCAAAAGCGGGTTTTAATTCCATCGCTTTGCGGTAGCTCGACAGCGCTTCGTCATACTTCCCAAGACCATACAGGACGGCACCCAGATTGCTGTGCGCATTGGCTTCACCGGGCATCAGTTCCGCGGTCTTTTGAAAGGCAGGCAGCGCATTCTTGCCCTGCATCTGAAGTGCACCGCCCAGCAGTTTCCAGCCAAAGCCGAAGCTCGGGCGTCGGCCAACCAGCATGCGTGCCCCGCTTTCTGCCTCCGCATAACGCCCCGCGTTGTACAGAACGATCAGCGCATTGATTTCGGCGGACGACGGCACTGACATGGAAGATGCAACTTTCCCTTCACAACAATTTTTGTACTTCTTTCCGCTGCCGCAGCTGCATGGATCGTTTCTTCCTGGCTTCATGCACATTACCCTTTTACTCGGCCTGGCTTCTGAATACAGAATTGGTACATACCAACGAATGTATCAGGGTTCTCGTTCTCGAAAATTTGCCAGTTGGCCAGATTCGTCGCTGCCGGATCATCCGGGAATCGTTGCCTGTAGCCACGAAAAATATCAGACTGGTTTGCGAACCCCAGAAATTGCAAATTATTTTCCCTGAGAAATGCATCAATGCCTGCAAGCGTCATGCGATGCTCCTGAACATGGAACAGCAGATCCCGGCATGCGCTGGTGCTGAAAAAATCGGTAGATTTGATCGCAAATCCGAACCCGGTACTTTCGCTGGAATTCATCAGCTCCTGACGACACCGCCGGATATCTTCGGCAGTGGAACCGTAACCATGCTCGGCGATAAATTCTCTTGCCAGAACAACGCCGCGCCGCGCCGCCTCGCTGTAAAAACCAAGGCGCATGATCCCACCCGGGCGCAGCAAGGATAGCAGTACCCGCCACCCCGCCAGCGGATCGGCAAGATGGTGCAAGACGCCGATGGATTCTATGACATCAAAACTGCGTCCCAGTGATCCCAGCTTCATGATGTCGGCCTGCGCAAACTCGATCGAAGTCAGGCCGAGCTCTTGGGATTTCCTCTCGGCATAGCCCAGGCTGGTCAAGCTGAGATCGATGGCCAGCAGTCTTGCATCGGAAAATTTATGCGCGACATCGATCGGATGCTGGCCGGTACCGCAGCCCGCAATCAGGATGTCGAGAGTACTGTGCTTGCCCAGCGGCCGAAACAATGACTGAGGGAAGGTTAGGTGCATTGCCTCATCGAGGCTTCCCAGGCTCCTCGTCGGCGCCGCCCTGATCCAGCGCGGATAGGGATTTTCCTCATACTGGTTTTGAACCTGCAGCGATACCTCGCCATCTATGGCGGTCAACTGTGGCATGGCAGCGCGATTTTTCCCCTCAGCTTCAGGCTCGCGAACCTGCTGCGTCAATAATTCTTCCACTGCCCTTGGCCATGAGCGCTTCAGCAACCGTGCAGCAGACGGGAGGGTATGCAGTGGGAAGTAACATGCCACCGCCAACAGTTGCAGGACTGAAATTTGTGTATCAGACACCAAGGCAGCGGCCAGCACATCACGTAATCCGCATGCCTGTGTGGCCTCATTATCCGTCCATGCAAAAACATATTCGTTGATGAAGCACTGCTGTGCCAACGCGCTGTAGAAACCCGGAACACCACCCTCCATGTGTCCCGAAAAATTTTCACCGGTAGCGGCAACCAGCAGTGTGAATCGCACCATCGTGAGGAAGCGCTCCATCTCTAGATCGCAGACTGGCGCTGATTCAAGGATGCGGCATAACAACGCATCTTCCGATACGGGAGCAATCCCCGCTGTCCCATACAACTCAGGTGCCGCCAAGCGTTGTGGCCAAGCCGCAACCGCACGCGCTATGCACTGCCCAACTGTCCGGTTGAGCTTGACAATGCTGCTGCTGACTCTTACCAATTCTATCGGCTCGCACCAAGGTTCCGACAGGGCGCGGATCATCGCAGCCCGGACCGGATCCCCGGCATGGGTGAACTTCAAATGCTTGACGGAAGCAACAAAGAGGTCCTTGGTCTCTCGCCTGTCCTCGATCAATAACGAGCGGAGGATGAAATCCAGTGCGGATATGTTCTCACCACGAGCCAACAACAGGCCGGCCAGATTATTGAATGCATCCACGTAATCCGGCATGACTTCCAATGCGCGGCGGTAACTCGCCTCCGCATCGTCGGGTTGTTCAAGGGCTTGCAGGGCAAGACCCAGATTGTTGTGCACCATGGCGAAATCGGGTTTGATTTTCAATGCATGGCGATAACTGGCTATCGCATTGTCGAGTAACCCGAGCGCTTTCAGTGCATTGCCCAGGTTGTTATGCGCTTCGGCAAAATCCGGCTTGAGCTCCAGCGCGCGACGGCAGCTTGCCCGTGCGTCTTCGTATTGCCCGAGTATATATAGGGCATAGCCCAGATTGCTGTGCACCTCCGCGAAATCCGGTTTAATCTTCAACGCGCGGCGAAAGCTGGACGCGGCGGCAGCCGCTTGCCCGAGGTCTAACAAGGCCAGGCCAAGATTGCTGTGCACATTGGCATCGCCGGGAATAAGTTCCGCTGTCTTTTGCAAAGCATGCAGGGCATCTTTGCCTTGCATCTGAAGAGCCAGACTCAATCCTCTCCAGGGAATCCCGGAATCCGGATACTGCTTGATCAGAAAGAGCGCATGATTTTCCAGTTCCGCATACCGTCCGGTGTTGTACAAGGCGCCAAGCTGATTCAATTCGGCGGATGACGGTGCCCGAGTTTGAAACGCAACTTTCCCCTCGCAACAGTGCTTGTATTTCTTTCCGCTGCCGCAACTGCACGGATCGTTCCTGCCTGGTTTCATGCCTGTCATCCCGATGCCTGTTGTTTAATCACAATTCGTACGCCAGTTGTACTCCGGCCTCGCTCGCCACAGCCTGATACTCCGCAGCGATCGCCACGCAGGGAACGCAAATCAGATCTTCGCCGCAGTATAAAAGAGGCAATCGGTCGCGACGCCATGGCGGAACATGATGTTCCTGCAGCAGGTTTCTCAGGGAACGTGTCGCGGCATCCGGATGGGGACGCAACGCTTCTCCGCCGTTGCGCAGGCGCAACGTGACTGGCGCGCGCCGCAATTTCTCCAGGCTGATGCCGCTTCCCTGAGCTTGGTCTTGATGCTGATTCCGGGATTGGACAAAGCGCAGCCGTGCATTCAGCGCCGGCCAGTCCAGTTCGGCCTCGCCGTTCCAGCGCAGCACAAGACTCCGATCAAAATCGCCCAGGGCACGCAAGGCGTACACCTTGTCCTGATAGCGGCGCACCTGCCAGCCACCGTAACTTACGCACACCGCAGCGTCCTGCCGTGCACTGCATAACTGGTGCAGCATGTCGTCCAGTTGCACCATTTGCGGCATCGGCGCGCCGGTATGATGCAGGAAATAGCGCAGCAGGTTTTTTGCGCGCGCATGGCCGAGTGACTGCAAGGCAGCAACGGCAAGCGTTTCGCCTGCCATTGCCTGCGCGCCATCCTGTTGTGCCAGATCATCCAGCAAGCTGCTCGCCTCGGCGAAATGCTGCGCGCTGCGCGCCAGCGTGTCGCGATAGGCCGGGAATCTTTCGCCCAGCAACGGCAACACGCGATGGCGCAGGAAGTTGCGCGGATAGTTGTCGTCGGCATTGCTCTCATCCTCTATCCAGCGCAACTGGTGTGCTGCGGCATAATCGACTATCTCCCTGCGGGAACAATGCAGCAGCGGCCTGACCAGCGCGACTGGGCCTGTATTCCCGGCCAGTCCGGATCGCTCGGCAAGTTGTGATCGCTTCGACGAGCTCATAACCAGCGACCCAGCTATCGTATCTTGATAGCCTGGTCGAATGGCTAGTGGTTTCATCAGGACAGGCATAGCGCTCGCACCGCGCACCCCGGCTCCGCGCAACAATTGCAGCAGCAGCGTCTCCGCCTGATCGTCGGCATGGTGTGCCAGTGCAACGAAGTCACAGGACTGCCCGGCAAACGCCGCATGACGCAGCTTGCGCGCCGCCGCTTCGATGCCGTGCTCGCGCAACGGCGTAATGTCGACGCGTTCGATATGCAGGGAAATGTGCAGGCCGGCGCACAAGTCGGTGCAGAAGTCCGACCACATATCGGCATTCGGGCTGATGCCATGATGGACATGCAGTGCGGATAACTGCCAGGAGAAACGTGCCGAAAGTTTGTGCAGCAGATGCAGCAGTACCACCGAATCCACGCCACCGCTCAACCCGACCAGGATCGAACTATGCGCGGGAAGCAGCGGCGCAATCTGCGCTGCCACACGTTCAGCGAGAGGATTGTTGTCAGCCACGATCAAGTCCGAGAATCGTCATTCCGGGCAGGTCCGGAATGACGGGTGAATAAAATCTTATTGGAGTGTGACTTCCTTGAACTTGCCATAGCTCATCAGGCGGTTGAAACGGTCCTGCATCAGGTTGACGGTCGGTTTGCTCTGGGTGATCTTCAGCGCTTCCTGCAGTGCTTTTTTTACAGACTGCATGGTTGTCGGATAATCGCGGTGCGCGCCGCCCAGCGGTTCGCTGATGATCTTGTCCACCAGGCCCATCGTCTTCAGACGCGTTGCAGTGATGCCCAACGTTTCCGCGGCATCGGCCGCCTTCTCAGCGCTCTTCCACAGGATCGATGCACAGCCCTCCGGCGAGATCACCGAGTAGGTACTGTATTGAAGCATCAACAGCACATCGCCGACCGCGATGGCCAGCGCGCCGCCGGAGCCGCCCTCGCCGATCACGGTGCAGATGATGGGCACGCGCAGCTCGCTCATCTCGTAAAGGTTGCGCCCGATCGCCTCGGACTGGCCGCGCTCTTCCGCGTTCACGCCGGGATATGCGCCGGGCGTGTCGATGAAGGTCATGATGGGGATATTGAATTTTTCTGCCAGGCGCATCAGGCGCATCGCCTTGCGATAACCTTCCGGGCGCGGCATGCCGAAGTTGCGCATGATCTTTTCCTTGGTATCGCGGCCCTTTTGATGCCCGATCACCATCACGCTCTGTCCGTTGAAACGCGCCAGACCGCCCACGATCGCCTTGTCGTCGGCAAACGAGCGGTCGCCGTGCAACTCCTCGAAATCGGTGAACAATGCCTCGACATAATCCAGCGTGTAAGGGCGCTGCGGATGGCGCGATACCTGCGATATCTGCCAGGGGGAAAGCTTGCTGTACACATCCTTGGTCAGCGCCTCGCTCTTCTTCGACAGCCGCGAGATCTCGTCCGCGATGTCCAGGGCCGAATCGTCCTGCACATAGCGCAGTTGGTCGATCTTGTCTTCCAGTTCGGCTATGGGACTTTCAAAATCCAGAAATGATATTTTCATGTTTTATTCCCCACCTTTTAATTCGTCGCAATTCTACTACAAACCGAAGAAACGTTTAATCGTTGCCAGCACTTCGTTGTGCTGATGAGGGATCACTCTGTGCAGCGATTCCTCGCCCAGATTCTGCATGGTGCGCTCCAGTTGCGCGCGGCGCTCGACCAGGATGTGCGATACCTCTTCGGCGATGCTCGGGCGCGCCAGGATGATCTCCTCGAAAGCTTCCTTGTCGAGGCGGTAGCATTCCACATCGGTGCTGGCCATCACCGAAGCCACGCGCGGCTCGCCGGTCATCAGACTCATCTCGCCGAAAAAGTCGCCCTTGTTCAACATATTCAGCCTGCATTTCTCGCCATTCGGCGCCTCGATGTACACCTCGGTTTCGCCGTTGATGATGACATACAACCAGTGCTGCGCGGGCGTGCCTTGCTTGACGATCACATTGCCCTTGGCAAATGGCGCGTACTTCAAACGCGCCGCCAGCTTGTGCAGCTCCTCGTCGGTCATCTGCTTGAACAGTTCGACACGCTTGAGCGTTTTGACCCGACGCGACAGGTCGCGCTGCTGCACCGCTTCTTCGAAATTCTCATTTCCCTTGATGTAACGGACGATTTGCTCTTCCACGGCAATCTTGATGCCGGCCCGTTCCAGCGCGGTATACACATGCCAGCGCACGGCTCCGTCGGTCGCATCATCAGCTGCAAGATCGGCCAGCCAATAACGCAGTGCGTAATGCGCATAGCCCTTGTCGATTTCCATCAGCACGCAATTCGGCACGGGTGTCTTCGCGACATTGCCGATCTCGGCTTGCAGGATGGCATCCTCGACTGCCCTGACCACCTTGGCCGGCGTGACGTCCAGGCTTACGCCGAACCATATCCAGCGTCGCCACTGCACCGGCTGGTCACTGCGCCGTCCCAGCACCATGAATTTGTTTTTCATCAACTGGCTGTTGGGAAACACCACCGTTTCCCAATTGCGCGTCTCGATCAGGGTAGAGCGCCAGCGTATGTCCACCACACGCCCGGTGATATCGTCCACCTTGATCCAGTCGCCAATCTGGATGGAATTATCCATTTGCAATGCCAGGCCGCCGAGCATATTGCCCAGGGTGTCCTGCATCGCGAAAGCCACCACCGCGGTGATCATCGCCGAAGTCGCCACGATGCTGCCCAGGTCCAGGCCGGCGAGGCGCATGCGTATCAAGCCCCAGGCAATGTAAGCAATGATGACGAAGATATCCTCGGCAATGCGCGGCGGCATCATGCGTGCCCGGGGAAGTACGACACGGAATAACAACAGGCCGGACAACCGGATCAGCGCGATCCCGGAACCAATTGTGAAGGCCTCATACATCACCTTCGCCGCGGTGAGGAAATGCAGTGCATAAATCAGGCTGCTGATGAATTGGCCTGCCAGGCAAACGAAAAACAGGTTGAGTGTATTGATGACGTTGCGGCGGTTATCCCTGATAAAGGGAAGCAACGAAAACGCCAGGAACAGCGCGATGAGCAGCACCGCCAAAGATTCGTCGCGCCAGAAATAATGTATTACGGAATCCAAAAAAGACACGGTCACTCCCTGCGTTCTGGTTTGCGCATTCTACACCAATGAATATGCAGCCAAGCGCTTTGCGCGCCTCCAGAATGCCCAAGTATCGCCGCGCGTCAGCCGCACTCTGCGCAGGCTATCGCCACCCAAGACATCCAGCTGCAATTGCGCGATCTTTCCCGTGCGCAACGCCTGCCACAACGGCTGCGCATGATTGATTTCAAAGTCCTGCAAAGCGGTTCGCCATGCGGCCAGGTCGCCGCGCTGCAAGGCCGAACGCAAACCTGCCCATACCAGCAATTGCTTGTCGTGCTTTGCCTCATCACGCCATTGCTCCGGCCATGATAAAAATGGAACACCTGTTACAGATGCAAACATCTCTGCCAGCACATCATTCGAATACACAACGTCGTAGTTTTTTTGCGGTGATGTATCCTCACCACAACTAGCCCCCCAAAACCACACACTGTTGATAGTCGCCTCGCCACGTGCTTCGCGGGCTTCATTGAGCGGATGCGCATGCAGCAACATCTGTATTTCGTTGAACAGTTGATGCCAGCGCGAAGCGTCTGCACCGGACGGCAAGACTTTGCGCACATCGCCGCCTATCACTTGCGACAGCGGCGTGGTCGTCATGCGCGGCAACGCGTCCAGCCGCACATACCAGCGCTGCGGATGCGGCGCAAAAAATTCCATGCCCTGCCCGGCAAAATGCGCATTCAGGCTCGCGCACAATGCCGCCGCTTCATCGCTGCTGACCTGCACGCCAGCCAGCAGCAGGCGATCTCGTTGCAGAGTCAGATTCACCGGGTCGGCGCGCAACCAGCACCCGGCAGCGAGTCCGTCGAATGCGGCGGAAACAGGCGCGATTGGCGCCTCGGCTGCGCACGGCACACCGAATAATTCGCACAACAGATTTTCCAGCAGAGCAGACTCCAGCAATTCGCCGTGTCCGCGACCAAGCATCTTTTGCAAGGCAGGCAAAGACAAACCGCGACTTGCCTCGGCGGCAAAATCTTTCGGCAAAAATAGATCGGGAATGACCAGATGGACAGATCTCATATAGTCTCAGTGTGCCATAACTTCACGAACCCGCATGCTTCGACAACCACGAAGACACGCCCTCCAGTGTACGGAAATCGTCCACCGATCTGGCATCGACATCGCCAAAGCGCGCCTGCGTCATGCGCGCCAGCGCGCGTCCCGGCCCGAGTTCCAGAAACACCCGGCAACCGCGCTCGTACAACATATCCAGACAGGCAGCCCATTCGACCGTGTGATCCAGTTGCAACGCCAGCTTGTCGATCGCCGTGTCACGGCGCATCACCCATGCGGCGTCGATGCCTGCGACTACAGGTATAAGCGGCGATGTCATCGCTGACGCGTTGAGCATCTCACGAAATGGTTGTACGGCAGCACTGAGCAGCGGCGTGTGCGATGCCAGCCCCACCTTGAGCCGGGTCAGCTTGCCGCCGTGTTCCGTGAATGCAGCGCCCAATTTTGCCAGCGCCCCGTCTTCGCCGCCGATGACGAATTCCTCTTCGCCAATCACTATCGCGACCCAGGCGCGATGACCAACACACAGGTTTTCGATTGCGTCGCGGCGCAAACCCCGCAATGCGATCAGCCCGCCATGTGTCGCGGCCGCAGCCTGATCCATCAGTACAGCGCGCGCGACGGTGATGCGCACCAGCTCAACAACATCAAGCGCACCCGCGCAGGCATACGCACCCAGTTCACCGACACTGTATCCGCAGAAGGCCGCGGGTTGCGGTGCATCCGGGCGCAATGCTGTCCAGAGCGCCAACTGGGTCAGACAGATCAGCGGTTGGGCGATCGCGTTGCGGAACATCTCGTCACGTTGGGCCAGCACATCGCGCAACTTCAAACCCAGAACCGCTTCGCCTTTCTTGATAACCTCGGCGGCAGACGGATGATCCGCCATCATGTCCAGCATCGCCGGATGTTGCGCACCCTGACCGGAACACAGAATGGCCAAGCTCATGGTTGGTTAATTTGTAACTGATGCACAAACCACGCTGCCGCCAGCAGATCGGCACAGCCGCCCGGCGACAGATTTTTTTCCGAGCACTGGCGATGCAATGATTCCGCGCGCTCCTGCCAGCCTGGCGCAAACACGCTTCCGCGCTCGAGAAATGCCTTGGCTTGTGTCTGGATGAACTGCAACCCCTCTACGCCGCCGCGAAACAGCACGTTGGTGTCGGCTGTCTCGGCGAGCAACACGAAGAAAACATGCAGCAACGCAAGCTGTGTATCGGCACCTCGCACCAGTGCATCGCGCAAAGCCGGCAACGCAATCTCGAATATGGAAGGAAATGCCTGCAGCGCTTCGCCGCGCGCGCCGGTCACGCCATGGCGCATAGCCATCAGCTGTCCGTGGGAAGGTGCTGCGGCGTGTGCAACGGCGATGGCACGCAGATCGCGGCTCCAGTTTTCCATCACGATGGAGCGCAGATTCTCATCGGATGGTTTGATGTTGCGTGCGGCTACGCGGCCCGCAGCGGCGGCGAGTATGCCGTGCGTGAAGATCGCGCCGCGGTGCGTGTTGATGCCGCGCGTGGCGCGCAGCATGCGCGACTCGGCGGCGATACCGAGTTGCTGCAGCTCATTGAATTTCGCTGCGCGCATCCCCGCGGCCGCAATGGCAACAAAGTAGCCGCGCAACGAAAACAGGCTGCGCACAAAGGTCGCGGCATTCATGTCGCGGTGCGCGCCGTTGTCGCGAAAACTGACCAGACCCGGCTTGGGGTAAAGTGCCAGCTCCTGGTACAGGCTGCGCACAGCCATACCCGCGATGTGATGCGCGCCGCTTTGCGCTCTATCCATGCTTCGATACATTTCCCGTTCACTCCTTCGATACACCGCGCTACGCGCGGCACTCAGGACGAACGGAGTGGTAATTGCTTCGGTGAAAATCCGATCCGTTCGTCCCGAGTAGGCGCAATGTGCCGTATCGAGGGATGCGGGCGTATCGAAGGGTCTGCCTTTAGCAACAGCTAGATTTTGATTCATGCCAGCAACTCCAGCAGTTCGCGGGCTTCGACCAGTTCGGCGCTGGATGAACGCTTTACCAAAACGCGTTGGTCATTACCGGATTTCAACGTCACCCATTCGCGCCATGACACCGCGCTGCTCGCGCCGAACAGCACTTCACCGTCGGCGCGCAAACCACTGGACTGTTCCCAGTGCTCCAGCAGCTCTATGCCCTGCTGCAACTGCGCATTCGATTGCGGATGCCAGAGCAGGTCGATGTCCGATTGCGGCGTCAGATATTGCATGCCGCTCAGCGCCTGCCATGCCAGCGAGCCGAATACGCGCAATTCAATATCGATATTCATCGCCGCAGCATCGAGTTCAGCCAGTGCAGGCTGCCACGCGACAGGCGCATGGGCTATCGCATCGGTGAGGCGCAACGGCGGTGAGTATCGAACGATGTCATTCGCGGACACACTGAGCGCGATGCGGCACTTGCCTTGCGCGGGTGGCAGTGCCAGGCCGACTGCGATGGTATTTGGTGCGATTGTGTCTGATAAAACTTCGTCGCAAGATTGACGTGCGACCACCAAAGGACGATCTGCTGCCAGCCATGCAGCAACTGGTACGCGCATCGCATCATCGGTAACCTGCGCGGCCACAGCCGCATGGCATTCCGGCCGTATCCACACCAAGGTATGTCTGGACAATTGCATGGACTCAGGCGCTGGCCAACACTCTTTTTACGACAACATCGGCCAGCATGCGCCCGCCCCGCTCAAACCCGTTTTTGCGGCGATGATCGCTCGCATCGATATGCTCCATTGCATCCGTCAAACATGCCGACAGATCGCCTTCCCACAACTCATCCAGTCCACCCATTTTCAGATAATTCTTCGCGCCCGGCGCGAACACTGGAGAAGACATGCTGAGTTCGGTCAACCTTTCCTCGCTGATGCGCGTCACGCGCGCCATCGCGGGCAGGCCCATCACGCGTATCTCTGCTTCGGGCAGTGCGGCGCACACGTCCGCCATCATGCCGTTGGCGAGAAATCCGCCGGAGAGCGCCTGCTCGTACACCAGGCTGATGATCGCGTGGCCGCGCCGGCGCGCCATCTCCACGCACTTCGCCAGATGCGCCATGTAGCCGTTCAGGCCGAGCATCTCGTCGCGATGGCGCAGGCGCTGCCCGCTGGTATCGACCAGAAACACAATAGGCCGGGCGGGATGACTGCGTATCACGTCGAGCACCGCAGCCGCCATCGCGAGCGCAAGCTCGACGCCGACTTCGGCGTGGTTCGTTGTGCCGATCACCGCAACAGTTTGTTTGCCGCAGCGTCCTTCGCCTGTCAACAGATCGCCTTGCTGGCGCACCTGATGGCCGGAAGAAAATGACTGATCGACGACTGATTTCCATCCCATGTTAAGTATGTACCTTTAAGAACTTCATAACAGATACCTCTCAGTTACCGTCATTCCCGCGAAAGCGGGAATCCAGTCAGTTCACAAAACCCCACGTAGTGGGACAACATCGCGCTTGCCCGCTTCGCGGATTGCTTATTCTTGCTGGATTCCCGCTTTCGCGGGAATGACGAGGTTGTGAATTTTGCATACCGTTGCGTTCGATTCGAGCATTGCTCTAATTTATGTAAAACTCAATTGTTCTTTGTCCTGTGCCCCTGCGCGGCCTTGACGAACTCGTCGTTGTCCATCATCGCGATCGAAATCGGATCGGCCCAGCCCAGCTCGCGCCAGATGTCGCGGCCATCCTTGCAAGTGCCGAAACGTTTCACCCGTTCATTGAGCAGCTGATGTTCCTGTTTCAGCGCCTCCAGCGACCAGTCGTCGCCGTTCTCTATGCACGTCATGATCGCCTGCTGGAATGCCTCCATGCTATCCGGCACGATGGCATCGCATTCGCCGATCAGATAGCGGTGCTTGCCGCCCACGGTACGCCACACCAGCGCGCGGTCGCGTGCATCGTATTCTTCGACGCCACGCGCAGTCTCGATCACTTCCGGGCCGGACAAACCGAGCCTGCCCTCTTCGCTCATGATGATCGCGCTGGCGCAACGCGCGGCGATGCCCATGCCACCGAAGCATCCGTATTGACCACCGATTACAACAACAACCGGCACGCCCGCTGCACGCGCCGACAAAATTGCGCGCATCACTTCCGACACGGCGATCAGCCCGGCATTGGCTTCCTGCAAGCGCACCCCGCCGGTCTCGAGCAACAGCAACACCGCCGCGGGATGGTCGCGCACCGCGCGTTCCAGTACGCCGACGATCTTCGCGCCGTGCACCTCGCCCACCGCACCACCCATGAAGCCGCCTTCCTGCGCGGCGATGAAAATATTTTTTCCCGCGATGCTGCCCTGCCCGATGACCACGCCATCGTCGAACGCGGCAGGCTGCTCTAAAGTCGCCAGATGCGGACTGGTCACACGTGCTTCGGCAGGCAACCACTCATGAAAGCTGTTCGCATCCAGCAGACCTGCGATGCGCGCACGTGCGTTGCTCTCGTAATAGCTGCGTGACATTATTTGCCTTTACCTTTGTAGGTTTCGATCGCCTGGTCGAGGCGCAGACTGACGATGGCCGGCGTCGCGCCCGCATCGTTCACCGAAATGCGTATGTCGCCGACTCGATGGCGCGCAAAAAAATCTTTCATCACCGCCTGCCAGGTCTTGCCGAATCCTTGCGCTGCAGTCGACACCTCGATCTCGCACGCACCGCCGAGCGCGGCGGGTTCCACCATCACTTCGAGATTACCCGAGCCCAGCACGCCGACGATCGTAGTCACACCTTGCGTCGGCTTGCCGCCGTCAAAGCGGTATTTAAGATTTTCGATGGTCATGTTGCGCGCACCTTTACTTTATAACTACCGTCATTCCCGCGAAAGCGGGAATCCAGTTCGTTAATGAAATTCTCACGAAGTGAGACGACACTTTAAAAACATCTTTGTCCGCTACGCGGAATTTTGAATAGCTGGATTCCCGCTTTCGCGGGAATGACGGCAATTGTATGGTTGCTGTCATGACTGATGTGTCCCAATGCCTCACCAATTCCTGAACCTACACCGTTGTAGCTGGATACGACTCAACATAACTCTCCCCGCCCGCTCCGTAGTACGTTACGTTGCGCGCAACAAAATCCACATCGTAACTTACAACACCCGCCTTCCACGCTGCCATCAAGAACTCCGGGAAAGTACTTTCGCCAGCCTGGTCAGTCCGCAGCGCAACGATCAGGGCATCGTGATCGAACCGCGGTACGTCTACCATGCCAACGACCAGAGGCGTCCCTTGCATCATGACCGGCCCCTCTTCGGTCAGGTACAAACTTTGGCAAGCGGGCAGTGACCAGAGATTGCGCGTTACGCCCTCCCGGCGCAGTGTCTCGGCGAGATACGGGAAGCCGCCGACCTTAGGACGCCCCGCCATCGCCTGTTGCTGGGCTGATTTGAGATTTTCAATTGCTTTGCTCACAGACAGTCCTCTCTAATATCAATGATGAACTTACCAATTCCTGAACCGCACCGGCGGCTGATAAAGCCCGCCCGATGCTCTTACCAGATCCTTGATCGAGCGCGCGGCGAGCAGGTCGCGCGTCGCATCGCGCTTGTTGATGCCAAAATCTTCCGCGCGCCGGATCACGCCGCGGTCGCGCAGATTCTCCACCATGCGCAGGTCGCGGCCCAGGCCCATTTCGGTGTATCCCGCGACGCCGCGTATCGCCTGTTCGCGTTCCTCTGCATTGGCGCACAACAGCAGGTTGGCGATGCCCTCTTCGGTGAGGATGTGCGTGACGTCGTCGCCGTAGATCATCACCGGCGGGATCGGCATGTTCGCAAATTCTGCGAGCTTCCATGCATCGAGTTCAGCAACGAAGGCAGGTTGCATGTGTTCACGAAAAGTCTCGACCATCTGCACCACCAGCTTACGGCCGCGCGGAATGCCGGGTTGTTGTGTTCGCCGCTGCTCACCCGCACGCAACCACGCAGGGCTGGCATGGCGCCGCCCTGCGGCATCCGCGCCCATGTTAGACGCACCGCCGAAACCCGAGATGCGATCCAGCGTCGCGGTCGAGCTGTTGCCTGCCATATCAATTTGCAGCGTCGAGCCGATGAACAGGTCGCAGGCATAGTGGCCCGCCGCCTGTGAGAATGCGCGGTTCGAGCGCATCGTTCCATCCGGCCCGGTGAAGAACACATCGGGGCGCGCGGCGATGTAATTCTCCATGCCGAGTTCGGAACCGAAACAATGAATAGACTTCACGAATCCGGCCTCGATCGCCGGGATCATCGCGGGATGCGGATTGAGCGCCCAGTGGCTGCAAATCTTGCCCTTCAGCACGAGGCTCGCCGCATAAGTGGGCAGCAGCAATTCGATCGCGGCGGTGTCGAAACCGATGCCGTGGTTCAGGCGTTGCACGCCATACTCGGCGTAGATGCCCTTGATCGCCATCATCGCCATCAGCACCTGTATCTCGGAGATCTGCGCCGGGTCGCGGGTAAACAGCGGCTCGATGAAATGCGGGCGCGGACTGGGAATCACGAAGTTCACCCAGTCGCCGGGGATATCCACGCGCGGCACCTTGTCCACCAGCTCGTTCACCTGCGCGATCACGATGCCGTTTTTGAACGCGGTGGCCTCGACGATCGCGGGCGTGTCCTCGGTGTTCGGGCCGGTGTAAAGATTGCCCTGTGCATCGGCGGATTGCGCGGCCACCAGCGCGACATGCGGCGTGAGGTCGACGAAATAGCGGCTGAACAATTCGAGATATGTGTGGATCGCGCCGATGCGAATTTGCCCCTTGCCCACCATGCGCGCCAGCCGCGCGGCCTGCGGGCCGGAAAAAGAAAAGTCCACTTGCTCCGCGATGCCCAATTCATATAAGTCGAGATGCTCGGGCAGCGCCAACACTGATTGCAGCATGTGCAATTTATTCACCCGTGCGGGATCGACACGTGTCAATGCCTGCGCCAGAAAATCCGCCTGCTTCTGGTTGTTGCCCTCCAGGCACACGCGGTCACCCGGTGCTATCACCGCTTCGAGCAAGCGCACCGCCAGATCGGCGTTCACCACCTTGTCACGCAGCGAAGCGCCCAGCGCCGATGATGCGCGCTCCAGCTTGCGGTTGCGTCGCTGGCGTTCGCGATCCCAGATTTTTTCAGCGGGGCTGGGCATGATTATTTTTTGTGGAAGACTGATATGCGATGCTATTTCTTCTTGAGCCTGACTACAATGTTTTCAATAAACATTGACAGAGAAATTACCGCTTCTAATATCAAAACCACCCACACGAAGGTACGAAAATGGAGCTCAAAAATGTACGACGCAACAAGAGGCAGGTTAAAAACCAATGCCGATGAACTTGTCGCCACAATAAGATTTGCTGATATGTTAGCTTTTATGTTTAGAGGCCTGCCTTCTGTAGGGAGAGCAAACATCAACATAAAATTTAGGAGGACGATAGGCAAACATAGTGAGATTGAAAGCAAAACAAGTTTCAATAAATCGAGTGATATGAAGAGATCACGTTTAAAAAAGAAAATAGTTAGCAGACCAGGCGTTACAACTCCGACAAGTCCTATTATCGTTTTAATGAGATCAGATACTTCTATTTTTTTGATTTGATCGACTATGTCCATTCGAAGCTACCCCTTTTAGTTTTATTGGATAACTAATTGCCAAACTGACCCCCATTAGCTTGCTATGGTTTTGGCCAAGGACGTGGTGGTTCAACATGCTCACGAATACGCCCCGGCACTTGCGTGTTTGGTTGGGGTGTGGGGTTAGGCCTGGGTTGCGGTGTAGGTTGCGGTTTTGGCTGGCTTGGTTGCGGCGGTTGGGTCATTCTGCATTCTCCGGTATAAAAAAGGAATCCGAAGGGAGTTCCTTATTGACTTCAACGTAGAGTTTTTCAATTAAATTCTTGTCTTGATTATTTTCAGGTGGGTTGCACACAAGCGACTTCTTTTTCCGTTGCGCATCTTCAAGCATACTCTTACTCGATTTTGAAAGAACCCTATCAGCCCGAATTTTGTTAACGATTTGCTCGACGTCATATTCCAGCGCTCGATAACCTGAAAGTGATTGCTCCATATTTTTTATTTTT
>CAIOKY010000154.1 GCA_903858965.1 uncultured Nitrosomonadales bacterium | reverse complement strand
AGGCTCAACAGGCTCAACAGGCTCAACAGGCTCAACAGGCTCAACAGGCTCAACAGGCTCAACACGGACAGACCGTTGGCTCGAACATAAACATCATGGCTTGATCGAAATGAGGATTTTCAATCGGCACTTTCAGGAATCGTTTCTAATTGGTGTCGCAGGGATGTAGTTGAATCCGTACCACCATCCAGCAATTAACTCTGCTTCAGTGATGCCCCGAATTCGGCTATCGGTACGGGTTTGCCAAACATATAACCCTGATAGTGCATGCAACCGTTTTTCAGAAGCAGGCGTCGCTGCTCTTCAGTTTCTACCCCTTCAGCGATGACGTCCAGCTTAAGGCTTTGTGCGATGGAAATGATGGTGCGCACAATCGCCGTATCACTGTTATTGGCGGCAATGTCGCGTACAAACGACTGGTCGATCTTGAGTTGATCGAGAGGTAGCCGTTTGAGGTACTGCAGGGATGAGTAGCCGGTGCCGAAGTCGTCCAATGAGAACTGCACACCGATCACATGCAGCAGGGTCATGATTGCGACGGTTTCCTCGATATTCTCCTGCAGCAGGCTTTCGGTCAGTTCCAATTTGAGTAATTTCGGGTTGATGGCGAAACGTTGGACGGCAGCTTGTACCTGGGCCACGAAATCAGTCTGGCGGAATTGCTTGGCACTGACGTTGATCGCCAGCACGAGGTTGCGGGTATGCGCTTTTTGCTGCCATGCCTTGAGCTGAGCGCAGGCTGTTTCCAGCACCCATTGCCCGATGGGTAATATCAGTCCGGTTTCTTCCGCCAACGGAATGAATTCGCAAGGGGATACCAGGCCCCGTTCGGGGTGTATCCAGCGGATCAATGCTTCCGCACCCAGCGGGCGATGCTCACTGTCTACCTGTATCTGGTAATACAACTGGAATTGCCGGCTATCGAGTGCTTTGCGCAATTCATTTTCCAGCGTGGCCCGAGCCGCGATACTGGTCTGCATCTGCAGGTCGAAAAAGCGCAGAGCGTTGCGTCCGGCTTTCTTGGCCTGGTACATGGCAATGTCGGCTTGTTTCATCAATTCATCAGTTGCCTGCAGAGAGTCGTTGAACAGGGTGGCCCCGATGCTTGTGGTGCCGTGGTATTCGTGCGTGCCAAGCAGGTAAGGGTGGCTGAGCGTAGCGAGAATTTTTTCGCCGAAGGCTTTCGTTTGCGCCGCGGCTCCAAGAGTGTGCTCGCTCAGATTTTCCAATACCACCACGAACTCGTCACCACCCAGGCGCGCCACAGTGTCGCCATCGCGCACGCAGGATTCAAGTCGTTGCGAGGCCTGCTGTAAGAGCAGATCACCGATCTCATGGCCAAGGGTGTCGTTGAGGGTCTTGAAATTGTCCAGGTCAATAAACAGCAATGCCCCGCCCCTTTTGATGCGTACACTGGAAGCCAATGCCCGCTGGAGCCTATCCATCAGAAGCCGCCGGTTGGGCAGGCGAGTAAGCGGGTCATAAAATGCCAGATGCTGGATCTCTTTTTCTGCCGCTTTGCGTTCGGAAATATCGATGTGTGAGCCGATAAAATGAGTTACGACCCCGCCATCGCCTTTGACCGATGAGATGGTGAGCCATTTGGGATATATCTCGCCATTTTTGCGCCGATCCCAGATTTCCCCCTGCCATTTTCCAGTGCGCAGAATAGTCTCCCACATCGTGCGGTAAAACTCGGCATCGTGGCGGCCAGACTTGAGAAAACGCGGTGTTTTCCCCAAGACTTCCTCTGCCGTATAACCAGTGGTTTGGGTAAATGCATTGTTGACCCGCAGAATCACGCCGTCCACATCGGTGATCATCAGGCTTTCCTGCGACTCGAGTGCGGTGGCGGCGATTCGTAGCTCGATTTCGGTTTGCTTGCGTTTGGAAATATCGCGAGCATAACCGCAGTTATATTCCTCGTTGTCGAAACGCATATAATTGACTGAGATTTCTACCGGATATATCTCACCGTTCTTGGTACGATGTCTCGATTCAAATGTAAATGACTGGTGTTCTCTAAGCTCTTCCCAGTGTGCGGGCCAATCTTCAGTTGGAAAGTCAGGATCAAAGTCGGGCACGCTCAGTTTCAACATCTCTTCCTGCGTATAGCCGAGAGATTTGCAGGCTGCGATGTTCGCATAGACGACTTTTGCATCAGAGGTCACCCAGGTGACTTTGTCTCCCATGTGATCAATGGAGAATTTCATCATTTCCAACAGGCGCTGGTCACGTTTGCGATCAGTGATGTCCCTGACAACGCTAAAGAAGGCAACTCCCTCATTCAGCTTTATCGTTCTGCTGGATATTTCAACAAGCAAGATGGAGCCATCCTTGCGAACTTGGGCAGATTCGAATACCAGATAACCTTGTTCCTGCAGTTTGGCGATTCTATCGCCCAGAATGGCCGAGAACTCGGGCAAGATAAACTGGCTTATATGCTTTCCTAGCATCTCTGACTTTGTATAGCCCAACTGCTCATGCCCGACGCGATTGATTTCCTTGATGCAGCCATCCGAGCCAAGAATAAGCATGCAATCGGTAGCTAAATTGAATAGTTCCGGAAAAACCTCTACACCAATCATCAACATTCTCTTCATACTGTTTTATCTACAATTAAAAAGGTTATTCAATTTATCTTTCCCACGTTCAGGCAACACGAGGCTATTGATATATCGGACAGAAGCCATATCCTATATGGGAAGCCACAGTTTACTCATGGAGAAAATCTTTGGTTCGAGTGCGGTCCGGTAGCGATTCAGAACTTGATACTGAACTTATTTTTAGCACAGAGTAGCTATCCGAAATCATAACAGTAAAGTTACAAAACGATGCGATCGTAAAATGTGTTGTTACAAACTTTCGACACAAAACAATGGCGGAGTTAGGGGTAATTGCCTGCCAGGAAATTGCAGGCAGTGGAGCGAGTAGTGCTGTGCCTATGAAGAATATAAACGCGTTGGAACGAGTAAATCGGTTGATGTCCAACAGGTCGTTGGTACGGGTTCAGTCGTGTAATCGACGCTTAACAAGGAAAATCTATGAGAATAAAAAAGCCGCTTGAAGCGGCTTTTTCCATTTGTATCGAGATTACTTTCGGTACTTGCGGATCAAACCGATCAATACCCCGAATATCTCCAGGGTGCCTTGCGGCCGGATGACTGGATAGGCCTGGTTGGCGGGGCGCAAAATGTACTTGCCACGCTCCCTGTCCAATGTTTTCAGCGTGAACTCGTTGTCGACGATCGCGACGACGATGTCACCCACATTCGCGAGATTGCGTTTTTCGACGACGGCGACATCGCCATCATGAATGCCTGCCTCGATCATCGAATCGCCCCTGACCGGGATCAGTGTGGTTTCGGATGGCGTATCGATCAGCATCTCGTCGATGACGAAATATTCGCCCTGGGTTTCGGTGACCGAAGCCGGCATGCCTGCTTGCACAGAAGATTCGGCCAACGGGCGGGCAAAGAATGATCGGGTCGGGATCCATGCGCCATCGGGGGTGCGCTCGATGAAGCCGGCGGCTCTCAAGCGGGTCAGGATGGCCTTGACCCAGGATTTTGAGGCGATGCCGAATACCTCGCACAGCTTGGCGTAAGAGGGGATGCTTTTCCAGTCGGCGTAATAATCTTGGAGTTTGGCGAGATACTCGGCGTCTTTCGGATTGAAATCGGTCATGGCAAAATTGAGGCAGAACGAACGTGCTGATACTGTAAAGAACGAACGTTCTTTTGTCAACCGGGATAATTTATCCTTGCTCGCCAGTGGCGGAGAGGCGCTGCTAGTAATCCGAATACTTCTTCGCACTTCCGCGCACTTGTTCTACCGGGTACTTCACCGCGTTCTTCTCCAGTTTGTGCAGCGCAGCCTTTGGCAAATCCACATCCAGCTTGTCCGACAGGCGCACCAGATACAACAGGATATCGGCCAATTCTTCGGCAACGACCATTTTTTTGTCGTCGTCCAGATTGCCCGATTGCGCTTCGGTCAGCCACTGAAAATGCTCCATCAGTTCGGCGACTTCCACCATCAATGCCATGCACAGATTCTTCGGCGAATGGAATTGGTCCCAGTCGCGCACCTCCGCGAATGCGCGCAATCTGTCGCGCAAAATCAGCAAGTCGGATTGATCGGGCATGGCGTAGCTCCAGTAATGTGGGATGTTTGCGATCATTGTAATACGTGATGGGTTAGAACGCCGCGGCCAATGTTATGCATCCCCAATCACAATAATTTAATCTTTCGTTGGAGATTAGCGGTATAAAATACGCGCCAGCTTTTTTACATCAACATTTTAGCCACGTCAATTTTAAGGAAACGATATGTCAGAAGGATTTCATGTACACGGTGCCCATGATCATGCAGTCGAACATCATGCCCAGGGAGGCGATAGCTTGGGCGGGCAGGTCGCGATCTTCACCGCTCTCCTGGCCTCGATCGGTGCGATCGTCAGTTATCAGGGTGGCGATACCCAGAACCAGGCCATGCTGTTCAAGAACGAGGCTGTGCTGAAAAAGACCCAGGCCTCCGATCAATGGAATTATTACGAAGCCAAAAGCAACAAGGGACACTTGATGGAACTTGCCCTGGATATTGCACCTGCGAACAAGCGGGATTACTACAAGAGCCAGATTGAAAAATATGAGAATGACAAAAAGGAAATCAAGGTAAAGGCCGAGGCGCTGGAAGCGGAATCGGAAAAGGCCAACGAGGAAAGCGAGCATGCGATGCATCCCCACCATAAACTGGCGCAGGCGATGACACTGATACAGATCGCCATTTCGCTGGCTTCCATCACTGTCCTGACGCGCAAAAAATGGTTGTTCGCCGTGGCTGCGGCTGCGGCTGCTGGCGGCCTTGCCATGTGGGGATTCGCCCTTAACGCCTAAGCAATCATGAAAGAAATTTTCTATGACTGGGGCGGAGTCAACGTCTGGCTGTTTCATGCCGTTAACGACATCAGGTTTAGCTGGCTGGATAGCGTCATGCTGCTTGGTACGGGCTTGGCAGACCATACGCTGTTCCAGTTTTATTTTGCCTTGTTGACGTTGATTGCGCTGGTCGTGGTGAATATGCCAGCGCAGGATTCTGCTCAATACAGGGTGAGGGCGACCCGTTGGATGGCTGTGATTGCTGTGTTCAGCTGCGCTTACATGCTGGATGGGCTGTTGCTGGGTGTACTGAAACCGTTGCTTGATTTCCCCCGGCCACCGCTGGCCTTGCCGCAGGGCAGCGTTCAGATCATAGGTGTACCGGAATATCATCACAGCCTGCCGAGCGGGCACTCGTCTTTTGCGATGCTGGTCACGGCCAGCCTGTGGCCTGTCTTGAGTCGCAAATGGCGCATCGCGGGCGCGTGCTTTGTGTTGTGGGTCGGAGTATCCAGAATGAGTCTGGGCGCGCATTTCCCTGCGGACGTGATGGCCGGATATCTATCGAGCCTGGCGATAGTGCTGCTGGTTTATGTGGTTGTGCACAAGCTGACGCGGCTAGCGCGCACGATCCACATTCGTAGTGTTGAATGAACAAGAAACAACCCGTTCAGACAGTCTTGAATATTCCCCAGGCGAACATCAAGCATCCGAACAGAAAAAGCGCACCCACCCACCAGTTGAACTTGGCTGCCATCCTGGCCAGATAGCCGCGCAAAGTATTGATGCTGCTGTCTTCGCCGAAGCGGAATTGCAACAGCCCATGCATGCATTTCTTCTCATGCAGCCGGTTGCAGGCGTCTATGCATTCGCCGCAATTGATACAGCTGTCTTCGAGTTTGATATTGGTAGGGTTGATGCCGGTGATGCATGAGGCCGAACAATAATTGCACTTCGCACAATCGGCTGAGCGCGCCGTATCGTACTTCACATGCAACGCCTCTTTGCTGATGAAAATGCGTTGCCCTATCCGGTACAGGCAGATGTAATCGCACCAGAAATACCGCACCGCTGCGATATCGATGAAGATCAAGGACACCATGAACAGATACAGCGGACGCATGAAGCCGGAAATCTTGGCGGTCGAACTGAACGTGATGAACGACCATACTTCGCTGGGCGAAAAGAAGAACAGGAACGGGATGATGCCCAGCAACAGCGATGCTGTAATGAAACTCAGCCCGAGCACTATCCAATTGAGTGCCTTGTTCTTAGCCGCCGCAACCTTCAATCCTTCGCTGTCTATGCCAACGTTGGCGCGCTTCCCCAACAGTTTGTGGGTCAGGTTATTCGCCCATTCCGAGATCGTGTTCTGCGGGCACGCCCAGCCGCACCAGACCGTACCTATGGTCATGTAAGTGATGATCGGTGCGGTGGCAATCATGAGCCCGAGGCCGAATACGAAAAAGATATTCGACCACCACATCGGGTGATCAAAAACCATGAAGCTTGCAGTGGACAGATCGATCCTGAACAGCCCTGTCGCGGGAATTAGCACAATCAGAGCCAGCGTGCCGATCTGAATGGCTCTTCGTTTCGGGCGATATTGAAAAACTTGCATAACTGCACCTTCGCAAGGATTGTTCAAGTGAGAGAGATTATCCGCCTTTAGCGTTGGATGTGCGGAGCATTTTGGCATCTATCCGGTGTGGCGATTTGCTGGTAGATTATATGCCTAACATTTCTGGTTTTTCGGCTTACTTTAACTAAGGAATACGGAGCGATCAGTGGATACTTGAGCTCCGCAAAGCGGAACTTGGCGAATGGCAGGAATGTGCCAGGAGCGGAACTTCAACTTGATATTTCATTGGGAGCTGCAGGTATTTTCAAAACATATCTTGGTGGATTAGTCAGATGAATAATAGT
>CAIOKY010000153.1 GCA_903858965.1 uncultured Nitrosomonadales bacterium | reverse complement strand
CATCGAAGTAAAAGTGCCCGACATCGGCGATTTCAAGGACGTTGCGGTCATCGAAGTTTTCGTCAAAACCGGAGACAAGGTGGAAGCCGAACAATCGCTGATCACTTTGGAAACCGACAAGGCGGCGATGGAAGTACCCTGCCCTGCCGCAGGCGTGGTGAAGGCGCTCAAGATCAAGGTCGGCGACAAAGTTTCCGAAGGCAGTGTTATCCTGACGCTGGAAAGTAGTGCCGCTGTTGCCGCTCCCGCTGCAAAACCCGCGGCCAATGCTCCGGCTGCAACACCAACTAAACCACCTGCTGCTTCAGCACCCGTTCCAGCAGCAGCTCCCGCGCCACTATCGTTCAAGAAGGGTGACCTCCATGCCGAAGTGCTGGTGCTGGGTGCCGGCCCCGGCGGCTATACTGCAGCGTTCCGCGCCGCCGATCTCGGCAAGCAGGTAGTGCTGGTCGAGAAATTCGCCATTCTGGGCGGCGTATGTTTGAATGTCGGCTGCATACCATCCAAGGCATTGCTGCATGTCGCCAAGGTCATCAGCGAGGCTGAAGAAGTCGCGCATCACGGTGTGACATTTGCGAAACCGAAGATCGACATCGACAAGATCCGCAGCTGGAAAGAAAGCGTCATCAACAAGCTCACCGGCGGATTGTCCGCACTGGCCAAACAGCGCAAGGTGCAGGTAGTGCAGGGCACCGCGAAATTCACATCGCCCAATCATCTGGAAGTTGAAACCAGGGATGGCAAGAAAATCATCAGCTTCGACACCGCGATCATCGCTGCCGGCTCAAGTGTCGCGCGCATTCCCGGCTTCCCCTACGACGACCCGCGCCTCATCGATTCCACCGGCGCACTGCAATTGCAGGATGTGCCCAAGCGCATGCTGATCATAGGCGGCGGCATCATCGGGCTGGAAATGGCCACCGTCTACGATGCGCTCGGCAGCAAGATCACTGTGGTCGAGCTGATGGATCAACTGATGCCGGGCGCAGACAAGGATCTGGTCAAGCCACTGCACAAGCGCATCGAGAAGCGTTACGAAGCGATCTACCTGAAGACCAAGGTCAGCAAGATCGAGGCGCTGAAGAACGGACTGAAAGTCACTTTCGAGGGCGAGCAAGCGCCTGAATCGCAACTATACGATCGGGTGCTGATGGCCGTCGGTCGTCGTCCCAATGGACGCAACATAGCCGCTGAGGCCGCAGGCGTGACTGTCAACGAGCGCGGCTTCATCCCGGTGAACATCCAGATGCGTACCAACGTGCCGCACATCTATGCGATCGGCGACATTGTCGGCGACCCGATGCTGGCGCACAAGGCAACGCACGAAGGCAAGGTGGCCGCGGAAGTCATCGCCGGGCATCATGCCGCCTTCGAACCGTTGACCATTCCATCGGTCGCCTACACCGATCCCGAAGTCGCATGGATGGGGCTGACAGAAACGCAAGCCAAGGCGCAAGGTATAGCTTACGAAAAAGCCAACTTCCCCTGGGCTGCCTCGGGGCGGGCACTGTCCGTCGGTCGTGAAGAAGGTGCGACCAAGGTGCTGCTTGACCCGTCTACCCGTCGCATTCTCGGCGCAGGCATCGTCGGCGTGAATGCCGGTGAACTGATTGCCGAAGCGGTGCTTGCGCTCGAGATGGGCGCGGACATGGAAGATATCGGCCTGACGATACACCCGCATCCGACCCTTTCTGAGACGTTGGGTTTCGCTGCGGAAATGGCCGAAGGGACCATCACCGACTTGATCGCGCCGCGCAAGAAATAATGCCCTTACACATTTCAATAAGAAGCATTCCGGCCTTATCCTTATTTGCCTGCGTATTTTTCTGCGGCAATGCATCCGCGCTTGATCTTTCCCGCTTCAGCAACAAGGATCAGATAACCAGCCTGAAGCAGGCTCTGACCCAAGGCGCGGAGACTGCCGTCTCGAATCTAGCCAGAGAGAACGGCTATCTTGGTAATGACAAGGTCCGCATCCCGCTTCCCGATAGCCTGAGAAAAGTGGACAGGGCCATGCACAAGTTCGGCATGGGAAAATATTCGGATGAGCTGATCACCGCGATGAACCGGGCCGCCGAAGCTGCCGTGCCTGAAGCGAAAACGCTGTTTGTCGGTGCGATCAAGAAAATGACCGTGGCGGATGCGAAAGGCATACTCACCGGGGGCGATGACGCGGCGACCAGATATTTCCGCAACAACACCGAGGCCGAGCTGGCCAGTAAATTCAAACCCATCGTCGGCAAGGCTATGGAAAGAGTCAAACTGGCCGAAAAGTACGACCAGTTCGCGGGCAAAGGTGCAAGGTTCGGTTTGGTGGACAAGCAGGATGCCAATCTGGACGACTACATCACGCGCAAGGCGATGGATGGTTTATTCCTGATGATGGCAGAACAGGAAAGAGCCATCCGCGCAAATCCGCTCGAAGCGACAGGAAGATTGGCAAAAAAAATCTTCGCGGCGATCAAGCTTTAAACCCATGCTGCCGCGTCCCACCTGTACGTGACTGACACCGCCAGTCTCATATCCCTCTTCATCAGCAGCTTCCTCGCTGCAACGCTGCTCCCCGGCGGTTCGGAAGCTGCACTGTTTGCGTACCCAAAGCCTATCCTGAAACGCTGTGGGTCGCGCTGGTAATGTCGTAACCATTGAGCAAGTAACGCGATAACAGTATAGTTCGGCAAAACCAATCGGGGAATTGCGCATGGAACAGATAAGTACGCATGAACACAAACTGACCTTGCCTGAGCTTCTGGGCATGCTGGTTGCTGATGGCATGATCAGCCAGGCCGCTGCCGATGCAATGATTGCCGAGCGTCGCGGTCAACGCCAGAATGTTCACCCGCTCACGGCCATTGCCGGACAAAGCTGGAAGTCGCTGTTGCCACCGAACAAGGGACTGAACCAGGATGCGCTGACCGAATGGCTTGCCGGGCGTGTCGGCCTCGAGTATTTCCACATTGATCCCCTGAAGATCGACTTTTCCATGGTCGCCGATATCATGTCCGACGACTATGCCTCGCGTTTCGGTATCCTGCCGGTGTTGGTCACATCAAGCGAAGTAGTCATCGCCACCTCTGAACCTTTCCTTCGCGACTGGGAAGCCGTGCTCAAACAGACACTGCGCAAAAGCATCCGCCGTGTCGTCGCCACACCGGAAGATATCAGCCGTTACCTGATCGAGTTTTACAATCTGGCCCGCTCGGTAAAGAAGGCTTCGCAGACCAAACATCAGGAAAAATCCGGACAGGCCTCGTTCGAACAATTGGTGGAGCTGGGCAAGACCAAGCAGCAGTTCGATGCCAACGACCAGCACATCGTCACGATCGTGGACTGGTTGTGGCAATACGCTTTCGAACAGCGCGCCTCAGACATCCATATCGAACCCAGACGCGACATCGGCTTCGTGCGCTTCCGCATCGACGGTGTGCTGCATCAGGTATACCAGATCCCGATGTCGGTGATGACGGCGATGACCAGCCGTATCAAACTGCTGGGACGCATGGACGTGATCGAAAAGCGCCGACCGCAGGATGGCCGCATCAAGACGCGCACCGCAGATGGCCAGGAAGTCGAGTTGCGTCTGTCCACATTGCCGACGGCATTCGGCGAAAAACTGGTGATGCGTATCTTCGATCCCGAGGTGCTGGTGCGCAATTTTTCCGAGCTCGGTTTTTCCGAAGAGGATCGTGTCCGCTGGGAAAAGATGACCTCGCAACCGAACGGCATCATCCTCGTCACCGGCCCGACCGGGTCAGGGAAAACCACCACGTTGTATTCCACGCTCAAACATCTGGCAACACCAGAGGTGAACGTCTGCACCATCGAAGACCCGATCGAGATGGTCGAGCCCGCGTTCAACCAGATGCAGGTACAAAACAGCATCGATCTCCATTTCGCCGATGGCCTGCGTGCGCTGATGCGGCAGGACCCGGACATCATCATGGTGGGTGAAATCCGTGACCTGGAAACCGCCGACATGGCGATCCAGGCCGCGCTGACCGGCCATCTGGTACTCTCCACGCTGCACACCAACGACGCACCCTCGGCCATCACGCGACTGCTTGATCTCGGTGTTGCGCCGTTCATGATCAACGCCACCGTGCTGGGCATCATGGCGCAACGTCTGGTGCGCACATTGTGCCCGCACTGCAAGCGCCCACTGGCGGTTCGTGACGAAGAGAACGAACTCTGGAACAGCTTGGTTACACCATGGAAAACCAGCCATCCACCGCAGTTCCAGCACCAGGTCGGTTGCCTGGAATGCAGGCGAACCGGTTATCAGGGGCGCGTTGGCATCTATGAGATCCTGCTGATGTCGCCTGAATTGCGCAAACACGTCACCACCACCACCGATGTGGCGCGCGTTCGTGAAATCGCCTTTCGCGAGGGAATGAAACCGCTGCGCATCTCGGGCGCGATGAAAGTCGCGGCAGGAACGACAACGCTGGACGAAGTCATCAAGGTCGCGCCACCGGCGAGCTAGCCATCGCAGGATTAATCCTGCCGCTCAAACCATTGCGCACCGCGCTCTTCGTGGCGGCCTGCACTTTCGCGCACCTTCAGTCGGTCACACATGATTGCATGTTGGTCAGGTTGGCGGCAGAAAAGTATTGCAGAATCGCCGCCGCTCTTCCCAAATACAAACTGTCCTTTTCCCGATGAAGAAAACACTCTTCCAATGGCTTAACAAGCTAGGCCCGGGGCTGATCACCGGTGCCGCCGATGATGACCCCAGCGGCATTGCCACCTATTCGCAGGGCGGCGCGCAATATGGCTTCGGCACATTGTGGACGCTGCTGATCACCTATCCGCTGATGGTCGGCATCCAGATCATCAGCGCGCGCATAGGCTGCGTCACGGGCCGTGGGCTGGCAGCCAACCTGGCCGAGACCAACTCGCGCGGCACGACACTATCTCTGGTCACGCTGTTGCTAGTGGCCAATACCATCAATATCGGCGCCGATCTCGCGGCGATGGCCGATGCCGTGAAACTGGTGGCCGGCGGACCGAGCCACATCTATGCGGTCGCACTGGGCATGACCTGTCTGCTGCTGCAGGTGTTCATCCCTTACCAGCGCTACGTGGGCATATTGAAATGGCTGACACTGACATTGTTCGCTTATGTGGGGACCGTGTTTGCGTCGCATGTGCCGTGGGGCGAAGTGTTGCATGGCGCCGCTGTGCCGAAACTCGAATTCTCGCAAAACTATCTGCTGCTCATCGTGGCGATCTTCGGCACGACGATCAGCCCTTATCTGTTTTTCTGGCAGGCAGGCCAGGAGGTGGAAGAACTGGCGCTGCAACGCAATGGCGATTCATTGCGCCAGTCGCCTGAAGATGCCCGGCATCATCTGCGCCGCATCAACATCGATACCGCACTGGGCATGGCCTTCTCCAACATCATCGCCTTCTTCATCATACTGACCACCGCAGTCACGCTGTATACACATGGCGTACACGACATCCAGACTTCCGCCCAGGCCGCCGAGGCGTTGCGCCCGATAGGCGGAGAATTCACGTTCCTGTTATTCGCCGGCGGCATCATCGGCACCGGGATGCTGGCCGTACCGGTGTTGGCAGGTTCGGCCGCTTATGCCGTGGCGGAAACCCTCCGCTGGCCTTCCGGCCTCGGCCTGGAACTGAAAGCAGCAAAGGACTTTTACGCGATCATCGCGCTGGCAACCATGGTTGGCGTGCTGCTGGATTTCAGTTCCATTGATCCGGTCAAGGCGCTGCTGTGGAGCGCGGTGATCAACGGCGTGATATCCGTCCCGCTGATGATCGCGATGATGCGCCTCGCGACGCAACAGAAAATCATGGGGAAATTCGTTATTGGTACTCGCCTGAAGTGGCTGGGTTGGCTGGCCACCGGCGTGATGGCGGTTACGGTATTGGCATTCGGCTTGACCAGCCTCGCCGATTATCTTCATCTGAACTGGTGATTGCTGCTGGGGTACTGACCCGTTTCAGTTACATCACTTATCCGGGTCATTTCTATGGCCGGATTCTTCGCGGATTTCTTTACGGCGTGCCTCACGGCGCTGCTTTAACTGCTCCAGCCGGCGCTCGCGCAACTCATGCCGCTCTGCCGTTGGCTCATGTTCTCGCTTGTGAAAATTACCGTGCTGCCCACTGACATGTTTGCGTTGCTTCCTGTGAAGCACTCTCAGCCGCTCGATGCGCTCTTCACGCATACGCTCCATACGACCCCGAAAGAATTCCTTGCGCCGCTCGATGCGCGCCTCGATGCGCAGCCTGCGCCTTGCCCAGAAATTGGGCTGCCTCGTCATGAGAAAGGGCGCCACCGTCCTGCCCCTCGGAACAAAGGCAAACTTGCCGGGACGCACTTCTGTTTCGCCTTGCGGAGTCTTCAGTGACGTGGCTCCTTCATTGACCGTGTCATAAGTGCCGGGTTCGTCGCCGTCGGCTTTCTCGATCACCGTAGTCTCATGATCGGTTCCGCGTATCCCTATCGTGGCATTGGGTGTGGTGATGCGATACGCAGCAGTGTTGTGCTTGCCCACCCAACCGGTGATGGAGCGCATCGCACCCCTGAGCAGCGACATGGATATTTTGTCGGCAGAGTCTCCTTCGGCTTTGTATTCATCCACCCGGAATGTCGTACCGGGGCGCAAGGCAATGACGCCACCATCTTCCGTAACGACATGCACCTCGCTATCGGACGCGGTCTCTATAGTCTGCCCTTCGTATATCTTCTGGCCCATCGAGAGGTTGCTGGCTTTCCCGGATGTGTCCGACACAAAGGCGTTTCCGGAAATGGCATCAACTGTGCCGAACAATTCGGCCGGATAAGCCGCATGACAAATCAATAATGCTGTCAGGAATGCAAACAGGTTTTTCAATCCGGCGCCTCCAATATTTCTGAGCGCGATGCCGCGCCACGACCTTCCAACGATGGAGGAATCATACGACAGGGTTTGATTGAAAGTAAATTCCCGATTGACGGCGTAAGACCAAATTATAATTAATCCTGTAACACAACTTCACTCATCAACGATTGCAGGAAATTATGCCCATCACCAAAAAGACTTTGCGCCTCTTGATCCATGGCCGCGTGCAGGGCGTGTTCTTCCGCGACTCGATGAAAAGTGAGGCGCAACATCTGTCAGTCGCAGGTTGGGTGCGCAACCGCAGCGACGGCACGGTGGAAGCCGCGGTACATGGCGAATCCGCCGCGGTCGATGCCATCGTGCGCTGGGCGCATCATGGCCCGCAGCACGCGCAGGTAACGCGCGTCGACATTGAACCGCATGATGGCAATTACACTGTATTCGAAGTGCTTGGGTAAACAATAAAAAAATAGGCAATAAAATGGCCTGTCTTTCCGGTTTCCCGGGAGACAGGCCATGTAATACCACCGCCTCCCGACGGCAAAATGAAGCAGGCTTACTGTATCGTAAGGCTTCTGGATTTAGCAGTGGCCCGCTTCGGCAACACCAGCTCCAGCACACCATTGTTGTACTTCGCTTGCGCGGCGCTCTCATCCACATCTTCCGCCAGCGTAAAGGCACGGGACACCCGGCCCACATAGCGTTCGCTGCGCAGCACCTTGTCGCCTTCCCTCACTTCTTTTTCATTCTTGACTTCCGCACTGATGGCAACCTGGCTGCCGTCGATGTTGACATTGATATCCTCTTTCTTGACGCCCGGAATATCGGCCTGAACTTTGTAAGCCTTGTCATCCTCGCTGACGTCGATCTTGATCTGGAGCTCCTGTTGTCCGTCGAAACGAACCGGCCGCATGAAAAAGCCTCGGAACAAATCGTCGAATGCATCATCAGCAGGCCTGTAGCGCAAAATATTAGCCATTTCTTTCTCCTTGAGTAAAATCCGGGACACCCCGTATGTGGAGATATCTGGGTGCCGGTTACAAAATTTCAAGTATCAAAAATTAAAAACCGACAAATTACGGATGACTTGAAAACGCAATCCATCATCCCAATTTTCGCGAGCGAAGGAGAAGGTCGATGACGGTAAATTCCGTACAAAATAATTCCGTAACGTTTTTCATGCGCCTGTGTCGAGCCACACGGCATGCAGTGGTTTTCATTGCTGTGCTTGGCCCGCCACTGTGTCTTGCCGCGCAGGTCTACGCCGCGGATGCAGCACCGCGCCCGGTCACGCCGCGCGGCGAACTGGCGGCGGACGAAAAAGCCACCATCCAGTTGTTCGAGAATTCCCGCGACTCGGTGGTCTATATCACCACCCGCGCACAGGTGCAGGATTTCTGGTCGCGCGACATCTTCTCGGTGCCGCGCGGCACAGGCTCGGGTTTCATCTGGGACGAATCTGGGCACGTGGTCACCAACTACCACGTCATCCAGAATGCCAGCGAAGCCACGATACGCATGGCCAACGGCAAGGACTACACGGCCACGCTGGTCGGCGCCGTTGCCTATCGGCACCAGCCACGACCTCAAGGTCGGGCAGAAGGCCTATGCGATCGGCAATCCGTTCGGCCTCGACTGGACGCTGACCAACGGCATCGTCTCCGCGCTGGATCGCTCGCTGACCGAAGATAACGGCAATACTGTCGAGCACCTGATCCAGACAAATGCCGCGATCAATCCGGGTAATTCCGGCGGGCCGCTGCTCGATTCCGCCGGACGGCTGATCGGCATCAACACCGCGATCTACAGCCCGAATGGCACGAATGCCGGCATCGGTTTCCAGTGCCGGTGGACACCGTCAACCGCGTCGTACCGGAACTGATACGCGACAGCAAATTCACGCGCCCGGTGCTGGGCATTGAGATCGACGAGGACATCAACCAGCGACTGACCGAGTTGCTCGAGATCAAGGGCGTCGTGATATTGAATGTGCCGCGCGGCACGTCAGCTGCGGCGGCAGGATTGAAAGGTGTCATCAGCAAACGCGATGGCAACATCATTCCCGGCGACATCGTCACCGCGATCGAAGGCAAACCCGTGGACAGCGTCAGCAAACTGGTCGTGCGCCTGGATGATTTCAGGGTGGGCGACAAGATCAGGATTACCGTATCACGGCAGGGGGAAACTCGGGAGGTGCAGATGGTGCTTCAGGCGGGGGGATGAAACTGAAATCTTGCCATGCTCTTGGGACGGTCATCTATCCAGAAATCTTGATTCCGACGAATGTCTGCTTTCGACACTAGCCGGTCATACAGGATTCTCGAAAGCAGTCACTCCAAATACACTGCACGCGACAAAACCGGTTATAGCAACATGACTTGTGACTGACTGCTCCTTGATCCAAAGCGGCCATACAAATTGGTGTAATTCGATCAGCCTTACCGGCTGTTACCGACCCACAAGCGACAAACAAATGAATATCTAAATTCGCAGCCCGAAACTGGACGGTTGGGCTTCTTACCATCTGCGGTAAAATGTGATTTATTTATTTGATACATTCCAAATTATTGTGGTAAACTTAAAAAAGTAGTATGTTTGATTCGTCTCTCCAGACGTTTTAGTGTTCGGGGTAATTAGATTCTTTAATTACCTCTTTTTTTGTATATTTTATAAGGGAGTGTAGGGTGAAAAAATCATTGACGCTTTTAGTGGCTGCCGCTGGATTAGTGGCTATTTCTGCAACAGCAGGCGACTTCTCAACTAAGGCATGTAAAACTTGCCATGCAATTGATAAGGATGTTATAGGTCCAGCTTGGAAAAAAGTTGCAGATGCATATGGCAGTGAGGCAGCTCTGGCAGCGGTTTTCAAGTCCGGCTTTAATGTGGAAGACCGCAAAATAGCAAGCTCTGATGATAAATTTAAGAAGCAAGCGGCCACGATGACAGTACAATTTAATACCTTGATTAAGGGCCATGAAGATGATGCGGCAAAAGCACTTTTTGCTGCTGTTAAATCAGGAAAAATCGGGGAATAAACCCGTTGGGAATTAGCAAGTGTTCAAGGCGGCCTAAGCGGCCGCCTTTTTAATTTATTGTAGCAACCGCTGAATAGTCCAGTTCGCCAACGAGCCACTATTTTTACAAATAGCAGACCGTCAAAGTCAGATAGATATCTGAATTACTGCTCCTGGCACATAGCCGACATTGCCATCACCCACTCACCCAGAAAAATCTTCTCCGTCATATCACTTGCTGTAGTAATCAACCCGGCTTTTTCGCTGCCGCCCATTTGCGCAATGCTTCTAGCGTGTTCTCGACATGCATGTCCGGCTGCAGGGCTGTGTAGGTATAGATGATCTCGCCGCTGGGAGCGATCACATAAGGGCACCTCTAATAATTGATTTTCTGCACACTTGAAATGTGGAGCAGCGAGATTTTTTCGCCCATCTAAGATTTGGCGCATATTTTGGAGCAATTCGGGTCGTTTCCTTGCCATT
>CAIOKY010000152.1 GCA_903858965.1 uncultured Nitrosomonadales bacterium | reverse complement strand
GTGCTGGTGGCGACCGATGTCGCGGCGCGTGGCTTGGACATCGCGCAACTTGAAGCGGTGATCAATGTCGACATCACGCCCGACCCCGAGGTACACATCCACCGCATCGGACGCACCGGACGCGCCGACGAGAATGGCTGGGCACTCAGCCTGTGCAGCCCTTCCGACCAGCGCCGCGTCTTCGACATCGCGCAGATGATGCGCATCAAACCGGAATGGCATGACCTGGCCGAACTGCACAGCGCAGACGAGGCCAAGCTGGTGCCGCCGATGGTCACGCTACAGATGCTCGGCGGGCGCAAGGAAAAGATCCGTCCCGGCGACGTGCTGGGCGCGCTCACCGGCGAATTGGGATACGCACGCGAGCAGGTCGGCAAGATCACCATCACCGATCAATCCACCTATGTCGCCGTCGCGCGCAACATCGCACACGACGCAGTACGCAAATTATCGGCCGGCAAGGTCAAGGGCAAGACAGTGAAGGTGCGTGCGCTGTAGGATTTGCCGGCTTGGGATGGTCGGCGTGGCCAAGCCGGCCGCATTCGAACCAGTGGCATTCCGGTAATTTCCCGTACCCCATTCCGGCCAGCGTGTAAAATCCGCGCCTCACAGGAGGTCCAAGTTGGAAAACCTATACAACATCCTTGGCGTTGCGCCGACCGCGACGACCGATGAGATCAAGAAAGCGTATCGCTCGCTTGCGATGCGCCATCACCCGGACAGGAGTACGCATCCCAGCTCCGAGAACCGGTTCAATGCGATCAAGACAGCGTATGAGTTGCTTTCCGACCCGCAAAAAAGGGCCGCATATAACCAGAGCCTGAACAATCGCATCGTCATCGATCCGGATAGCGAGGCGCACGCTTTGTGGCACTCACTGTTTGATCGTTTCGGCATTGTTGTGCCGCACGATGGACATTCATCACTTTAAAGACTGGGCCAGTAAACAAGACCAATGAATAAAAACATCCACCACGAATTTGCTTACCAGTCGCGCGAACTGGGCATCCAGATCGAAGACACGCTGGGCGAACCGCCCGACCTGAAGAATTATGCGAGGGTCATTGCATCCCTGCTCGGCGAATACGCGAAAGGCACGGAGATCGACGACGTGAATCTGTTGAGCTTCGCGCTGGCAGACCACCTGCGCTTTGACGACCCGGCCGGGTTGTTCGCGCAATGCCGGCAATATGATAGCGGCGATGCCGGACAGGTGATCGCCATGGTGTCGTGTACGGATGCCGACGCGGGCAAGGCGCTGGCTGCCGTAGCCGCCAGCAACCCGGAACTGGCCCGCAAGGCGATCATCACGGCGTTCCTGTTCAAGAATACCAAACGCTGGACGGATGCGGACAATTCGCTCGACGCGTTGCAGGAAGAAGAGGAAGAAAACGGAAAGGGCGGCAATGGGATGGAGGACGAGGATCATGTCGCGCCGGGACAGGACTTCGTGGATCTGTTCGACACACGCGAGGACGGAAATGGCGGACAACACTAATTTTCCGGCAATCAGCCGGCAGGTGACCGAACTGGTGTTGGCCGGATCTTCCGCACATGCGGAGGAGGCTATCAATGAGACCGCAGAACAATTCGGCGACCTGGCCGTGGTGGCAGTGCTGGATACGCTGGAGCCACAAGTCGCGGCGATGCATTTGTCTGCTTTTGACGGCGGCAAATTGTCGCTGGCCACGCTGTTGATCTCGCCCAAGGCCTGGGCCCAGAGTCTGGCTTTTTTCGCCGCCACCTGGGGCGAGGACAAGATTGAGGACGAACCGGAAGTATTGACCGAGTCCCTGTTTGCGCATATTCATGGAGTCGTCTTCTCTACCGATGATACTGAGCGCCGCACCAGCCTGATCCATGAGGCGCTATCTACCGATTGGGGAACGACGGCCTTTGCCGTGCTGTTCTCGACTGCTACCGGAGAGATCATCGAGCTCGCCAATGACATCCACGCGCGCGGAGCCCACAGCAGCGGCCAGACCACTTCCGATCACGACGTGATCCCGCTCGCGCTGGAAATCGCGCGCAGCGATGCGGATGCATGGGATAGAGTGTTGTTCGAGATGTTCCCCGACTGGCAGCCCGGCGAAAACCAGTTGCGCGCCAGATCTGAAGAGGGCGATGACGAAGAAGACAATCATGAATATGCCCTGGCCCGGACCACCCACGATTTGTTGTTGCGCCTGCGCAAACAGGTCCCGGGTAAATCTGCCCGCACGCCAAAGCAAGGCGCCCGCCCCAGTCTGGGTGAAGATATTTTTGCGTGATGCGCGATCCACACCGGCAGCACGTTAGCGAAGATCCAGCCATGCAACTTGCCCATCTCACCACGCGCCCTCCCCATCTGGTGCAAGCCTTGGCAGCACTGGCAAAGCGCGCGGATAACCAGGCGGCGGCACGCACACTGATAGACGAATTAAGCGGCATCACTGTGCTGGTCGCCAGGAAATTCACCAACGAAAGGACTGCGGACGGATTGCTCGATGCGTTGCACCTGACGGTGGGATGCATCTCGCTGGGTATCAGCCAGGCGAATATCCCTGAAGACGGCGATGCGCAGCTTTCCTTTCTGCTGCACCATGGTGCCGAGTATGTTTTCCAGATGGGGTTCCGGCATATCAAGGAATTATCCGGCCTGCCCTACACCGCGTTCGTTTCGGATTTCGACAGCGACCCGTACATACAGCAGCGCGACATCAAGGTACTGTTCGCCGAGATATGCCGTGCCGATCCGGCCGCAGCTTGGCAAGGTGACGATATCTACCGGCGCGAATTGCAGGACAGGCAGCACAACCAGCACGTCGTGGCGTGCGCAAAATGGTTGCGCCAGAAGAATTTCTCCGGCCCGGTCAAGGATCCCGATCTCGATGCCAATGCGGTGATCGCGATCGCGGTCATTTTCGCGATCGCCGCCGACGGGCGCATCGTCGCAAGGGTAGGGCAAAAGGAGATCGAAAACCTGATCCAGCGCGTCCGGGCAGCACCGCCGGATATCGAGGCGGGCTGGAACGCGTTACTGAAAAAAGTCCCGTCTCAATATCACCCCATCCTGCGGGAATACATGAACCAGTACAGAGACACGATCATCAAAAAGATCCTGTCGAAAACCAGAATCAAAACCGTCATCACCGAGCTGCAGAATTTCTACGCTTGTAGCGAGCTGGAGGTCGACTATGACTGAGATGCGGTTTGCCAGACTGGTCCTGGCTCGCCTGCCTCAGGTGATCGATAAATGTTCGGGCGATGATGGACAATTGTTTGCCTGCCGGATACGCAAAATACCAGTGACGCCTGATCGGAAAGCCTTGCACATCCAGCACGACGAATTGTTTGGTCGGCGTATCCAGCTCAATGGTATGGCGAGACAGCACCGAAACACCCAAGCCGCCTATCACCGCTTGCTTGATCGCTTCATTGCTGCCCAGCTCCATGCGCACTTTGAGCTTGAGTCCCAATTCGCCGAATAAGCGCTCTGTCGCGATGCGCGTACCGGACCCGGACTCGCGCAACAGAAACGGTTCTTTGGCCAGCTGTTCGAGCGGAATTTTCTTCTTTTTCGCGAGCGCATGATTGGCGGGAGCGATCACGACCATGAGGTTTTCCAGGAATGCCTCTGCCACGACATCAGCATCCACCGGCGGTTGACCCAATATGTACAGATCGTCGAGATTACTGGCGAGACGTTCCAATACTCGCTCGCGATTGGATACCTTGAGTGACACATCCACCCCGGGATACTCCTGACAAAACGTGCCCAGCAGGCGCGGTGCAAAATATTTGGCCGTGGTCACAACGGCAAGCCTGAGCTTCCCTGTCTTCAGCCCTTTCATGTTTGCCGCTATCATTTCAAAATTGGACAGGTGCTCGGATATTCCGAGGCAGGTACGATGCAGTTCATGCCCTATATCGGTGAGGAATATCTTCTTGCCGACCTGCTCGAACAGCGGCATCCCGACCGTATCGGATAATTTCTTGATCTGCATCGACACCGTCGGCTGGGTCAGGAACAACTCCTCGGCAGCGCGGGTAAAACTGCCCAGACGGGCAATGGCTTCAAACAGTTCCAGCTGGCGCAATGTGCTATGACGCATAATAAACTCCCCTTGATGTATAGATATAAATCTATCATAAATATAGAAAGAATTGACTGTTATTTATGGTTTTTTCTTTGCATGATTATCACAACGCGCTGACATTAAGCACCTGCGCTGAGTTCGAAATGCGCAGTCTCGAATATCAACCAGGTCCGGCGCGTGTTTTTCAATCATTGGAGATAATCATGGCATCTGAAACACTGAAAGAAGGTAAGGAACGCTATAAATCCGGCGTCATACCCTACAAGAAAATGGGCTACTGGGAACCGGACTACAAAGTCAAGGATACCGATGTTGTCGCACTGTTTCGCATCACGCCGCAGCCCGGCGTCGACCCGGAAGAAGCAGCCGCTGCCGTGGCCGGCGAATCGTCGACCGCCACCTGGACCGTGGTATGGACCGACCGCCTGACCGCGTGCGAGTTGTATCGCGCCAAGGCGTACCGGTGCGAACTGGTGCCCAACACCGGCGAAGGCACCAAGAATGAAGCGCAGTATTTCGCCTATATCGCCTACGACCTCGACCTGTTCGAGCCCGGCTCCATCGCCAACCTCACCGCGTCCATCATCGGCAACGTGTTCGGCTTCAAGGCGGTGAAAGCTCTGCGCCTGGAAGACATGCGCATCCCCGTTGCTTATCTGAAGACCTTCCAGGGCCCCGCCACCGGCGTCGTAGTAGAGCGCGAGCGCCTCGACAAGTTCGGTCGTCCGCTACTGGGCGCCACCACCAAGCCCAAGCTCGGTCTGTCCGGCCGCAATTACGGTCGCGTGGTGTATGAGGCGCTGAAAGGTGGTCTCGATTTTGTGAAGGACGACGAGAACATCAATTCGCAACCGTTCATGCATTGGCGCGACCGCTTCCTGTATTGCATGGAGGCAGTAAACAAGGCGTCCGCAGCAACCGGTGAAGTCAAGGGCCATTACCTCAACGTCACTGCCGGTACCATGGAAGAGATGTATGAGCGCGCTGAATTCGCCAAGTCGCTGGGCTCGGTGATCATCATGATCGACTTGGTGATCGGCTACACCGCGATCCAATCCATGGCCAAGTGGGCGCGCAAGAACGACATGATCCTGCACCTGCACCGTGCCGGTAACTCCACCTATTCGCGCCAGAAGAATCACGGTATGAATTTCCGCGTGATCTGCAAATGGATGCGCATGGCAGGCGTGGATCACATCCATGCCGGCACCGTGGTTGGCAAGCTGGAAGGCGATCCGCTGATGATTCGTGGTTTCTACGACACACTGCTGGATACCCACACACCGGTGCAACTCGAAAAAGGTCTGTTCTTCGAGCAGGATTGGGCTTCGCTGAACAAGGTCATGCCGGTTGCCTCCGGCGGTATCCATGCCGGCCAGATGCACCAGTTGCTGACTTATCTGGGTGATGATGTGGTGCTGCAATTCGGCGGCGGCACGATCGGCCATCCGCAGGGTATACAGGCCGGCGCAGTCGCCAACCGCGTGGCGCTCGAATCGATGGTGCTGGCACGCAACGAAGGCCGCGATATCTGGAACGAAGGCCCACAGATCCTGCAAGACGCCGCCAAGTGGTGCTCGCCGCTCAAAGCCGCGCTGGATACGTGGAAGGACATCACCTTCAACTACGATTCGACCGACACCGCCGATTTCGTCCCGTCCACCACGGCCAGCGTTTAATCATTAATTCAAGGAGAACAAGATCATGATGACCAATCACGGTAATCGCGTCACACAAGGACAGTTTTCATTCCTGCCCGACCTGACCGATCCACAGATTGCCGCACAAGTGAAGTACGCGCTGAAAAACGGCTGGGCGGTAAGCGTCGAATACACCGACGATCCGCACCCGCGCAATACCTATTGGGAAATGTTCGGCATGCCGATGTTCGACCTCAAGGATCCCGCAGGGATCATGATGGAGATCAACAACTGCCGCAAGACCTTTCCTAATCACTACATCCGCGTGACGGCATTCAACTCGTCGCGCGGCGTGGAAAGTCCGACCATGTCCTATCTGGTCAACCGTCCCAAGAAAGAACCGGGATTCGGCGTGTCGCGGCAGGAAGTGGACGGACGCAGCATCCGTTACACCATCCACTCCTACGCCACCGACAAACCGGAAGGCGAGCGGTATTGATGTAGTTGTGTAACCCCGATGGCGGGCCGCAGCATGGCCCGCCATTTTTCAACCTGAACAATTTTGCAACCTGAACATCGGAAACATCGGAGCTGTACATGAGTGAAGCAAAGCAAGCTGGAACGATACTGCCGGATGACGCGCCGGTAGACCTGGAAGCAGAACTGAAATCATCGAACGTACAAGAAGTACTGGACAAACTGGACCGCGATCTGATCGGCCTCAAGCCGGTCAAGACGCGCATCCGCGAGATCGCGGCGCTGCTGCTGGTGGATCGCCTGCGCAAGAAATTCGCGCTGAGTTCCGAGACACCGACGCTGCACATGAATTTCACCGGCAATCCCGGAACAGGAAAAACCACCGTTGCCTTGCGCATGGCGGAGATATTGCATCGCCTCGGCTATGTGCGCGAAGGCCATCTGGTTTCCGTCACGCGCGATGACCTGGTCGGGCAATACATCGGTCACACTGCGCCCAAGACCAAGGAGGTCATCAAGAAGGCCATGGGTGGCGTGCTGTTCATCGACGAAGCCTATTATCTGTACAAGCCGGAGAACGAGCGCGACTACGGCGCGGAATCGATCGAGATATTGCTGCAGGTGATGGAAAACAACCGCGACGACCTGGTCGTCATCCTCGCCGGATACAAGGACCGCATGGACAAATTCTTCAACAGTAATCCCGGCATGCGTTCGCGCATCGCGCACCACGTCGACTTTCCCGATTACAGCCCGGACGAATTGCTCGCCATCGCCAAACTGATGCTGGCGCAGCAGAACTACCGCTTCAGCGCGGAAGGCGAAAAGGCCTTTGCCGAATACATCCCGCTGCGCATGAAGATGGATCATTTTGCCAATGCCCGCTCGATACGCAACGCGTTGGACCGCTCGCGCCTGCGCCAGGCCAACCGCCTGTTCGCCACCAAGGGCAGGAACCTGACCCGCAACGACCTGATCACGATAGAGGCCGAGGACATCATGGTCAGCCGCGTATTCGACGAGCCGGACAAAAAATAACCACGCCCGGCTTAACCGGGCAAAGTCATGTAACGCATATCGACAATGGAGTAATCATGAATCTCCTGCGCGACATCCCGCCGCTACGCAGCATCCCCTATGCGCTGGATGCCTCGCTGTATAACCACGTCAGGCTGGCGCTGCTGCGCATCGGTACTCCGATCGAACTGGAACTGGAAAAACTGTGCATCGACATGGTGCTGGAAAAAACCTGCTGGGTAGGCTATCACTCGCAGCACATATCGCTGCCGCTGATCGCCTGGGTGGATTTCGACTCCGGGCGCAGCGCGCTGGATGCGCCTGTCGGCTGCACCCTGCACCTGTACCACCACCATGCATGGCTGCAATTACCGCGGGTACTACAAGCGCTGGATAAAGAAGTGCAGTTGCGGCTGGCGGCAAAGTAAGCGCAACGCAGGCTAACTCCGCCACCCATATCCTTTCCGCAACAAGAACAGATCAGCCCTTGAACTTGGCGGCCACTTCGGCCACGCGCTTGCCGAACACCCTGGCGGTCTCGAGGTCGCCGGGCAGCATCTCCGACGGGCTGCTATCCGATGGCGATTGCGCCATCGCGCCGCTGAAGGAACCGACGTAGTTCACATCATTGCGCTGTGCCGCTTTGGAATTGCTGGGCATCAGGCCGGTGCCGACCCAGATGCCGCTGTGCTGCATGGCCAATGTGAACAGGTAATGCAAGGTGGAGAGTTTGTCGCCGTTCATCGTGGCACTATTGGTGAAACCGGCGAACACCTTGTCTTTCCATTGCTGGCTAAACCAGGGCTTGGAGGACGCATCGGCGAATTTCTTGAACTGCCAGCTCACCATGCCCATGTAAGTCGGGCTGCCCATGATGATCGCATCAGCCGCATTCAGCGTGTCCCAACCGCCTTCGGGCAGATTGCCTTCGGCGTCGATGGCGACCAGCGTCGCACCTGCACCTTCCGCGACGGCTTGGGCCATGCGCTGGGTGTGACCGTAACCGGAATGATAAACCACTGCTATTTTTGCCATTTCATTTCTCCTTAAAAAATTTTGAGATTCAACTTCTAGATTGCCGGGTCCGTGTTTCGCCGTCCAGACTCAGGCGACCGGCACCGAACACCGTGAATGCCAGCAGGCCACCCGCCATCGCGAAATTCTTCATCAGCATGATCTGCTGCATCTGGTCTGCGCCGGTGTGGAATATCAGTCCGGCGATGATGCTGAATCCGGCCAGCAGCAAAGCCACGAGACGGGTCTGGAAGCCAAGCAGCAACGCAATCCCTCCGCCCAATTCCAGCGCGATCACCAGAGGGAGCATCGCACCGGGCACACCCATGGCTGCCATGTAACCCTGTGTGCCCGCATAGCCGGCTCCCAGCTTGCCGTAACCGGCAGTGATGAAGATCGCCGAAGCCATCAACCTTGCGGCTAGCGCCAGCGATGCGCCCACCACGGGTTTCTCGATGAGATTTGCGATGCTGCCGTTGAACTGTTGAAAAATATTTGTAGAACTCATGTCATGCTCCTTTTTGGTTTGAAGTAAAGTGATTCAGGCAAAATGCCCATTGCGAAAATCGCTCAGTGCCTGATTGATCTCCTGTTGCGCATTCATCACGAACGGTCCGTACTGCACGATGGGTTCGTTGAGTGGCTTGCCCGCGACCAGGATCAGGCGCGCCTCTTCCGTCGCAGAGAGTGTCACGCCATCCGCTCCCGCTGCGTTGCCCAAGTTTCCTGGATTACTAAGAATTCCCATGCGCTGCGACGCCACCGGCACGTCACCGACTGTCACCGCACCGCGATAGACATAGATGAAAGCATTATGCGAAGCAGGCAGCGCAGTCGAAAATTCGGCGCCGGCAGGCACATGGATATCGAGATACAGCGGCTCGGTGATCTCGCGTGCAACTGCCCCTGCCACGCCGTTGCTGCTTCCCGCGATCACACGCACGGTCACACCCTGCGGCGTGACATATTCAGGGATCGCACCGCTGGGGAAATCGCGATACCACGGTTCCATCATCTTGTTCTTCGCGGGCAGGTTGAGCCACAGCTGGAAGCCTTCCATCAAGCCATCCACCTGTTCGGGAATCTCCGAGTGGATCACGCCGCGTCCGGCAGTCATCCACTGCACGCCGCCGTTTTCCAGCAGTCCTTCGTGCCCTGCGCTGTCGCGATGCCGCATGCGTCCCGACAGCATGTAGGTCACCGTTTCGAAGCCGCGATGCGGATGATCCGGGAAGCCGGCGATGTAATCGTCCGGATCGTCGCTGCCGAACGCATCCAGCATCAGGAATGGATCGAGACGCTGTTGCAATTTTCCGGTGAGCACGCGGGTCAACTTGACGCCTGCCCCGTCCGAAGTGGCAATACCTTGAACGATGCGGTCGATGCCGCGCGATTGGCGCACTGAAACCTGATTGAGGATATTCATGATCTTTTCGTCCCAAGTGATAAAGTGAGTGCATCATAGGCAACCCGAAAAAATAGATAAAGCCATGTAATTGAGATAAACTATCCCATAAATGGAACAAAAGAATATCTCTGCGAATGATTACATCCTGTTCGTCGCCATCATCGAACAGGAGAGCATGGTGCGCGCTGCCGAACATCTCAACATGCCCAAGGCCACCGTTTCGCGCCGCCTGACCAATCTTGAGGCGGCGCTGGGACAGCGGCTGCTGTTGCGCACCACGCGCCGTTTGACGCTCACCGACTTCGGACAGGAATTTCTCGAACATTGCCGTCGCGTGGCGGAAGAAGTCGCCTCCACGCAGGATTTCGTGCGCAGCCAGGAAGAACGCCCGCGCGGTCGCTTGCGTGTCTCCATGCCGGCGGAATATGCGCGACAGAATTTTTCGCGCGCCTTCGCCACCTTCATCGAAGCCTATCCGGAAATACAACTCGATCTAGACCTGACCTCGCGGCGCGTCGACCTGATCGGCGAGCGTTTCGATCTGGCGATACGAATGGGAACGTTGGATAATGATTCGTCTTTGGCGGCGCGCAAGATAGACGAACAAAGTATCGGACTGTACGCCAGCCCCATCTATCTTGCGTTGCATCCGGCACCGAAACATCCGGATGACCTTGAGCACCATGCAGCGGTACGTTTGATGTCGGCACGCGGCAGCGCAATACCCTGGAAACTTCAACGCGGCAAGACCGTTTGGGAGGGAACCCCGCCCGGCAGGCTCACGCTGAATTCCATGGACGTGATACTGCAGCTATTGCTGGATGGTGCGGGTATAGGCGCATTGCCGGATCGCTTTGCGGCAGAAGGTGTGCGCCTCAAGTATCTGGTGCGGATATTGCCGGAATGGTGCTTGCCTCCCGTCCCTGCGTGGGCAGTCATGCCGATGCGCCGCTATCTGCCCGCCAAGACGCGCGCCTTGCTTGCGCATCTCGAGCAGTTCATCGAAAAAGGTCAGGCAATAAAATAAAAAGCCGGGCGCACCCGGCTTGAAGGATGAGCCTAGCCGCAACCTAGAAGTTATAAGCCACGCCCACGGAGACGGACGAGGCCTTCATCGGCGGAAAAATGTTATCGAACTTGCCATAATTGTCGTACAGCGCGCGCACGCTGACTTGTGAGTTGACGTGAAATTCAGCGCCGAAGCCGACCAACAAGTCACTTTGCGAAAAGCTACTGGCGCCTCCGGATGCATCGGAATAATCTTCGTAGTTGCTGGCTATCCCCAGCTTGCCGACCAGGTCGAACTGCGAACTGAGCGGCAGGTTGCCCACTGCGGCCACTTGAAAAGAAGAGGCGGAGATGGTGGCAGGACCCCAGGTCGGATCTACCGTATTGGAATCGCCAAACATCGAATACCCCATTTCAACGGCAAACATGGGACTCAAATGCAAACCACCCGAAATGCGGATGACATCCGGATTGGACCAGCCGGGTAGATTGCTGAAAGTTGCCGAACCGAAATCGGCGGCGACATAATATCTGCCGGTGTTATCAGCCAGTGCTGGCGTGGCGATGAAAGCAGACAACAGCCCTGCAATAACGATTTTCTTCATGATATTTTCACTCCTTAATGTTTGCAAACGATGGTAGGACATGCCAATGCAAGGTTAATTCCACGGCCGGCTTCTACACTACGCTGCGCAGTCGTTTTATCACTGTGCGGTAGCGAACACAAAGCCTAAATTGTTACTCAATGTAAATGGGCAAGCCACATCGATGCCCCTTATCGGATAAAATGCAGAACTTGCTACCCGTTATCCTGTCCATGCCCGGATTGTTTGAAAATAAAACGTGTTCGACACCAAAATCTTCCTTAATCAAAATATACCGATGAAAATTAAATCACTGTGGATATTGCTGGCAGTTGCGCTGGCCGCACTCAATACAACCCAGGCCACCACCCAAACGCTGCCTGCCCCGCAGCTTATGCCGCTGGAACAACAAGCCCAGGCAGCCCTGTTATCCTCCAAACTCCTGGGCCGGTATCATTACCGGCACATCGCGCTTGACGACAATTTGTCCAGGCAAATATTCGACAACTACCTGAAAGGGCTGGATGGCGAAAAGATGTTTTTCCTGCAGGCTGACGTCGACCGTTTCGCCGATGCGCAAACCAAACTCGACGACGCCATCCTCAATGAAGACTTGAGCATTCCTTTCGCGATGTTCAATCTTTCCCAGCAGCGCATCGCCGAACGCTTTACTTATGCCCGCTCCCTGCTCAAACAGGGTTTTGATTTCAAGGCCAGGGAAAGCTACCAACTCAGCCGCAAGGATGCGCCATGGCCAAAGTCCACAGACGAGTTGAACGACTTGTGGCGCAAGCGCGTCAAGAACGACTGGCTGCGCCTCAAGCTTGCCGGCAAGGATGAAAAAAGCATCGCCACGATACTGGACAAGCGCTATGACAACTCCCTGAACAGCATATCCAAGGCCAAGAGCGAGGACGTGTTCCAGTATTTCATGAATGCCTATGCGATGGCGATAGATCCCCACACCAATTATTTCGGGGTGCGCGCATCCGAGGAATTTGATATCTCAATGCGGCTGTCGCTGGTCGGCATAGGTGCGGAGCTCTACGGCAAGGATGAATACACCACGATCAAGGCGCTATTGGCAGGCGGCCCCGCAGTGCTATCAGGCAAGTTGAAAGCCGGTGACCGTATCGTCGGTGTCGGGCAGGGTGAAAATGGTCCCATCGTTGATGTCATGGGCTGGCGCATCGACGACACGGTGGCCCTGATACGCGGCGCGGAAGATACCGTGGTGCGCCTTGATGTGCTGCCTGTGGAAGCCGGCGCTGACGACAAACACAAACTGATTTCACTGGTGCGGAAAAAGATCACCCTGGATAAACAGGCCGCCAAGAAATCCATCATCGAAGTGAAAGACGGCAGCGTAATGCGCCACATCGGCGTGATCACCCTGCCCGAGTTCTACCAGGATTTTGCCGCCCACCAGAAGGGCGACAAGGATTTCAAGAGCGCGACCCGGGATGTCGCGCGCCTGCTGGATGAACTGAAAAAGGACCAGGTCGACGGCGTGCTGGTGGACCTGCGTAACAATGGCGGCGGCTCGTTGGATGAAGCCATCCAGCTGACCGGCCTGTTTGTGGGCAAGGGGCCGGTCGTGCAGCAACGCGACTCCGAAGGTAACGTAACGGTTGCCAACGATACCGACACCGGCCTTGCCTGGAATGGTCCGCTGGCCGTACTCATCAATCGCGCCTCGGCATCGGCATCGGAAATCTTCGCGGCGGCGATACAGGATTACGGCCGCGGAGTTGTGATCGGCGAAACCAGCTTTGGCAAAGGCACCGTGCAGAGCGTGGCCGACCTCGACCAGATCGCGAAAAACGACAAGCCGGAATTCGGCGAGATCAAGATGACCATCGCCCAGTTCTTCCGCATCAACGGCGGCACGACCCAATTGCGCGGCGTGACCCCGGACGTCAGCTTTCCGACGATGACCGACGCAAAGGAATTCGGCGAATCCAGCTTCGACAATGCCCTGCCCTGGACGCAGATCAAGGCGGCCGACTACACGCCCGAAGGCGATCTGAAAACTATCGTGCCCAAATTGATCGCGAACCACGACAAGCGCGTCAGCCATGACAAGGACTTCCAGTATCTGCAGGAAGACGTTGCCGAGTTCAACACGCTGCGCCAAAAGAACCTGATCTCGCTCAACGAAGCCGAGCGCCGCAAGGAGCGCGAAGCACAGGAAGCACGCGACAGGTCCCGCGAAAAAAACCAGGGCGACAATCCATCGGACAAGGCCTCTGCTGCAGCCAGGAGCCATGCTTTGCAGGACGATGGCATGATGTCCGACGAACGCAATCTCAGCGCCGACCTGGCCATCGAGAATGCAAGCAAGAACGCCAAGGATATCCTGCTGAACGAAGCGGTGCATGTGCTCAGCGACGAGGTCGGGCTGCTGAAAGACAACCCCAGGCTCGCGGCCAGCATCGCACCATAGCGCACACGTGCGCGCGGCAGGTCGAAGCGGGTCGCCCGCCGTGCACGTGAACGCATCCGTCCGGTCGGTTTCTGCAACACCGCATCCCGCAATTTTGTTTTATGATGCGGTTTGTTGCACATACTCAAAGGAAATCCCATGACCTTCATGTTGATCGTTCTCGGTATCGTGGTCGTCTTGCTGATCTACTTCGTCAGCCTGTACAACAACCTGGTGAGCCTGAAAAACGCCGTGGCGCAGGCATGGGCCAACATCGACGTGTTGCTCAAGCAGCGCCACGACGAATTACCCAAGCTGGTCGAGGTGTGCAAGCAATACAAGCAATTCGAGCAGGAGACTTTGCAGCGCGTGATCGCTGCGCGTTCGCAGGTGCAGACCGCGCGCGAAGACCAGGACGTTGCCGCGCTGGGCAAGGCGGAAGGCGCGCTGCGCGCCGGGCTGGGCAGCATCTTCGCGGTGGCCGAGGCCTATCCCGAACTCAAGACCAACGAGCAATTCATGCTGCTGCAAAAGCGCATCTCCAGCCTGGAAAGCGGCATCGCTGACCGGCGCGAACTGTACAACGATGCGGTCAATATCAACAACGTGGGCGTCGAGCAATTCCCGGCAGTGATCGTGGCCGGCATGTTCAATTTCACCGACAAACCGTTGCTCGAATTCTCCGCCGCGGAAAAGACCGACGTGGACATGAAGTCGCTGTTCAGCTAGACACCCGCAAGGTTACAAGGCCATGCTAACTTTGCTGCGCCGCGAGTATGCGCAACTCGTCACCTCCGGCGCGCAACTCCTGCTGCTGCTCATCGCCGCAAAACTTCATACGCACACCGGCTGGCTGGTCTGTCTCGGCCTGACGGCATTCATCAGCCTGTTTGCATGGATGTCCGCGCTGCGCCGCCTGCGCGTAGTGCGCGACACACCCACCTCGCGCATCGCTTCCGCGGCGCAAGGCTATGTCGAACTCATCGGGCGCGGCAAACTGATGCCCGACAAACCGCTGCTCAGCAAACTCACCGCCCTGCCCTGCCTGTGGTACCGCTACAAGATCGAGACCAGGACCGGCAGGAATGATTGGCGCACTGAAGACAGCGGCGAGAGTTACGGCTTCTTCATGCTGGAGGACGACACCGGACAATGCATAATCGATCCCAGTGGCGCCGAGATACTCACCCAGCACAAGGAAACCTGGACGGACCTCGACTACCGCTATACCGAATGGCTGTTGCTGCAACTCGACAACATTTACGCCATCGGCCATTTCCGCACCTTCGGCGGTAGCAGCGCGACGCAGGACGCCAATGAAGAAGTGAAGAAGGTATTGGATGAATGGAAACAGGACATGCCCGAATTACGCAAGCGTTTCGACCTCAATAACAACGGTGATATCGACATGGAGGAATGGGTGCTGGCACGCCAGGCAGCCAAGCGCGAAGCGGCAAAACGCATGGCGGCAGAGCGCGCCGAACCGGATGTCAATTACCTCCTCCGACCGCCGGATGGCCGCCTGTTCATGGTCAGCAACATCCCGCAGGAAAAGATCAAGCGCCGCTATTGGTTCTGGGTGTGGGCGCATCTGGCTATCTTCTTCGGCGCACTCGGCGGAGTGGGCTGGCTGCTGAGCCACAGAGTGATTTGATAAAATGTGCCGGCACTTCTGCCCCGCCGATTCTTGCGTGTGCTTTTAAAGCCAGTAGTCGCTGATGTATTTCTCGCCCTTGTCGCAGAAGAACGTGACGACGTTCTCTATCTTGTGCCGGTCGCGCAATTCCCGCGCGGCGATCAGGTGTGCGCCCGACGATGGGCCGACAAACATGCCCATGCGCGCCAGGCGGCGCATCTCCACCACCGCATCCGTGGATGGAACCGTGACGATCTCATCCAGTTCGTCGCGATGGTTCTGGATGATGCCCGGCACGAAGCCGTCGGCGATCCCCTCGATCAGATGCTTGGCGATCTCGCCGCACAATATCGTGCATGACTCGCTGGGCTCAAGCGCAACCACCTTGCATGCCGGATTCACCGCCTTGAACGCCTGACCGACACCGATGATCGTGCCGCCGGTGCCCACGCCGCCGACTACCGCATCGGGCAGCACGCCCGCGGGCAATTGCTCCAGTATCTCCTGCCCCAGCCACTCGCGGTTCTCATCCACATTCCATTCGTTGTCGAATTGTTGCGGTGCAAAATATCCTGGCAGCTTGCCCAGTTTGCGCACCTCGGCCAGCGCATCGGTCACATGGAAATCGCCGATGATGCGCACCTCCGCGCCATATGCCCGCGAGATCGCGGTGCGCTCGCGGCTCATGCCATTGGGCATCAGCACCAGCATCTTATAACCCTTGACCGCGGCAACCATGCTCATCGCATTGCCGGTATTGCCGCTGCTCGCTTCCACAATGGTGTCGCCTCGCTTGAGCAGCCCCTCGCGCTCGGCGCGCTCGACCATGTATTTCGCAATGCGCGCCTTGATCGATCCGGAAGGATTCAGGAATTCCAGCTTGACCCAGATACCGTCGATCTGAATCAGCGGGGTCGAACCGATTGCGTCCAGAATAGTTTGCATAATTAACTGATCTCCTTAGCCAAGCGTGGAAAGCTATTATAGGTGAATCGTTACTGGCGTGATGATGGCTTTATTAAGACTAAACACATGGGGCGTATTGATGGAAATGGCGCATGGTCAGGAATTCGAGATCGTTGGATTGAATCCTACCTAAACAATGAAGTGCATGCGGGTGAGTCTGTGACAGCAATGGTGACTGCCGGGGATGAGTGGGTTGCTGAGGCATACTTAGAGACGGATTACAGCAAGATCACGCAAGCAGATTTCGAGTCAGAGGTGCGGAAATACGCAATATATAAGCTACTGGGCGGTTCGATTCCAGAAGATCAGGAGAACGATAATGCTGATGGTGAGTGAGTTGTTTGATGTCCGATATGGGCACTCATTAGAGCTAAATCGGCTAACCCAAACAAGCCCAGACGAAGGTATCGCATTTGTATCTCGCAAGATGGGAGACAACGGAATATCCGCTTACGTGGAACCTGTTGCTGGGGTTGAACCATCCCCGGCTGGCATACTCACCTCTGCGCTTGGCGGCAATGGTGTTCTTTCAACCTTTCTGCAAGAGACGCCTTTTTATTCTGGTCGAGATGTGGCGCACTTAACCCCATTGAAAGAATTATCCAAGCAACAAATACTGTATTACTGTGTATGCATAAAATCAAATCGATTCCGGTACAGCTATGGCCGACAAGCAAACCGTACACTCAAGGAACTTCTGATTCCAGAGCTGCATGAAATTCCTGAGTGGGTGAGCAAAGTTAATCCGGCTATGTATGCGGGTACTGACAGACCTGCGACGAATTCGGGCCCCTGCGGGTGCTGTTGTTCGGCATGAGTTGTTTCCTGATCGCCGGTCTGTGGCTCGGCTTGCTTGCGCATACATTGGGCGATCTGCTTGCGGTTGCCGCGTTGGCGGGGCTGGGCAATAGCGTGTTGCATCCGGCCGATTACACCGTGCTGAATCACAAGGTCGCGGAAGCCCACTTGGGTCATGCGTTCTCGGTCCACGGCATCTCGGGCAATCTCGGATGGGCGCTGGCGCCTGTCTTCCTGACCGGCATTGCGACACTGGCGGGGTGGCAGATGGCGGCGGTTGCTGCCGGGTTGATGGCGCTCCCTGCGCTGCTGGCACTCTGGCTGTTTCGCCACCAGCTCGACATAACGCCCACTGTCGCCACTGCGGGTGCGCCGGTGCATGGCACGTTCTCGTTTCTTGGTGTCGGCGCGGTCTGGCTGTGTTTTGGCTTTTTCTTCATGACATCTGCGGCATTCGGCACCTTGCAGAATTTTGGCACGCCGATATTGCAGCGACTTTACGGCTTGTCCCTGGGTATCTCGGCCAGCGCGATTTCCGTCTTTCTGTTGTCAGCCGCTGTTGGCATTCTGGTTGGCGGATTCGTCGCCAAGCGCCACCAGCAGGATCGCATCATCGCGGTCGCGCTTGCAGTGGCGGTAGTATTTGCGCTGGTGCTTGCTGAGGTGATCATTCCGGCATGGGCGGTGTTGCCCGCCATGGCCGGTATCGGCTTCTTCACCGGCATTGCCGGGCCGTCGCGTGATTTGCTGGTGCGCCGCGCTGCGACCGCGCGATTCGGCAAGGCTGCCTACGGGCGTATTTACGGCTTCGTTTATTCCGGGCTGGATAGCGGGCTGGCGATCTCGCCGCTGGTGTTTGGTCATTACATGGACGCGCAACAGTTCGCTGCGGTACTGGTCGGCGTGGCCCTCTTTCAAGCGTTCGCTGTGCTGACCGCGCTGGGCGTCGGGCGATCTGCGCCGCTGGCACAATCCACGACGGTGGCTAAGTGATACTGTTTACTGCGTATTAAAGGGCTCGGGTTGGTATTTGTTTTCTGCAACCAAAGACATCCCTACTTGGCTACACCTTAGCCGGCCTTTAAAAGAAATCTTCTTCGCGCTGATGGCGTATCGCCAGCACGGTCACGGTCTGGCTGTCTTCGATTTCAAATAATGCTACATAACCGTTTGCGCCAAAGCTGATAATCAATTCACGCAACAAAGGATGTTCCGGCGAAGCCTTGCGGCAACTGAAGGGAAAGGTTCGCAGGAATTCGATGCCTTTGGCAATCGCAGTGCGGGCGCGTTTGGCGGCTTGTATATCTTTTTCCGCGAGAAAATCGAACAGGCGTTGCAGGTCTTTTGCGGCGGCGGGAGTGAACCGGACCGTGTAACTCACTTGCGGGCAACGGCCTTGCGTGCCAGCGTTTTGTCCAGTCCGGCCAGCACCGCTTCCGCCGAGACATATTTGCCTGTACGACGAGCGTCATCCCGCGCTGCCAACCCACGGGAGACAAATTCCTGTTGCATCGCCCGGCGCTGAATGTTGTATTGAATCGCCTCCAGCATGAATCCGGAAAGTGTCTCGCCTTCTACCAGCGCCGCCTCGGCTGCGGATCGCAACTCTTCGTTCACCCGCAGCGGCGGAAAGGCAGAAGTTTTGGCTGCTGTTTTTACCGATGCCTTGGCTGCTTTATTCATGGCGTTATCCTTTTGCATTGCAGATGCGATGCAGTATCGCCCCAGGCAAATTTAAATGCAAGTGGAGATTGAATAGGCCGGGTTCTATTTATGCATTCACCCATTTGCCACTGACCAAATATCTTATTCAAGCAGGCCTGACCATATCGTAAGCAAGTTTCAAGATCAGCGCGGCCAGCAGGAATAAAAACAATCCGCGAATAAATGCCGTGCCACGTTTCATCGCCACCCGCGTGCCGGTATAGGCGCCCAGCATGTTGAAGATCGCCATCGGGATCGCGATCTCGTAGAGCACCCTGCCTGTCGGGATGAAGAACATCAGTGCTGCGATGTTGGTGGCGAGGTTGACGAATTTCGCCGAGGCTGTCGCTTGCAGAAAATCGAGCGCGAGGTAATGGATGAACAGGAAGATCAGGAAGCTGCCGGTGCCCGGCCCGAACAGGCCATCGTAAAAACCGATGCCGCCGCCGATCAGCACTGATAGGACGCGTTCACGTGTGCCGATTACCAGCGGACGCTGTATCGCGCCGAAATCTTTTTTGCGGAAGATGTAGATGGCCATGACCACAACCAGCCATAGCACGAAGGGACGCAGCACGCCTTGCGGGATGAGGGACACGGTGGCGGCGCCGATAAAGGACATCGCAAAGGCGCTGAGCGCGGCAGGCAGCACGAGGTTCCACGGGATGGCGACTTTGCCTGCATAGGAACGGGCCGCGACGGAGGTGCCCCAGACCGAGGCGAATTTGTTGGTGCCGAATAATGTCGCGTCCTGCGCCTCGGGAAACACGTTGATCAGCGCCGGTATCTGGATCAGCCCGCCGCCGCCGACCACGGCATCGATCATGCCGGCACAGAAAGCGAATGCGCAGAGTAGCGAGAGGTGGAGCATGGAAAGTTATCGGGCCGCGCGGGTTATGAATTTCAGCCTGGCCGGTTCATCTCAGCAGTCATCGGGGCCGATCTTTTACCGGGATGAACAATTCGGGGTCGACCATTGCGCCGTTCAGCACGACGCTCCAGTGCAGGTGCGGGCCGGTGGCGCGCCCGGTCTTGCCTGAGAGCCCGATGCGCTGGCCCTTGCGGACGATGTCGCCGGGTTTCACGCCGATGCGGTCGAGGTGGCAATACATGGTGATCAGCCCGTTGCCGTGGTCGATGAAGATGGTCTTGCCGTTGAAGAAATAATTGTCGACCGCCAGCACCGTTCCCTGTGCGCTCGCCCTGACCGGCGTGCCGCGTGCGACCTCCACATCAAGGCCGACATGGGGAGCGCGCGGCTCTTCATTGAAGAAGCGGCGCAGCCCGAAGCGGCTGGCCACCTTGCCTTGGACGGGGATGATGAAATCCAGGTCGGTATCCGGGGCCGCGCGCCAGTGGTGCTTCAGCCCGGTGATGACGCCGATCTCGCGGTCGGCGCGCGTCTCGTCTGCGGGCGACAGGTCCACCTTGCTCTTGTCCTTGAGGGTGATGTGCTGCTCGGGATAATCTTTGGCATCGACCGCGAAGTCCTGCGTCTTCGTCACGTCGCCGATCTGGACGCGCAGCTGGTGCGGGCCCGCTGTCATATCGAGCGGCAGGCCGACCACCGCATACCACTGGTCGTGATCGGCTTTGACAAGCACGGGCTGGTCGCCCAGCCATGCCTGCGGCGCAACTGCGCCGGCTGCAACGCTGGCGAGCGGGATGACCGCCACGCCGCCGGGCACGCTGGCAGACTGCGGAAGGCCGGCGTGCGCGTACAGGGGCAAAGCCAGCACGAACGTGATGCAAAGGCGGAATGTGCAGGCGACAAACCCGGGCATGATTCTTTCTGGCAGGGAAGGCATCGGGATGGTTGGTGATCAGCGTGGGAAGGTACGCAAGCGATCAGGGACAGGCACGGGCTTGGTTGAGTTCACGCTGCTGCTCAGCCTTGGGGTTTTTGCGGCGTCTCGGGCTTGTCGGACTTGATGCACCTGAAACGCAACGTGGCGCTTGCGGGCCTGCCCAGGTCTTCTTCAAACCTGGCAAGGGACAGGGTCTCCGCCACGCCATTCTGCTTGGCGCAGAAGTCATCGGCTACCGTATGAACATGTTGCGTGGCATCTTCCAGGTCTGAGGAAACTCCATTGGATCTTTTTGCGGTAACTTCGTATGAATAGGAATTGACCTGTACTACAGATCCTCCGCCCAGGCCTGAACATCCGGCCAGCGCCAGCAGGGATAAAATGAAAAATATTTTTTGCATCGTGTTTTAAAGGTATCGGACTCGAATTAATTCTGCATATACAATAACACGACAACAATCTTGCCGCATATGGGGTGTACGCCATGAAGCTAAAATTATTTACAAAAATATTGTTGGCCGCAGCGCTCACGCTCTGCCAATTAAACATTCAGGCTGCTTCACAAGCACCTGTCGCTGCCGGGCACGGCATGGTGGTGACGGCACAGCATCTGGCGACGCACGTTGGCGTCGATGTGCTGAAAGCGGGCGGCAACGCGGTGGATGCTGCCGTCGCGGTGGGCTATGCACTGGCCGTGGTTTACCCGGCTGCAGGCAATCTCGGCGGCGGCGGCTTCATGACGATACAGCTGGCCGATGGCCGCAAGACTTTTCTCGACTTCCGCGAGAAGGCGCCGCTGGCCGCGACCGCGAACATGTTTCTCGACAAAGACGGCAACTTGATCAAAGGCGCGAGCACGGACGGCATGCTGGCGGTGGGCGTGCCGGGCACGGTGTCTGGCATGGAGCTGGCGCGCGCGAAGTACGGCACGATGAAGCGTGAAATGCTGATCGCCCCGGCAATCAAGTATGCGCAGGACGGCTACCTGCTCGATCAGGGCGACATCGACATGCTGACGACCGCGACCGATGCGTTCAGGAAAGACCCGGCCTCGGCGGCGATCTTTTTGAATCACGGCGAGCCATACCAGCCCGGGCAGAAGCTGGTGCAGCGGGACCTCGCGCGCACGCTGAAGCTGATCAGCGAAAACGGTATAGACGGTTTTTACAAGGGCGCAGTCGCCAGCGCGATCGTCGCGAGCAACAAGGCGGGCAACGGCATCATCACCCGGGCTGACCTCGACCAGTACGCGACGCGCGAGCTCAAGCCTGTCGAGTGCAGCTACCGCGGCTACGGCATCGTCTCTGCGCCGCCGCCGAGCTCGGGCGGGGTGGCGCTGTGCGAGATGCTGAATATCCTGGAAGGCTATCCGCTGCATGAGCTGGGCTTTCGTTCGGCTCAGGCGGTGCAATTCCAGATCGAGGCGATGCGCCACGCGTATGTCGACCGCAATAGTTACCTCGGCGACCCGGACTACGTAAATAATCCAACCGATATTCTGCTCGACAAGAATTATGCGGCGAAGATACGCGCGATGATCTCGCCGGACAAGGCGGGCATCTCATTGGTCATCAAGCCGGGCGTATTCCCGCATCCTGTTGCAATCCCGCATGAGGGCCACAACACCACGCACTATCCCATCGTCGACCAGTGGGGCAACGCGGTGTCGGCCACCTATACGCTGAACGACTGGTTCGGCACCAAGATCACCGTGCCGCACACCGGCGTGCTGCTGAATAACGAGATGGACGACTTCACTGCAAAGGTCGGTGTGCCGAACAGCTTCGGCCTGATGCAGGGCGAGGCGAACGCGATCGCTCCCGGCAAGCGCCCGCTGAGCTCGATGGCACCGACCATCGTTACGAAAGACGGCAAGCCGGTGATGGTGCTCGGCACGCCGGGCGGCAGCCGCATCATCACCACGGTGCTGCTGACGATGCTCAATGTGATCGACTACGGCATGGACATCCAGCAGGCGGTGGATGCGCCGCGCTTCCACCAGCAATGGTTGCCGGACTATACCAATCTCGAAGCAGACGCGATCAACCCCGAGACGCGCACGACGTTAGAGAGCTGGGGACAGAAGTTCGGCCCGCCACAGGAGGCCAACCATGTCACGGCGATCCTGATCGGCGCACCGTCGCTGAATGGCATGCCGGTCGGGAACAATCGCTACTACGGCGCAAACGATACGCGGCGCGGAACGGGCTTGGCGCTGAGGTATTGAGACTCTCAAGGTTCAAATCCTGTACGATAAAACTGGATCGTGCTGCCCGGGGTGGCGTGGTTGTATACGCGGTAGCACAGGTTGTCGAAATGAAATCCCAGTGCATTGGCGTCGACAAAGGACGGATCGACTGTGCTGGGTGCTACCGCGACGCGGAACAGCAACCTGCTCACCGCTTCGGTCACCGAATTTCCGCCCGATGTCCAAGTGTGGTAATCCTCCCAACTGGAATATGTGCCGGCCAATTGATCGTCGAGGAATATCCTGAAGATGTCATTGCTGCCACCGTCCGGAGCCTCCATCACCAGGCGCACTTTTACCCATACGGCCCGGCTCATGCCGGTCGCAGGCACGAAAGTCCGCCACATACCGGTGTTGATCACATCATAGTAATCAATGACCGTCGCTTGAAAGCCGCCATTGGCGTCGAGATTGTTATCGATGCGGAAGTAGGTCTGCCGGTCGACGCCCGTCGGCGACATACTGATGGTGATCGCAGAACCATCGGCTGCAGACGATACCGTTTTCATCCAGAACACCGTCTCCATGGCATCACCGCCGCCCGCACTGCGTACTGTTGATTCGCCGGCGGACTCGGACAACTGCGGAGACAGTGGTTGACTGCTAAAGGCGGTGCTGACGGTCTTATTGCCTAACAACCAGACGTTCTGGCCGGTATATGCGCTGGCGCCGACATTTTCCACTTGCTCGTCGAAACCAGCCGCCGTGCGTGACCATCCATTCTGTCCGTCGATCGAGGATGCGGCAGTGTAATGGTCGGTTTGGGTGAAGCTTTGTTCGCAAAACGATTTTGTGTAAATCGTAAAGTCGGCTGCCCCTGCCCCCACATGGACAGTCATTGCGGCGGCAGTGTCATCGGTGGCGGCACTGTTGAGGCGCACCTGCAAGTACTCATCATTCTTCAAGATACTTACCGTAGCATGCCAGTCTGTGCTCACCACACTACAGGCGGCATCAGCGCACACGCGAAACTCGGGGACACTGGGATCTGCATCGACCCGCACCGCCGCAGATTCGGCAAGCCCGGTCACACGGACGATGTCTGAAGCAGTTACAGTCGATGGTGTAACCGAATAGATGGTATGAAACGAGAAGGCCGCAGGATTCACCGTGCTGGACCCACTCGCGGACGAAGGCACACCGCCGATGGTGGAGCCGGAACCGCAAGCAGTCAGGTACAGGGAAATGCAGAGGAGGAGTGGAACAGTACGCAGGAGATTTTTCATGGCGCGCAGCATCAAGGTAGATCAATGCACGGTCTGTGCGCTTGCGCACAAAGCCATGAGATCAATGCCGCTTGTTTAAAATTTCATGAAGCGGGTTAGCGCACTATCGCTGGGCGGAAAAGCAATTGGAAAGTATCGCTACCATGATGCGAACCTTACTCGGCGCGGGACCGGCTTGGCGCTGGGGTATGAGGGTACAGGTAGAAACTAAATCCGGTACAAGATCAGCAGCGGTCGGTTAGGTTGATCTGTTTGACGGCAATTTATCGACCGCCATCATCAGCCCTCTTTGGAACATACCCAGTAAGCTCCATAACTGCCTTCTTCCGCACCCTGCCATTAGCAAAGTTTT
>CAIOKY010000151.1 GCA_903858965.1 uncultured Nitrosomonadales bacterium | reverse complement strand
GTGACGATAAGGTTAACTCATCAAGAGTTGATAACTTATCGTCAGAACATATGGTAACGTTGTCGTTCTTGTTAATTCTTTTCACATTGAGAGTGAAATCTCTAATAACTCCGTATTGATTAACATCAGAAGTTATGTTGTACAAAATGGAATGGAATATGAAGGGAGTCTGTTCTTGAGAAGCTTTTTTTGTATCTATAGGGTTGCCAAACTTTATACATCTCGGATCGTCTTTATCAAGCTCGTTAATAGCGCTGATTACAGAATTACCTTTAACGTGTAATGGCCCAGCCCAATAATCTTCATCATCATCTCCAACCGTTGGTATGTATTCGTATATCACATGAACAATCTCATTCGGCTTAAATGTTTGGATGAATGAATAAGTCTTAGATATCTCCCATAAGGGATGGAAATCTTCATTCTGAACTAATCCATCCTTGATAAGTAACTTCAAATTTTCCTTATATTTTCCTTGAGGCATTGGCGCATCGTTTTCACAAACAACCTCGTAATTCCGATAATTTGATATTTCATCGTCGGTCATACCAATACTATGCAATTTATCGATAACACTTTTGTATGTTCCGACTCCAGTAAGCAACCTTACTTTGATGGAATTGGTTGCAGATACCAAGTTACCACCGATATTTAGCCTGAAATCATTGGGAGGAATTGGGTTGTCGGGACACTTTAGGCTTGCGTTATAACTATAAAATGGCAGGCTAAATACGAGGGATTTATTGATTGAGGTGGGCGCGTGATTCAGGAAGTCATACTCAACATGAACTAAATTGGGAGTAATTGTAACAACTTCATTTTCTATTGAGATAGCGCTTTTTTCACTGGCAAAACAGTTTGCCGAGATGAGGTTTAACAAACCCAAGAAGCCAACAAAAATATATTTCATTATTAACTCCATTTTTACTGGCCTCGTTGGAAAGGACACCTTGCAAGATTTGTTATTGGTACATACCAGTATGTCATAAAAAGAAATTCACTGCCCGAAAGCGGTCAGTTATCACTGCAACAGATTCCATCAACTACCCCCAAACCAGTTATATCCTTTGTCTTCCCAGTAGCCGCCCGGATAGGTGTTGGTGACGAACATCGCAACGATGTGCTTCGGGTTTTTATAGCCGAGCTTGGTGGGCATGCGCAGCTTCATCGGGAAGCCGTATTCCGGCGGCAGCGTCTTGCCGTCATAAGTGAAAGTCAGCAGCGTTTGCGCGTGCAGCGCGGTGGGCATGTCTATGCTGACGTAGTAATCATCGGCACATTTGAAGCCGACGTATTTCGCCGAGAGGTCGGCGCCGATGCGCTTGAGGAAAGTGGAGAATGTGACGCCGCCCCATTTGCCGATCGCGCTCCATCCCTCGACGCAGATATGGCGGGTGACCTGGCTGGTCTGCGGCAGTTGATACAGTTCCCCCAATGACCAGCTGTGTTTGTCCGCGACCAAGCCGCTGACTTCCAGCAGGTATTCATCGCCGTTGACCTGGGGAATCTTGTCACGCTCGTAATAGGCGTTGAACGGGAACGGCTTGGTGATCATGGACTCGGGATAAGTGGGCGCGAGTTTGTTCGGGTCGAACAGCCAGGCTTGCACATCGTCGTTGAAGCGCGAGATCTTCATCAACATGCGCTCGGCGGATTCCTCATCACTCACCGTGCATCCGGTCAGCAGCGACAGGCCGCCCAGCGTGAGCGTACGTTTCAGGAACAGGCGGCGGGCCGGCGAGGGCAGCTCCTTGAGTGCCTCCTGGATGATGATGGATTTATCGAGATTATTTTTCATGTTCACACCTCAACACTCTGTTAGCGTCCGCGTATCATCATAAGCAATGTCTTCGGTACCAGCGCGACCATCACAACATGGACGGCGACGAATCCCAGCAGCGCGACCATCGCGAAGAAATGGACGATGCGCGCATTATCGTAGCCGCCCATCAGCTCGCGCAACAGCGGGAATTGCACCGATTTCCACACTACCAAGCCAGACAGCACCAGCAGGATCACATCGGCGATCACGAACAGGTAGGCGAATTTCTGCACCGCGTTGTACTCGGACAATTTGTCGTGGGCCAGGTTTCCTCTAAGCGCGGCGAAAAAATCATTGAGTAGATCGTGCAGTCGGAGCGGAAAGAATTTTCTTTTGAAGCGTCCGGTCACGATGTTGAGGAACAAATACATCAGTCCATTGAAAAACGTCAGCCACATCGCCGCGAAATGCCACAGCAATGCGCCGCCCAGCCAGCCACCCAGTGTGATCTGTTTGGGGAAACTGAACGCAAAGATCGGCGAGGCGTTATAGATACGCCAGCCGCTGAGCACCATGATGACCAGCGCGATCAGGTTGACCCAGTGGCTGATGCGCAGCCAGGCGGGATGGATTATTTTTTTGTCCGGAGCCGTTACCATTTCAACACCGTTTTCCCCAGCCACATGCCGATGAGGCCGAAGATGATCATCGGCAGATAATGCCACTCGACGACGTGCATGATCGAATCATTCTGTTCATACAGCCTCAGCCAAAGTGCGCCTATGCTGAAGGCGAACAGGAAGGCGATGCCACCCGCCCAGTGGCTGTGCGTGCTGGCGAATTGGCGCATCACGAAGAATATCCAACCTGCCGGTAACACGGAAAGCAGCGTGATGCTGAGGGTGCATTCGAAACTGTGCACGGGCAGCGGAGCGGGCGGGTTGTCGGCGCGCCAGGCGAACAACATCACCAGCACGAATATTGCGAATGCCGCGACGGGCGCGAATGCGATGCGGCGTTTCTGGTGCAGGTCGGGATAGGACAGCAACGCGGCGCTCAATGCAGTGGAAATGAAGACACCGACCAATGCTGCGATCTCACCGGAGAACCAGGGATCGTGTAGCTTCAGCAACAGGTCGTGGCGCGCGCCCGAGAGCATCATGGCCGCGGCGAGATAGAATCCCGCAACCACCATCCACTCGATGCTCAGCATGAAAGGATGGTGGGCAGGCCTGACCGGCACAGTATCCTGCGCAAGTTTGTCTATCAGTTCATTGATGTTGTCCATACTTGTTCCGGTTTCTATTTTTTCAGTGCCGTCATTTTCAAATGGCTATCTTTCTAATTGGCTATCTGCCCAACTTTTGGCGCAATACTTTGTAGGCGCGATGCGCCGCGACTTTCACTGCGGATTCTTTCATGCCGATCTTTTCGGCGACTTCTTTGGCGGTGTAACCTTCCTGATGCATCAGGCGCAGGATGATCGCCTGCTTCTCGGGAAGTTTTTCCACTTCCCCGCTGATGGATTCGTACGAAAGGGTGATTTCGGTTACATCCTGTTGCAAATATTCTTCCATTTCGGACAGGTCGTCGGCGTGGTGCAACTGATCGGAATAATGCGCGCGCAGATGATCCTGCAGGCGGAACTTGGCGATCGCATACACCCAGGGCTTGCAGGGACGATTGCCGTCGTAGGTATGGCGCGCCTTGTGGATGGAGATCAGTATCTCCTGCAACAGGTCGTCGACCTCATTGGTGAAGCTGAGACGCTTGGCCAGGAACGGACGCAACAGCCGCGAAATCTCATGCAACAGGGCGGCGTAGGCGCGCTGGTCACCCGCCAGGGACTGCTTCATCAGTGCTTCGAGATTGTCAATTTGATCGGTCACCCGGGCCCCACGAATCTTTTATGTAACCTTTTTGCGGGCACATACGAATATCGCTGTGCCAATGACTTACGGTAACCGTCTTACGATACCAGACCATTTGCGATGATGCCATTTACTTATCACTTACCAAACTATAAGGAGCTGCAAATGAACAAACTGTCTTCCGCATTACTCATACTCTGCCTGACAACTTCCAGCGGTTTTGCATTGGCCCAGGATGCGATGTCCATGGATCAGGGATCAATGGGTAAGGATGCAATGAGCAAGGATGCAATGAATAAGGACGCCATGGGCAAAGATGCAATGGGCAAAGATGCAATGGGCAAAGACACGATGAAGAAACCCATGCACAAGAAAAAGGCCATGCAAAAGGACGCGATGAATAAGGAGGCCATGCCGATGAAGAACACCATGGACAAAGACAAGGGGATGTAAAATCATAGGTGCGCGGATTCGATGCACCATGTGCAGGAGGTAACATCATGCAACGCAGACATTTTTTATTCGCCCTATCCGGGATAACGATGGCTTTGGCAACGCGTTCGTTTGCGGACCAGGCATCCGGCGGCGACAAGGTGACCATCATGCAATTCTCCGACGATGGTAAACCGCTCGGCCGCGCGACCTTGTCCAAAGTGCGAAAGGATGCCGAATGGAAAAGTCGGCTTTCGCCGCTGGCTTACGAAGTGACGCGCGAACAAGGCACCGAGCGTGCATTCTCGCAGCCCGGCTACGACAGGCACGAGCCGGGCATGTATCGCTGCGTGTGCTGCGACAATGCGCTGTTCGATGCGAAAACGAAATTCGATTCGGGCACGGGCTGGCCGAGTTTCCGGCAGCCGATTACAGCGGAGAATGTGCGCGAGATTTCCGATCACATGTTCGGCATGACGCGTACCGAAGTGCGGTGTGCCTTGTGTGATGCGCATCTGGGTCATGTGTTCGACGATGGCCCCAAGCCTACCGGTTTGCGTTATTGCATGAATACCGTGGCACTGCGCTTTGTGCCACACAAGATTTGAGGGGGAGTGATCATGTTCAATCGTCATTATTTAACGGGCAGTTGCGCGGCTCTGCTGCTCAGTTTCGGTGCTGCATTGAATGCTGCCGCCGCGACAACCGGGCAAACGGCGGTATTCGCCGGAGGCTGCTTCTGGGGCGTGGATGCGGTGTTCAAGCACGTCAAGGGTGTGACCAATGTGGTGTCCGGTTATGCGGGCGGAAAAGCGGACACGGCGCATTACGAACAAGTGAGCGACGGCGATACCGGCCATGCAGAATCGGTACGCGTCCGTTTCGATCCGGCGAAGGTTTCCTACCAGCAATTGCTGCAAGTGTTTTTCAGCGTGGCGCACGATCCGACCGAACTGAATCGCCAGGGACCGGATGTCGGCAGTCAGTACCGCTCGGCGATCTTTTATACCAGTGCAGAGCAGCAGAAGACTGCGCAAAGTTATATCCAGCAGCTGACTGCCGCGCGCACTTTTCCCTCGCCCATCGTCACGCAGGTCGTGCCGTTGCAGCAGTTCTATCCAGCCGAGGAACATCACCAGAATTACCTGGCGCTGCATCCTTACCAGCCTTATATCGTGTTCAACGACATGCCCAAGCTGGAGAACTTGCGCAAACAATTTCCGGCGTTGTACCAATAGGAATCGCCAAATGATCCGGAATGGGTCTGCATGATAAGCGCGATCGGATCGACTTCGTTCGTCAGCCCGGCAAGGAGCGGTCCGTCGATTGCGGCTCTGCAAGCCCAGCTGGATAGCTACCAGAAGCAATTGTCCGATTGCGTCAATTGCGCTACAGCCACAACACCGCAGGGCAAGCAAACCATTCAGGACATATCGAGCAGGATCAGCGATGTCCAGGCACGCTTAACACAAGCTACCGCCGCAAAATCAAACACACGACCGATCGTGCTCGATGCTGCAACGATTGCTAATACTGCTTCGAACAAGGATGTGTGGACATCGGGAATTCAGGGCAGTACCGCAACAACCGTGGCCTCTGCGACTGCGAATTTGGGACGCTTCCTGGATGTGATGGCCTGACTTATTACCTTGGTGTGATTGGTCTTGTAAGTAACAAATAAACTGTATAACCTTCAGGCCACCAATAAATCAGGTGAAAAATCCTATATCTGTATCAGCAAAACATGCCCGGACGGGTTTTTCAACTGGGTAACAATTGAGCACAAAATTTCCAAGGAGAATACATTGACAACGACTTCCGATTCGCCGCTTCTTCAGATTATTGGTCAAAAGGGTTCGGTAATGCTGGCGAATATCACTGGAGCGAACGATCCCGTTGCAATACTGGATGACAAGATTCTTGACCTGCTTTTTGTTCAATGCCGCAATGCAAAAGCGGAAGCCCTGAAGGCAGGTGGCAGTGCGACTCTCGAACTCTTTACTACGCTGGACGGTGTTCTCAAGTCATACAGGAACATGCGGGACGAGTACCACCATAGAGTCGAGATCGAGCTTGAGCGGGACGAGGCGGAGCAAAGACTTCAAGCGGCGTCAAATGCGCTGCAGAAACCTTAATCATTGTTTGCCACCACATCAGCCTAGTTGCTGGCCATGCTCGCGCGTGGCATGGAACTCCACCTTAGGCCATCGTTCCATCGCCAGGCGCAGGTTCACGCCGGTGTCGGCGAGATAAGCGTAGTTGCCATCAACGTCTTTGGCTAAACGGTTTTGGTTGGCCTTGACGAACTCACTGAGATGCGCAGCATCGGGACAAGTCACCCAGCGCGCGGTGTGTACTCCGGCACGTTCGAACACCGCGTCCACGCCGTACTCGGATTTCAGGCGGTGCTCGACGACTTCAAACTGCAACTGCCCGACCGCGCCGATCAGCGGGGTGTTGTCCACCAGCGGCGAGAATACCTGTACCGCGCCTTCCTCGCCCAACTGACGCAATCCTTTTTCCAGTTGCTTGGCCTTCATCGGGTCGCGCAGGCGCGCGCGGCTGAACAGCTCGGGTGCGAAGTAGGGGATGCCCTTGAAAGTGAGTGCTTCGCCTTCGGTGAGCACATCGCCGATCTGCAACTGCCCGTGGTTGTGGATGCCGATGATGTCACCCGCGTAGGCTTCATCCATGCGCGTTCGTTCGTTGGCCATGAAGGTCACCGCGTTGGCAAGTTTCATTTCCTTGCCGGTGCGGCGATGTTTGACTTTCATTCCAGAGGTGTAGCGGCCCGAGCACACGCGCAGGAAAGCGATGCGGTCGCGGTGGTTAGGATCCATGTTGGCCTGGATCTTGAACACGAAACCGGTGAACGCAGGCTCGGTCGGTTGCACAATGCGTACATCGGTGGCGCGCGGCAGCGGTGATGGCGCCCAATCCACCAGCGCGCGCAAAATTTCACGCACGCCGAAATTATTCACGCCGGAACCGAAGAACACCGGCGACTGATGTCCACCGAGAAATTCCTGCAGATCGAACGACGCGCCCGCGCCCATGACCAGTTCGGTCTCGTCGCGCATGGTCTTCATTTCGCTCGGGCACAGCTGGTCCAGTTGCTCGATCTGCACGCCGCGCAATATTTCCACTTCCTGCCCGGCCTTCGCTTCGCCCGGCACAAAGCGCAGCACTTCGTCGTTCAACAGGTGATACACGCCCTGGAAGCGCTTGCCCATGCCGATCGGCCAGGTGACCGGCGCGCATTTGATCTTCAGCACCGATTCGATCTCGTCCAGCACTTCCAGCGGTTCGCGCACTTCGCGATCCATCTTGTTGATGAAGGTGATGATGGGTGTGTTGCGCAAGCGGCATACTTCGAGCAGCTTGATGGTCTGTTCTTCCACACCCTTGGCAGCATCCACCACCATCACTGCCGCATCCACCGCGGTCAGCACGCGATAAGTGTCCTCGGAGAAATCCTGGTGGCCGGGCGTGTCGAGCAAATTGATCACGCAATCGTCGTAAGTGAATTGCATCACCGAACTGGCGACCGAAATGCCGCGCTGCTTTTCGATCTCCAGCCAGTCGGAGGTTGCGTGGCGGCTGCTCTTGCGCGCCTTCACCGTACCCGCCATCTGGATCGCGCCGCCGAACAGCAACAGTTTTTCGGTAAGCGTGGTCTTGCCCGCATCGGGATGCGAGATGATTGCAAAAGTGCGGCGGCGGCCGACTTCGCGAACCACTTGGGTTTCCCTTGTTATCTGGATTTCGGACGCTATCTGACCATCATGCGTGTTGGTGTTATCTGCTGGGGAATTCATCGGGGCTGGTTTCGAAAGAATGCGAATGCAATAAAAACGGCGCGAGCATCATATCATGCCCGCGCCGCTCAAGAACGATGCAGTGCTTTATCGCGCGTCGGAAACGAGGTCGGTAGCCTGAAATCGCATCCGGCGACGGCGTTACAAAATTAGCATGCAGTACACAGCGGAGCAGGTTTATTTTTGGCGCAAATAACAGTACCGGCGCAGGTTGTTGAATAACAGCCGGTAGGACAAGTCAATGTGACAGGGCCATGCTTCTTCGGTTTTTTTGCATGCTTGCTGGTTTTCTGCTTGCCGGATTTGGCGACAGGCGCCGTTTGCGTAGTTGCTTGCGTGGAAGATGCTTGTGGTGCAGCTGGTGATGCCGCGGTTTCCGCAGCCCCGGCAGGTGCAGCAAATATCAAGATGCTCAACAATAATAGTAGTAGGTATTTCATCATGACACTCCCTTTGTGATTGAAAAAATATTCACACTTTCCCTGCACCTCACAACTGCTTCATCGCTTACCGAAGAAACCGGCGGGCAAATCCTTTCGATCACCATGCCAATGTGAGCTGCGCATAGGCCAGCCGCCCATTGCTGAAGCGCGGGGTAAGCGGATCGATGCTGGTGTACTGGAAATGCCTGTTTTCTACATTGCGCACGCCTATATTCATCGAGCCCGCTTTGTTGAATTGCCAGCTCACGCTGGCACCTTCGTCGAAGCCCCCAAGCAACGC
>CAIOKY010000150.1 GCA_903858965.1 uncultured Nitrosomonadales bacterium | reverse complement strand
TTATATACAGGACGGCATGAATGGCATTGTGATCGAAAGGCCCGATGATGCCAAAGAAATTGTTTCAATATTGGAGCAATTATTGGATCCGGAATTGCGTTCCCGATTGGGTCACCGGGCACAACAACTGGTTCCCTCCATCACACAGGAACGACAGTTTGAGCAAATCGAGACGCTATATTCCCAATATCTATCTGCTCAACCCGATCAGTCATGAAAGAAATCTTGGCATTCACAGCCGGGGTTGATCACCCGTCATCGAGACTAAGAATCGCCGCCTATGCGGAAACTTTCCGAAAACATGGTTGGCGATTGAGAATATTTTATTTTGATCCCGGTCTGGGTAAGACGGAAGCGCGTTTGCGTTCCAGATGGGGCCGTTTAAAAGTCCGTGCCAGGCGCATCTGTCAAACTGCAAGAATGTTTGCGGCACTTTATCGCCTTCCTGCGGGCACCCCAATCATCATAAGCAGGGAGATTCCGGTCAGCTATTGGCCTTTATCAAGGGTGCAGAATCCATTGATTATGGATATCGATGATGCCCTCTATTTAGGGCCTGGCCGCAACAAATTGGAGCGACTTTGCAAACGTGCGGCGGCAGTCATATGCGGGAACCATACGATTGCCGGTCATTTATCCGCCATATCGGATCATTGCCTGATCATTCCAACGGTTGTCGACACAAACCTGTGCAGCGTTCGTACTGACTATGCGACAACCAACTCGTTGCGTATCGGCTGGATGGGCAGCTCGATGTCTATCGAGGAGACGTTGATGCCTTTTCTGAAGCAGCTTGGCGAGCTTCAATCAAGGCGCGAGCGCTCTTTTGAACTGGTGGTGATCTCCGACGAATATGCGGAATTTCTGCACGACATCAAGTGGGCAAGTTTTATAAAATGGACGCCCCTGGTCGAGAGATCAATAGAAAAATATATCGACGTCGGTATCATGCCGTTACAAGACGACCCTTTTCAAAGATCCAAATGCGGTGCCAAGCTTTTGCAATATATGGCCTGCGGGCTGCCAGTCATTGCAATCCCTTTGGGGGTGAACAGGGATATCGTCATTGATGGCGTGACAGGCTTTCTGGCCAGCACAACCGAGGAATGGGCATATGCAATTGACCGGCTAAAAGACCATGAGGCGTTACGCCAAACGCTCGGGACAGCAGCACGCAAACATGTTCTGGAACATTACTCCGTTTCCGTCTGGACTGAAAAATGGATAAGCATCTTGGATGAAGTTACACGGGAGCCATAGCATGGCGGGCACAGCGCTTATGCGCGGATTCCCGATCCGATAATGCGCGGCGGCACAAGTACTGACCTGACGACGACTTCTTTCATCCCCTCGAAGAACACCTCCCTGTACGCCTGTTCGCTGAATCGATAATAGTCCCCGGGGAAATCATGGACACCAAGCGTGAGTGTCGAATGCTGCAGAGCAAAGCCATCAACATTCCCGGAAAGCCAGGAAAATTTCGCGCATATACGCCGTAATATATTCTCAAAAGGGAGCTCACCGTATCCCGGCGTACCGATGACCACCAACCCTCCAGTACGGGTGACCCGCCTGATCTCTGACAGGGTCTTCCAGAAAAACGGGTCATGTTCCAGCACCGCATTGCATAGAACAACATCAAAATGCCCGTTTGGGAAATTGGCCATGTCATTTGCATTGCCTTCCAGAATATTGAAATCCCTGAATCGAGTGCCGGCTATCCGGTTAATCCCTGTTTTTTCACTTACCCCTGCAAGCGCGGGCAAATTCAATAGCGTGGATTCATCCGGCGTGGCTCCAATCTCGAGCACAGATCCACTGATCACATGTCGCGCACAAATTTCTTCAAACACATTAAAAACCGATGGATGCATATTGGCCTTTCTTATTGGAACATTTTGACCAGATGCCAATACGCCTGCTCAAGCCTGGTGTTAAGCCAATGCTGGCGCTTGTGCAGGTCATAGCCATAAATTGCGGCTATTTGCAAAGCCTGGGCTGAACAGGGTCTGGTTGTAATGGGCCTTACCAGTGGACGTGTCAGGCGGGCCGCTTTCTTTAATAACAACGTCTCAGGCACCAATTCCAGAAAGCCAAAAATCCCGATGAGTTCCTGTTCCGTATTCCGGCAAAGATCCTCATAACGCAAGCTGTAGACTCGCCCGGGGAAATCTTGTTTAAGTTGCAGAACCTGGCTCTCATGAAATGCCCAGCGTTCAATTTTCTCCTCAGTGGACAGATCGAGCCAGAAATCCCCGTCAGGTGTTTGGTTAAAGCGGTCCGAGCTTTCTACCACCTCAAATGGATGGCGGACAATGTGCAGAAATCGGGCATCGGGAAAATGATCGAGCATAAATTGCAACAGGTCCGGATCCGTGTGTTGCATCGGCTTTTTGTCTCCCAGCCACCGGAGTCCGGTTTTGTTTTGTGCGGGAAGCCACGGGCTTCCATTTCTCATGACCAGCGTTTGGATGGCAATAAAGTTTTCCAGCGGACTGGATTCGGGACGCAGTAAATTTTCCGCGGCCTCCAGGGTGGTTCTCATTCCCCTGTCGGAATCCCAGACATGCGCCCGAAAGGCGAGGTTGTGATAGAACTGATAGAGAATCCAGGCAATATCAGATTCATGCGAGATAAATACCTGGGGGTGCAAGTTCAACACACGCACCAGCTGGGATGTTCCTGAACGTTTGTTCCCGATGATAAAAAGGGGGCGCGGCATCTGTTCGAGCAAATCAGAATCCGCTATCCGACCCATTTCCTTGCATTCTGGAACATCTTCAGCCACGCGCCATTCTCCTGCCAATCGCTCGGATGCCAGGAGTTCTGCACGGCGCGGAACACGCGTTCCGGATGCGGCATCATGATGCTGAAGCGCCCGTCCGGCGTGGTCAGCCCGGTGATGCCCTGCGGCGAACCGTTCGGGTTGAGCGGATAGATCTCGGTGGCGTTGCCGCAATGGTCGACATAGCGCAGCGTGACCAGTTTCTGCGCGGCCTTGCGTTTTTGCTCGCTACTAAAATCGGCATAACCCTCGCCGTGCGACACCACGATAGGCATGCGGCTGCCCGCCATGCCGTTGAAGAAGATCGATGAAGAAGGCTGCACCTCGACCATCACGAAGCGCGCCTCGAATTGCTCGGACTGGTTACGCGCGAAATGCGCCCAGTTGTCCGCACCGGGAATGATGTCGTGCAGGTTGCTCATCATCTGGCAGCCGTTGCATACGCCCAATGCGAAGGTGTCCTTGCGCCGGAAGAACGCGGCGAACTCGTCGCGCGCGCGCGGATTGAATAATATCGATTTCGCCCAGCCCTCCCCGGCACCCAGCACGTCGCCATAGGAGAATCCGCCGCATGCCGCAAAGCCCTTGAAGTCACGCAATGAAACGCGCCCGCCGATGATGTCACTCATGTGCACGTCCACTGCGGCAAATCCGGCGCGATCGAATGCCGCGGCCATTTCGACATGGCCGTTCACGCCCTGCTCGCGCAGGATGGCGATCTTCGGGCGGTTGCGCAGCAAACCCGGGCCGATGTTTTCATTCAGGTCATAGGTCAACTTGACCTGCAGGCCCGGATCTGCGGCATCCAGCAATCGGTCGAATTCCTGCTGCGCGCAGGCCGGATTGTCGCGCAGCTTCTGCATCCGGCAGGTAGTCTCCGACCAGATACGTTGCAGCTTCACGCCACTTTCGCTGACCAATTTTTCATTGCCGCGCAAGATATCGATCATGCCGGTCGTATTCAGCGTGGCGATCTTCTGCACGCTCTTCAGCCCCGCGTCGTGTGCCAGTTCGATCACGTGCTGCATGTCGCGGTTGCGCACCTGGATCACCGCGCCCAACTCCTCGTTGAACAAAACGCGCAGCGTGTCGCCGTGCAGGTCGTCGAGCTGTATGGTCAGGCCGATGTGCGATGCGAACGCCATCTCGCACAAGGTCGCGAACACGCCGCCGTCGGAACGGTCGTGATAGCTGTACAGCTTGCCCTCGCTATTCAGGCGCTGTATCAATTCAAAGAACGACTTGAGCAGCGCTGCATCGTCCACGTCCGGCGCAACATCGCCGACCTGCTTGTACACCTGCGCCAATGCCGAGCCACCCATGCGGTTCTTGCCCTGGCCCAGGTCGATCAGCAGCAGCGTCGTATCCTGATAGGCGGCCAGTTGCGGCGTGAGCGTGTCCCGCACATCGGGACACGGCGCGAACGCGGTGATGATCAGCGACAGCGGCGCGGTGACGGATTTGTTTTCATTGCCGTCCCGCCATACCGTCTTCATCGACATCGAATCCTTGCCGACCGGGATGCCGATGCCGAGTTGCGGGCACAACTCCATGCCCACTGCGCGCACGGTGTCAAACAGCGCGGCATCCTCGCCGTGATGTCCCGCCGCCGCCATCCAGTTCGCCGACAGCTTGATGTCGCCGATCTTCTCGATGCGCGCCGCCGTGATATTGGTGAGCGCCTCGCCTACTGCCATGCGTCCCGAGGCCGGCGCATTCACCAGCGCCAGCGGGGTACGCTCACCGAGCGCGAACGCTTCGGCGCGATTGGTATTGAAACCCATCAGCGTGACGGCGACATCGGCCACCGGCACTTGCCACGGGCCGATCATCTGGTCGCGCGCGGTCATGCCACCCACGGTGCGGTCGCCGATGCTGATCAGGAAAGTCTTGTTCGCCACGGACGGCAGACGCAACACGCGCTCGATCGCATCACCCAAGCTGATATTGGCGGTATCGAAAGAAGACAGGCGCGCGGTTTCGCGCACCACATTGCGCGTCATCCTGGGCGGCTTGCCGAGCAATACCGGCAGCGGCATGTCCACCGGATAATCGCCGAACTCCTGGTCATGCACGGAAAGCTGATCGTCCGCCGTCGCCACACCGACCACCGCAAACGGACAGCGTTCGCGCTCGCAGAAGGCGCGGAATTCTTCCAGCCGCTCCGGCGCGATCGCCAGCACATAACGCTCCTGCGATTCGTTGCACCAGATCTGCTTGGGCGACATACCGGACTCGTCCAGCGGGATCTTGCGCAACTCGAAATGCGCGCCGCGCCCGCCGCCATGCACCAGCTCCGGCAGCGCATTCGACATGCCGCCCGCACCGACATCGTGGATCGACAGGATGGGATTGTTCACGCCCAGCTGCCAGCAACGGTCGATCACTTCCTGCGCACGGCGCTGCATCTCGGGGTTGCCGCGCTGCACCGAATCGAAATCGAGGTTCTCGGCGTTGCTGCCGGTGTCCATACTCGATGCCGCGCCGCCGCCCAGGCCGATCAGCATGCCGGGGCCGCCCAAGTGCACGATCAGCGCGCCGACCGGCAACTCGTGTTTGTGCGTGTGTATCGACGCGATGTTGCCGACCCCGCCGGCCAGCATGATGGGCTTGTGGTAGCCGCGCATCTCGCCGCTGACGTTTTCTTCAAAGGTGCGAAAATATCCGGCCAGATTGGGCCGGCCGAATTCGTTGTTGAATGCCGCGCCGCCGATGGGCCCGTCCAGCATGATCTGCAAGGCAGAGACGATGCGTCCCGGCTTGCCGTACGGCGATTCCCACGGCTGCTCAAATCCCGGAATGTTCAGGTTGGAGACCGAGAAACCTGTCAGTCCGGCCTTGGGTTTGGAGCCGGTGCCGGTGGCGCCTTCGTCGCGTATCTCGCCGCCGGAACCCGTGGCTGCGCCCGCGAACGGCGCGATCGCGGTCGGATGGTTATGCGTCTCGACTTTCATCAGCGTGTGCGTCAGCTCATCGCTGAACGCGTAGGCACCGTCGGCGCGCGGATAAAAACGCCCGATGCGCGCGCCTTCGATCACGGACGAGTTGTCGGAATACGCGACCACCGTGCCTTGCGGGCTGACCTTGTGGGTGTTGCGTATCATGCCGAACAGCGAAATGTCTTGCACCACGCCGTCGATCACCCAGTCGGCGTTGAATATCTTGTGGCGGCAATGCTCGGAGTTGGCCTGCGCGAACATCATCAGCTCGACATCGGTCGGATTGCGTTTCAGCTTCTTGAAATTGTCGACCAGATATTCGATCTCATCCTCGGAAAGCGCCAGCCCCATCTCGCGGTTGGCTTTTTCCAATGCCTCGCTGCCGCCGCCCAGCACGCCCACGGTCGCCAATGATTGCGCCGCACCTTGCGTGAATATTTTTTCTGCGGCATCGTCAATGTTGTCCAGCACAGACTCTGTCATCCGGTCATGCAACAACGGCAGGATCGCGGCTTGCTCGGCCTTGCTTAAAGCCTTGCCGTCATTGCTATCCAGGTAATACACCACGCCGCGCTCGATGCGCAGCACACTGGACAAGCCGCAATGCTGCGCGATGTCGGTGGCCTTGGTCGACCACGGCGAGATCGTGCCGAGGCGCGGCACCACCAGCAGACGCCAATATCCGCTTGCACCGGCAGGTTCACCCGCTGCGTCATCGATACTCAGCACCTTGTCCAGCAAACCGGCTTGGGCATTGCCTGGTGTCGCGCCATGCGCCACTTGTATCGGCGGTGCCACGGGACGCCCGGAGATCTTGGTCTCGACTTCGCGCAGCTTGCTGAAATACCAGTGGCGCGTATCCGTGATAACGACATTGGGAGCGACGGCTTTCAGCGCGGCGCGCAGTTTTTCCAGGCGAAAGGCTGACAGGGCGGGTTTGCCGACAGAGACTCGAAACATGGCGATAGCAATCAAAGAAGAAATGTCAGGTCGAGATTATACTATGCGGACTATTCAATCCGGCCCGAGTCGAAACATGAAGAATTCCATCACGGCGATCACCCGCAAACAAGTTGCCGGGCTGTTGCCGAAACGCCCGCGCGACAGCCACAAAGGACTTTTCGGCACAGTCGCCGTGATCGGCGGCGCCACAGGCATGGTCGGCGCACCGCTGCTGGCCGCGCGCGCCGCGCTCAAGCTGGGCGCGGGCTGCGTGCATGTCTGCCTGCTCGCGGAAAACGCACCCAGCGTCGATCTGCTACAACCGGAACTGATGCTGCACAGCGCAACGGCAGGATTTCACCGATTGAATCCCGACGTGATCGCCATCGGCTGCGGCTTGGGTGGTTCTAAGGCCGCCTACAAGTTGTTATATGAAGCGCTGCAATCCCGGTCACCCCTGGTGGTGGATGCCGACGCGCTCAACCTGCTCGCCAGCAATCCCGATTTGCAGGACGACCTGCGCACGCGCGAATCTCCATCCGTCATCACGCCCCATCCCGGCGAAGCCGCACGTCTGTTGGCTTGCAGCACGGCGGAGATACAGGCGGATCGCATTGCGGCCATAAAAAAACTCGCGCAACGATACAATTGCAGCGTGGTGCTGAAAGGCGCGGACAGTTTGTGCATAACGCGCAACGGCAAACTGTTCGTCAACAAGACCGGCAACCCCGGCATGAGCAGCGCAGGCATGGGCGATGTGCTGACCGGCATGATCGCCGCCCTGATCGCACAGGGATTAAGCGCGGACGATGCGATGCTGCTGGCCGTGCATCTGCACGGTGCAGCGGGCGATGCGCTGGCGGAACAAGGCATCACGGTCGGCATGACTGCCAGCGACGTCACCGAGTGGGCGCGCTGGCTGCTAAATCAGTGGATAGGGAAATAGCCATGGCCGCGCCACAAACTATTCTGACATTGGTCGAAAACTTCGAGCGCAACCTCGACGCCTATCGCAGCGGAAAATACAACGAGACTCAGGTACGGCGCGACTTCATCGATCCGATGTTCAAAGCACTGGGCTGGGACATGGACAATAGCGCGGGTTACGCGGAAGCCTACCGCGACGTGATCCACGAAGACGCGATCAAGGTCGGCATTTCCACCAAGGCACCGGATTACAGCTTCCGCATCGGAGGCCAGCGCAAATTTTTTCTCGAAGCTAAAAAACCATCGGTCAACATCAAGGACGATGTTGAACCCGCATTTCAATTGCGCCGCTACGCATGGTCGGCCAAGCTGCCGTTGTCCATCGTCACCGACTTCGAAGAATTCGCGATTTACGATTGCCGCCAAAAACCAAACAAGGGCGACAAGGCGAGCAAGGCACGGCTGTTTTACTGCACCTTCCGTGACTATGCGGAAAAGTGGGATGAGATCGCTGCGATATTTTCCAAGGATGCAGTACTCAAAGGCTCGTTCGACAAATACGCTGTCAGCAACAAAGGCAAGCGCGGTACCACCGAAGTAGACAGCGCGTTCCTAGAAGAGATCGAGAACTGGCGCGACCTGCTCGCGCACAACATCGCGCTGCGCAATGCCAACCTGAGCCAGCGCGAACTCAACTTCGCAGTACAACAAACCATAGACCGCATCATCTTCCTACGCATCTGCGAAGATCGTGGCATCGAGCCTTACGGCAAGCTGATGGCGTTGCAGAACGGCGTCAACGTCTATGCCAGATTGCGCGCGCAATTTCGCGACGCGGACGACCGCTACAACTCCGGGCTATTTCACTTCAAGCGTGATAAAGACCGCGTCGAAGCGCCTGACGAACTGACACTCACGTTAGAGATTGACGACAAGCCGCTCAAGGAAATTTTCAAGAATCTCTACTACCCCGATTGCCCTTACGAATTCTCGGTACTCGGTGCGGACATACTCGGCAGTGTGTATGAACAATTCCTCGGCAAGGTTATCCGCCTCACCGCAGGCAATCGCGCCGTAGTCGAGGACAAACCGGAAGTCAAAAAGGCAGGCGGTGTGTACTACACGCCCGCCTACATCGTGCAATACATCGTGCAACACACTGTCGGCAAACTGCTGGAAGGCAAGACCAGCAAACAGGCGGCGGGCATCGCCATCCTCGATCCGGCGTGCGGATCGGGATCGTTCCTGATCGGCGCGTATCAATACCTGCTCGACTGGTATCTGGCGCGCCACATCGAAGAAGGCGTAGAAAAAAATAGCAAGGGCAAAGCCGCGCGCATACATTCCGCGGCCCACGGCGCATGGCGGCTCACCACGGCGGAGAAGAAACGTATCCTGCTCGAACACATCTACGGCGTGGACATCGACACGCAAGCAGTGGAAGTCACCAAGCTTTCGCTGCTGCTAAAAATGCTGGAGGGTGAATCGAACGAATCACTGAACAGCCAGATGAAACTGTTCCACGAGCGCGTGCTGCCCGATCTGGAGCACAACATCCAATGCGGCAACTCACTGATCGGGCCGGATTTCTACGCGGGACAGCTCGACCTCGACGACGAGGCCGCGCAGCGCATCAACGTATTCGACTGGCAGGCCGCATTCCCGCAGGTGTTCAAGGCGGGCGGGTTCGATGCGGTGATTGGGAATCCGCCGTATGTTCGCCCGCATAATATTGAAGACGACATCAAGACATACTTCTGGAGTCACTATGGCTCGTTCGTTGGGAAGTCAGACCTTTACTGTTGCTTCATCGAAAGAGCTATATCGCTACTTAAAAGAGGCGGCAAATTTGGCAACATCATATCTAACGGATGGCTTCGTCTTGACAGCTTTGAAGCACTAAGGAAACAGATTCTTGCCCAAACATCGATTGAGAAGATTGTGGACTTCACTGACTATGTTTTCGCTAATGCGTCAGTAAAGACCTGCATACTTTTACTTAGGAAAGGCAAAACAAAGGCTAACACGATTGAAGTAGCAACCTGTAAAGCCGAATCCCCATGGCAGAAAACCACCTTCAAAGTTATTGAGCAATCGAAGTTTGATCACACTTACAAGTGCATCTTCGACATTTCAATGGAACCTGAACTTGAAGCCGTAAAGGACAAGATGCGAAGCACCGGAAAACCGTTAGGCGAACAATTTGATCTTGCCTTCGGTTTAAAGACCGGGGACGATTCCAAGTTCCTGACTTATTCCCCTAGCACTAACGAAGATAAGCATCTCCTTAGGGGTGAAGATGTTCATCGTTACTCACACCAGTTCAAGGGCGAGTATGTGCATTACGTTCCCAAAGAGATGACCTCCCATCGAAGCACCGCAAGGCCTGGTAACTCAGAAAGGTTTGAACAGCCTAAAGTGCTCATTCGCGATACTGGCGGTGCGCTGGAAGGCACCTTTGATGATAGCCATTTCTATGTAAAGGATGTACTTGTCATATTAGATTCAGAGAAGCGAGAAAAATCGTTGAAGCATCTAGCGGGCATCCTCAATTCTAAGTTGATGCGGGTCTATTATGAGACATCGTTTCCCACGCTTCACGTCCAACGTGATGAGCTTGCCTCATTGCCTGTCATTGCTTTGAATAAGCATCCAAACTCCACCCACATTGTCGCATTTGTCGAAAAAATGCTCGCCCTGCATCAGCAACTCGCCGCCACGAAAACCCCACACGACGCCACTTTGCTGCAACGCCAGATCGATGCGACCGACCGGCAGATCGATCAGTTGGTGTACGCGCTCTACGGCCTGACCGATGAAGAGATCGCGCTGGTGGAAGGCACGCCTGCATAAACAGATTATCCGGATTCAATAATATGGCCACCCCGATCGACATCTCCGAAGAGGCCGGCGTGCGTTACCTGCACTTCGGCTCGACCTGGATACAGGGCGCGATGCGCATCGCGCGCCCGTGGAATCTGGAGCTGGAATATACCCGCGAGATGATGGCGTCGCTGTTGCTGCGCGACGATGCGCACTGGCCGCGCAAGGTGTTGCTGATCGGGCTGGGTGCGGCCTCGCTGACCAAGTTCCTGTACCGCAATTATCCGCTCGCGCATCTGACCGTGGTGGAGATCGAGCCCGCCGTGGTCTCTGCCGCGCGGCAATTCTTCAAGCTGCCGGAAGATCCGAAACGGATCAACATCGTGATCGGCGACGGCGTGGAATATATGCTGAGCAGCGACAAGAAATTCGACCTGATCCTGGTGGATGGCTACGACGCAAACGCCAGCTCGGGCGCGCTGGACACGCTGCCTTTCTACCAATCCTGCCGCGCACGGCTGAACGACGCCGGGGTGATGGCAGTCAACCTGCTCACCAGCAGTCGCCGCTTTGCGGGCAGCATCACGCGCATCGCCGAAGCATTCGACGACCGTGCGCTGGCGTTCCCATCCTGCGAGAGCGGCAACGCCATCGCCTTCGCTATAGAAGGCGACCCTGTCGAGATATCCTTCTTCGACCTGAGAGGCAAAGCCATGGACTTGCACAAGGAGACCGGCCTCAACCTGATGCCCGCCATCACGCGGCTGGCTCAGGCCAAAACCTGCTTGAACGACATGCTGATCTTGTGACCAGCAATTGCAGTCATGCCGGAAGAAATAAAAAGGGCGCGGTGCCAATTTATGCCCTTCGTATAACCCAGAAGCAGAGCTTCACCTACTTCCGCTAACGACACACAGCGGACATAGCAATTTCTAAAACCGGACAATTAGCAAAGTGGAACCAAACCGACACCAACGGCCGCGCCGTTGGTGTCGGTTTGAGCGCAGGGTTAGGCGATGGAAATAAGCAAGTATATAAACTTAAAGTTTAGTGTTTACCGCAACAATATCCGAAATCAACTTTAGTTTTCGATTCGAATTCCAATTTTGCTAGCGATTGCGGATACAACTTATCCTCGTATTCGAAATTCTTGATACTCATTTCCGCCCCATCCAGATCTTTACAGGTCAAAGGCGGTATTTTCAAATTAACCCACATCCCCCCATCTTTTGAATCAGGATATAGATATTTCTTGCCTGAATTTAACTCAACTTTACTGCCATCAATTTTTACAAGGCTGAAATTATCAAGAAATTTTTCATCATTGATCGGTATATGAATTTCCAAATCGAAGTAGTGATATTTAGGGTCATCCATAAAACCCACCGGAATAATAGGTGGAAGTGGTACTACAAGAGAAGGCATCACGCTGTAAACTTTGCCAGTACAACTAAAAAAAGCTGAAAGTTTAAGTTCCGGGTATGGCTTGTATTCGGTTGATAGTTCGTTGCCTCCGCCAACAAAATATATCTTTTCATCTATACCAAATCCAGAGACAACACATCCACTAGCTAAAAGAACAGTAATTAGCAAACAGAAATTTATCTTGTATTTGAGTAACCATGCACACATTGTAGAAGCCTCTCAAGTAGCTTTCAGCCTTCGCTCATAATTATTCAATTGAAAGACTCTCGTGTCCGTCTGCTTCTGGCACGATCCGGTAGTTCATGTTGCCATATTAACAGCCGGAAAGCGGACGCTCGCAAGGGTAAGTTAACTGGATTGTTAATCATTGCGCTCTATCAGCTGATTCGGGTCATCGCTCTTCCGCAAGTCCCACCAAACAAAAACCACGCATCCTGCAAGAGCGAGCGCAATTACTATGCCCCATACCCCACCACTGAATGCGATCCAGAGTAACCCAGCAAATATCCAAAACGCAAACTCCATTAGGACGCCAGCAGCAAATCCCATTCCAAGCCTTTCAAGAAGAGAAGAGTTATGCTTATTTGAATCTGTTTCAGTGTCCATTGAATTTCCGTAAAGCAACTTGAATAGCAACCTTGAGTATCCGGTTTTGGCACGCAGCTGCTATATACACATAATAACTGGCTTCCTGATTGCGGTCATTCATAACGTGCAACCCGCAATACACTTCCGTCTTTTTGATCGTATCAACTTTAACGTTCTGATCAGCGCCTTATAACCACTTGATAAGTATGGCTATTAGTTTTAATTTAATTATGCCAACTTGGACGCAAGTTCTATCTCAATGCGTTTTGGTTGTCCTTAACTATTCGGAGGGTGCTACTGTGAATTTTATGGCGCACTTTTTATTTGGTTTTGTCATGTTGTCATTGATCGTAGTTGCATAGTTTTATTTGCCAGAAAGCCAATTCATTAAGATCAAGTTCGGAATTTAGGCAGCTATGGAACTAAATCTTTTTGCTTGGTATGTACCCTGATCGTTGGGATAACGATTTCTTCCTCCAAGGAGATCAAAATGAGCGATAAAAGTATCGGCAATACTTCTTCAGATAACGGGGCCAGCGAGGCAATGGGCAAGTTGTTGATGATAGCTTTATCAATTCTTGCGGCTTCTCCCGTACTTATCGGTTTGTGGGCCGCACTTACCGGCGGGGGTTTTAATTAAAAAGCGAATTGCCAGAATAATTAAAGCCGGTGATAAGCCGGCTTTTTTATCTAATGAGGGGAACATCAATCGATTTAGAAACCTTGATCCCGTAAGGCAAACCCCATTTAGTCCTGCCACAAAATTATCGGCATCTTGCTGTTATTCCGCATGGCCGTTCTTGGCTTCATTCAGCCGCACGTTATGTTGCCATATTTTCTGGAGCAGCCAACTGTAACGCACGACCCGCTACATATTATAAAGACAGCCCTGCTTCTCCGAGATGGTCGTTTAACCTTTGAGCTAAACCATATGCTGAAGCCGCAGGCCTTGGCTTGTCAGTCGAAACTCAGGGTTACGCATGGCCTTTATCATGGCCGAATACTCGATCCAGAATCGATTCATACGGGAACGCGGCGCCGGGATCCACCTTGCGCCGTTGTATTCTATCGCAGGACAATCGCCCGTGGTCGAGATCGGAATGACGCTTGATGCCATCGCGGGTGATGCCGTGGCGCTGCTTGATATCGAGGAGCAACTTCACCAGCGACGCCAGTTGTGCTTCGGGAAATGGGTCGAGCCCGTCCCCGTCGTTAATGAGTTCGATGCCAATCGAGTGACCGCTGTAGTGAAAAACGTGATGCACCACTTCGTCTTCGGGCGCGCTCGCCCGTAACGTCCCATCCCGGTCTATCATGTAGTGGATGCCGAGTTTGGGATCCGCCTCGATTTGCCTCATATCTTCTTCGAGGGTGCCGGCGCGCACCCAAATTGGTTTGCCTGTCCTGGCATCACAGGTAGGGCCGCCCGTCGAATGGATGACAACCATGTCGACGGCTTGGGTACGGACGTTACCGGTACGGCGCGCCTCGGCGTCGCCGGCCGGTACCATGAGCGCCGTCAGGCCCAACCCGATCACGGCCGACATTCTCCTCATGTTGCGGACTGCGTGCGACTCCCAGAAACTGTAGGCATTCTGTCGCATCAAATAATCAAAGTGATTGGCTCATTATTATCACGCGCATTCAAATCGTTTAGCGTCTGTCCTCAATGACGCTCACCCCGATTCGAATCGTCGCACCCGGTTGGTAGGGCAGGATGGTCGTGATGTCCTGCCCATTGTAGTGATATGTAACGCTATAACCTTTGATGACCTCGACGGGCGGGCCACCAGTTTCAACTTCACGGCAACGTTCCACTTCCCGTGTTTGCTGCGAATTCTGACTGGCGATGCGATCTCCTGCCATCGCACCTGCAACACCTCCTGCCACTGTCGCTGCTTGCTTGCCAGAACCCTGGCCGATCTGGCTGCCTATCAGCGCGCCGGCTACGCCACCGACCACCGCTCCGCCCACAGAGTGCTCTCTGGGCGCATCCACCGCTATGGCTTCCGTCCAGCATTCCCGCTGCCGCTTTGCAACCCGCTCATAAACCGGTGCACTGGAAACCACTTGTGCGGTGTCGGTAAAATCCGCCGCATCAGCACCAACATAAAAAGAAATCATGCCCAACATGCAGAGATATTTTTTCATCTTGATTCCTCCTCGTCATTTGCGTTAAACACAGGTGCAAAATCAACCATGAGGCAAACCTGCGCAATCGATAAGCCACCTGAGATGCCAAGTTTCAGTGTGAACCATTCAATCAGTGCTCGCAAGGGGTACAGCAAAGTGGCGCAATCAGAACAGGCTGCGCGATACACCGCGAACCTCAGGCAGACTTACGATGCCGGATGAATTCGCGCAGGGCCGGCAACAGTGTAATGACGGCAATCCCGATGACGATCAGGGTGAGGTTATTCTTGACCACCGGAATGTTGCCGAACAAATATCCAGCCATCGTCAGGCTGACTATCCACGCCGTGCCACCCAGCACGCTGAACATCATGAACTGACGGTATCGCATCAGGCCGATACCCGCCACGAACGGCGCAAAGGTGCGGATGATGGGTAAAAAACGGGCGAAGATGATGGTCTTCCCGCCATGCTTTTCGTAAAAGACCCGGGTCTTGTCCAGATGTTCGCGTTTGATGAATCTTCCGCTGGCACGATCAAATAATCGCAGGCCCAGTGTGCGACCTATCCAGTAATTGGTGTTGTCACCGCTGAATGCCGCCAGTATCAACAGCGGCATCAGCCACTGCAGCTGTAATGCATCCATGCCGCACAAGGTTCCCGCGACGAACAACAGTGTGTCGCCGGGCAGGAAAGGCACGAACACCAGACCGGTCTCGGCAAAAATGATCAGGAACAAAATACCGTACACCCACATGCCGTAGTCGTGCACCAGCGCCAGCAGGTGCGTATCCATATGCATGATGATGTCGTAAAAGATCAGGCTCACGTTTGTCTCATACCTGATTTGATGATGGGCGCAAAAACGCTACTGCAAACCGCATGGTGCAACGGGCTACGGCAAGACTTCTTCAGCTTCAGTCTTCTCCGGCTTGATGAAGTCTTCGCGCGACACACCTAGCAGCATCAGCAGCGGGCTGGCAACCAACACCGAGGAATAGATACTGAACAATATCCCAATGGTTAGTGCCATCGCGAAATAATGCAGCGTCTCGCCGCCGAGAAACAGCATCGCGCCGACCATCATCTGCGTACAGCCGTGGGTAATGATGGTGCGCGACATGGTGCGGGTGATGGCATTGTCGATGATCTCGGTTACTTCGGCCTTGCGCATCGTGCGGAAGTTTTCGCGGATACGGTCGAACACCACCACCGATTCATTCACCGAATAGCCCAATACCGCCAGCACCGCGGCCAGTACAGACAAGGAGAATTCCCATTGGAAAAAGGCGAAGAAGCCAAGGATGATCACCACGTCATGCAAGTTGGCGATGATGGCGGACAGTCCGAACTTCCACTCGAAGCGCAACCACAGGTAACCGACGATGCCCAGCGACACCAGCAACAAGGCCAGCTCGCCGTTGTCGATCAGATCCTTGCCGACCTGGGAACCGACGAATTCCACGCGGCGCTTTTCCACATTGGCATCCTGCCTGCGCAAGTTGTCTATCACCTGTTCGCTCAGTTTTGCGCCGCTGATGTCTTTCTTGACCGGCACCTGGATCAGCACATCGAGGCTGGAACCGAAATTCTGCACCACCGCATCCGGCAGGTTCATTTCGGTCAGTTGTGCGCGCACCTTGGCAAGGTCTGCCGGTTGTGTGTAATGTACCTCGATCACCGTACCGCCGGTGAAATCCACGCCGAAATTAAGTCCCTTGGTGGAAAGAAAGAATACCGCGAACAAAAACGTCACCAGCGAAATCGAGGTGGTGTAGCGTCCATAACTCATGAACGGAATGTCGTGCTTGATCCTGAAAAATTCCATGGTACCTATTCCTTTAAGAACTATGCGAAGCGGCTTAACCTATCGCCACTTTGGTGAGGCGCGGTTTGCTGCCATATATCAGATTCACCATCGCGCGGGAAATCAGCACCGCGCTGAACATCGAAGTCATGATGCCCAGACACAACACCACCGCAAAACCCTTGATCGGACCCGAGCCGAACATGAACAATGCGATCCCGGCAATGAAGGTGGTGACGTTGGAGTCGAGGATGGTGCCGAACGCGCGGTCATATCCGGCATGGATCGCGGCCTGCGGCGTGATGCCGTTGCGCAGCTCTTCGCGGATGCGCTCGTTGATCAGCACGTTCGCGTCGATCGCCATGCCCAGTGTCAGCGCGATGCCTGCCATACCCGGCAGGGTCAGTGTGGCTTGCATCATCGACAACAGCGCCACCAGCAGCAGCAAGTTCGCTGCCAGCGCCAGCACGGATATCGTGCCGAACATCAGGTAATAGGCGGCCATGAATATCGCCACCATGATGAAACCGATCTTGGTGGAATTGAAGCCGCGCGTGATGTTTTCCGCGCCCAGGCTGGGGCCGACGGTACGTTCCTCGATGATCTCCATCGGCGCCGCCAGCGCGCCGGCGCGCAGCAGTAATGCGGTGTCCTGCGCCTCCATCGTGGTCATGCTGCCGCTGATCTGCACGCGTCCTCCGCCGATCTCCTCACGGATGACCGGCGCCGTAACGATCTCGCCCTTGCCTTTTTCGAACAGGATGATCGCCATGCGCTTGCCGACATTCTCGCGCGTTGCATCCTTGAACAGTCTTGCACCCACGCCGTCCAGATTGATATGCACCGCTGCTTCATTGCTGCGTGTATCGAAGCCGGGCTGGGCATCGTTGATGCGCTCGCCGGTGAGTATCACCTGCTTCTTCACCAGCAGCATCCGGCCCTCACGGTCCTTGAACATCTCGGTACCGAAGGGTGCAGGCGTACCCGCAACGGCTTGATGGGTTTCGTCCACCATGCGTACTTCCAGTGTCGCGGTACGTCCCAGAATATCCTTGGCACGCGCGGTATCCTGCACGCCGGGCAACTGTACCACCACACGGTCCGCACCCTGCTGCTGGATCACCGGCTCGGCCACGCCCAGTTCATTCACACGATTGCGCAAGGTGACCAGGTTCTGCTGTACGGCAGCATCCTGGATGCGATGTTCAGCTTCCGGCTTCAGTGACGCCTGCAGCAGAAATTCGCCGCCTTCATCTTTGTCATTCAGTGTGTAATCGGTAAAACGCTGCTTGATTTCCGCTTCGCCCTTGTTGCGCGCATCGGCATCGCGAAACCGCACCGACAACATCGGGCCATCGCGAGTCACGCCGGAATAAGCGATATTGCGTTCGCGCAACGCACCGCGTATATCGCCGGTAGCGGCTTCCAGGGACTTGTTCAGCGCGGCATTCATATCCACTTGCAACAGGAAATGCACGCCGCCGCGCAAATCCAGGCCGAGATACATCGGCAGTGCATTGAGCTTGGTCAGCCACTGCGGAGAACGCGGCAGCAGATTGAGCGCGACCACATAGTCTTCGCCCAGTTGCGCGGCCAACACATCCTTGGCTTTCAGCTGGTTGTCGGTATCGGCAAAACGTGCCTTGACGCTGTTGCCGTCCAGCTCAGTCAACTCCGGATTCAAATTGGCTGTCTTGAGTGTGGATTCCACTCGTCCCAGCAACGCAGCATCCGCCTTGAGACTGGCGCGCGAAGGCGATATCTGCACGGCGGGCGACTCGCCGTAGAAATTCGGCAGGGTATAAATCAACCCGGCCAGCAACGCGGCCAGGATCAGCAGATATTTCCACAACGGATAATGATTCATGACGACCTCTTGATGACTGGTCCATGCGCGTAAAAACACACGCACGGATGATGATTACTTGATCGCTTTGATCGTTCCCTTGGGTAACACGCTCTGAATGGCGCTCTTTTGCACCATCACAATCAGATTCTCGGCGATTTCCACGCCGACGTATTGGTCGTACACCTTGCTGACCGTACCGACTTCGCCGCCCACCGTCACAACCTCATCACCGCGCTGCAGCGCCGCGATCATGGTTTTTTGTTCTTTCGCGCGTTTGGTCTGCGGACGCAGTATCAAAAAGTAGAACACCACGATCAGTGCGATCAGCGGCAGAAAATTCATGATTCCGTTGTCCGGGGCAGCCGCCGCAGCGTCTGCATAAGCATTACTGATAAACATAATCGATCTCCGAAGATGAAACAAAAGGCGCGCATTCTATCACGAAGCTACCCGGCATGAAGGTACAACCGGCACTTGGCCCGGCACTCATTCCGCGCATTCGTTTCCGGCGCGCGCCTGGCGAAAACGTACCGCAAAATCAGTGAAAGCATTGGCCTCTATCGCCGCACGCATGTCACCCATCAATTGCTGATAATAATGCAGATTGTGGATGGTATTGAGGCGCGCGCCGAGTATCTCGTTGAGGCGATGCAGATGGTGCAGGTAGGCGCGGGTAAAATTGCGGCAGGTGTAGCAGGCACACTGCTCGTCCAGCGGGCGCATATCCAGCCGGTATTGCGCGTTCTTGATCTTGATGTCGCCCAGGCGGGTAAACAGCATGCCGTTGCGCGCATTGCGCGTCGGCATCACGCAATCAAACATGTCTATGCCCTGTCCCACCGCATCCACCAAATCTTCCGGCGTACCGACACCCATCAGGTAGCGCGGCTTGTCTTGCGGCAACTGCGGCGCGGTGTGCTTGAGTATGCGCAGCATGTCCTCCTTGGGCTCGCCCACCGACAACCCGCCGATGGCATAGCCATCGAAACCGATTTTGGTCAATCCTGCCAACGACTCGTCGCGCAGATGTTCGTGCATCCCGCCCTGCACGATGCCAAACAGCGCATTGGTGTTGCCTTCATGAGCGCGCTTGCTGCGCTCCGCCCAGCGCAGCGACAGGCGCATCGATTCCCCTGCCGTCCTTTCATCCGCCGGATACGGCGTACACTCGTCAAAGATCATCACGATGTCGGAATTGAGCACCTTCTGGATGCGCATCGATTCCTCCGGCGACAGGAAACATTTGTCGCCATTCACCGGCGACTGGAATTTCACGCCCTCCTCGCTGATCTTGCGCAACGCCCCCAGGCTGAACACCTGAAAACCGCCCGAGTCGGTGAGTATCGGCCCGTCCCAACCCATGAAACGATGCAAACCGCCATGGGCCTCTATTACTTCCAGTCCCGGACGCAACCACAAATGGAAGGTATTGCCCAGCACGATCTGCGCGCCGATCTCACGCAACTCGAGCGGCGACATCGCCTTCACCGTGCCATAAGTACCGACCGGCATGAAGGCCGGGGTTTCGACGGTGCCATGGGCGAGGTTAAGTGTGCCGCGACGGGCGACGCCGTCAATTTTGCGCAAGGTGAATTTCATGATTTTCTTTCGATCAGCATCGCATCGCCGTAACTGAAGAAGCGATATTCGTGTTCTACCGCATGGCGGTAGGCGGCCAGCATTTCATTCATCCCACCGAAGGCACACACCAGCATCAGCAACGTTGAGCGCGGCAGGTGGAAATTGGTCAACAGCACATCCACCACCTTGAAGCGGTAACCGGGGATGATGAAGATGTTGGTCTCGTTCTTTCCCGCAACCAGCCCGCCGCTCATCGCCGCGCTTTCCAGCGCGCGCAGGCTGGTCGTCCCCGCCGCGATCACCCGCGCGCCCGCATTGCGCGCTTGGGCGATAGCATCCACGGTGACCTGCGGAATCTCGTAGCGTTCGCTGTGCATGGTGTGTTCATGTATATGCTCGGCACGCACCGGTTGAAATGTTCCGGCACCGACATGCAGGGTCACGTAGACGATTCGCGCCCCTTTGTCGCGCAGCGCTTGCAACATCGCATCGTCGAAATGCAAGCCTGCCGTGGGTGCCGCGACCGCGCCCGCCACATTGGCGAACACGGTCTGGTAACGTTGCTCATCTTCCTCATCCGCTGCATGGGTGATATAGGGCGGCAGTGGCAATTGGCCGTGGCGTTCCAGCAAATCCAGCACGTCTTCCTCTGCAATAAAGCGCAAATGAAAGAATTCACCTTCGCGGCCCAATACTTCCACATGCAGTGTACCGGCTAACAGCAATCGGCTGCCAACTTGGGGCGCATGGCTGGCGCGCACTTGCGCCAACACCTCATGCGCATCCAGCACGCGCTCGACCAGCACCTCTATTTTGCCGCCGCTTTCCTTGCTGCCGAACACGCGCGCCTTGATGACGCGCGTGTCATTCAACACCAGCACATCGTCCGGCCTGACCAGCCGCAGCAAATCGGCAAAACGGCAATCCCCCAGTACTCCATCATGCGCATACAACAAGCGGCTGGCGCCACGCAGCTCGGGCGGATGTTGCGCGATCAACCACTCGGGCAGGACAAAATCAAATTCATCGGTACGCATGAACAGAGAATCAACCAGCCTGGACGATCCCGCGATTGAGCATCGCACCGATGACGGTCTCTACACATCCATCCAGCTCTTCTGTTCCTGTAGGCACGGTTAGCTCGGGATTTTCCGGTGCTTCGTATGGCGACGAAATGCCGGTGAAATTGCTGATCTGCCCGGCACGCGCCTTTTTATAAAGGCCTTTTACGTCGCGGCTTTCGCAGACTTCGATGGCAGTATCACAATAGATCTCCATGAAATCTCCATGCTCGACCATACCACGCACGCGTTCGCGGTCGGCGCGGTAAGGGGAGATAAATGCAGTCAGCACGATGATGCCGGCTTCCATGAACAACTTGGCCATTTCGCCGATGCGGCGGATATTCTCTTCACGGTCTTTGGCCGTAAAGCCCAAGTCGCCGCACAGTCCGTGGCGAACGTTGTCGCCATCCAGCACGAATGTATGGCAGCCTTGCTGGTGCAGGGCTTCTTCAACGGCATGGGCCAGCGTGGATTTGCCTGAACCTGACAATCCCGTGAACCAGATGATCGCTCCGCGGTGGCCGTTTTGCGCTTCGCGGCGGCCGCGGGTGACGGTGGCATGATGCCAGACGGTGTTGGTTGAGGCCGGTGGTTGTGTTTTCATATCAAGAAATGAATGCCAGATATAATAAAATAAAGATCAAACTGATGCCGTATTTGACACGGAACGGTCAATTTTTGAAAGCATCGATAAACTTTCACGGTCGCCCGGTAAAACAAAAAATTCCGGGTTATGCAGATCCGCCTTGTTGTAATGCAACTCACTACCATCCATGCCGCACACTTTTCCACCCGCTTCGTTCACCACGGCATGCGCGGCGGCAGTATCCCATTCCATGGTTGGGCCCAAACGCGGATAAAAGTGCGCCTCGCCTTCAGCGACCAGACACAGCTTGAGCGAACTGCCCATGCTGATACATTGATAATTACCGAGCTGTTTGAGCAGTGCCTCGGTACGGGCATCACTGTGGGAACGGCTGGCGACAACCTTGACGGTTTCGCCTGCGGCACGTGATCTGACATTGATGGCCTGCGCAACCGAACCACCGCGCTGCACGAAAGCGCCGGCGCCCTGCGCAGCGTAGTAGCACAGTTCCAGTGCCGGCGCATACACCACGCCCATAACAGGCTGGCCGTTTTCGATGAGCGCGATGTTGACGGTGAATTCGCCGTTACGCTTGATGAACTCCTTGGTACCGTCTAGCGGGTCGACCAACCAGAAACGTGTCCATTGTGCACGCTCGGCATAGACAATATCTGCGGCTTCCTCTGAAAGGACGGGAATATCGGGAGTGAGCCTCGCCAATCCCGCGACAATAATGTGATGCGCAGCCAAATCTGCCAGGGTGAGTGGTGAACCGTCCGCTTTACTGGTTTCGCCGGTACCAGCACCACGATAGACTTCCATGATAGCCGCGCCTGCCTGATGGGCTAGCTCCTGCACTTGTTGCATCAATTTAGCGTTCACTACAAATCGTCCCAATCAACATTCTTTTCGGATCATCCCGGTTATTATCCCGGGAAAGCTGGATTGTAGTTGATATGGCAGGTTGCTTCATGGATAATGCGCCCCGCTTGGGCCGGGGTGATGGAACTGGTAGACGTGCCGGACTCAAAATCCGGTGCCAGAGATGGCGTGGGGGTTCGAGTCCCCCCCCCGGCACCACATAATCGATGCTATTTTGGTGTCAACCGAACAAATATGCAGCGCGTTATAGGCAACGACACAGTAGTAGTGTCGTAAACGTTTATTAATCTACTAAAAAATGGAGTTCACAATGAGCAAACTGTTATCCGTACTGATCGCTGCTGTATTCGCTGCTGTTTCTTTCTCCGCTGTTGCTGCTGACGCAGCTATGGCTCCAGCTGCAGCCCCTGCTGCTAAGGCTGCTCCAGCTGCTGCCCCAGCCGCTGCTCCAGCTGCAAAGAAAGACGAAGCAAAGCCAGCTAAAAAAGCAAAGAAAGCTAAAAAAGCAAAGAAAGCAAAGAAAGCTAAAGACGCTGCAGCCAAGTAATTCAGGCACACGCTTAAAAAAGGCAGGGGCAACCCTGCTTTTTTTATTTCTACAAAATGATCTGGAAACCTAATGTCACTGTCGCTGCGGTCATTGAGCGCGATGAAAAATTCCTGCTGGTTGAGGAAGAAACCTCACTGGGGTTGCGCTACAACCAACCTGCCGGGCATCTCGAAGCCGATGAATCGCTGTTGGCTGCCGTAACGCGCGAGGTGCTGGAAGAATCTGCCCACCACTTTGTCCCGCAATCCCTGCTCGGTATCTATCGCTGGCATTCAGACGAATCGGATATCACATACCTGCGCTTCGCCTTTTCCGGAGCACTGAACGGGCACGATCCGGACCGAAAATTGGACAAGGGTATCCTGCAGGCCGTATGGCTGACATCCGATGAAATCCGCGCCACGCAAAAGCGCCATCGCAGCCCGCTGATCTTGCGCTGCGTGGAAGACTATCTGGCAGGGAAACGCTATCCGCTAGAGTTGTTAACTCATTATGACTAAGCGCGTCGTTGTCGGAATGTCCGGCGGGGTAGACTCCTCCGTCACGGCCTTGTTGCTCAAACAGCAGGGCTACGATGTGATCGGCCTGTTCATGAAAAACTGGGAGGATGACGACAACGATGAATACTGCTCGTCGCGCCAGGATCTGTTGGACGCAGTCTCGGTAGCTGACACCATTGGCATTCCCATCGAAGCGGTGAATTTTTCCAAGGAATATAAAGAACGCGTCTTCAGTGAATTCCTGCGCGAATACCAGGCCGGGCGCACGCCCAATCCCGACATCCTGTGCAATGCTGAGATCAAGTTCAAGGCATTTCTCGATCACGCGATGCAACTCGGCGCAGATACCATCGCCACCGGGCATTACGCGCAAGTGCGCGAAGTGGACGGGCTGTTCCAATTGCTCAAGGCCGATGATGGCAGCAAAGACCAGAGCTACTTTCTGCATCGCCTGAACCAGACGCAACTTAGCCATGCGATGTTCCCGCTCGGCAAAATCCTGAAATCGCAAGTGCGCACCATTGCCGAACAGCATGGTTTGCCTAATCACGCAAAAAAAGACAGTACCGGTATCTGTTTCATCGGTGAGCGCCCATTCCGCGAATTCCTGAATCGCTATTTGCCGACCCAACCGGGCGAGATGCTCACTCCAGAGGGCAACATTGTTGGGAAACACATGGGACTTTCGTTCTACACCATCGGCCAACGGCAGGGGCTGGGCATAGGCGGCACTAAAGACGCCTCTGGGGAAGCTTCGGGCGAACCGTGGTTCGTTGCAGGCAAAGATATGGCGAACAATCGTTTGATCGTGGTGCAGGGCCATGACCATCCGGCACTGCTCGCACCGCGCCTGACCGCGCTGGATAGCCACTGGATCAGCGGCACCGCACCACTGCTCGGCCACCCTTATGCCGCCAAGACGCGCTATCGGCAGGCCGATGCTCCCTGCCGCCTAACCCGCATCTCCGGTGATTCATGTGAGATTGCTTTTGACGAGGCACAGTGGGCCGTGACACCCGGACAGTCTGTGGTCGTATATGACGGCGCGATCTGCCTAGGCGGTGCAATCATCGAACAAGGGCTAGTCTGATTCGCGTAAAATACGCTCTTCCCGATCCAAGGTGTTGCCATGACCACACTGACCAAACTCACTGCCCTTTCCCCGCTCGACGGACGCTACCACAACAAGGTGGATGCGCTGCGCGCTTACTTCAGCGAATTCGGCCTGATCCGCTTTCGCGTATTGATCGAGATCGAGTGGTTCAAGGCGCTCAGCATGCAAACCGATATTCCCGAGATATCACCATTCTCCGCCTCCACGGTTGCGCGACTCGATGCGCTCAATGCCAACTTCAGCGAAGCCGATGCGCTTGCGATCAAAACCATCGAGTCCACCACCAACCACGACGTGAAAGCGGTGGAATACTGGTTGCGTGAAAAGCTCTCCGGCAATACTGAAACCGCCAAGGCGTTGGAATTCATCCACTTTGCCTGCACCTCGGAAGACATCAACAACCTGAGCCACGCACTGATGCTCAAGAACGCGCGCGATGCCGTGATGCTGCCTGCTTTGCACGTGTTGATCGGACGCCTGAAACACCTTGCTCATCAGCACGCCGACCAGCCGATGTTGTGCCGCACTCACGGCCAGACTGCCACGCCGAGTACATTGGGCAAGGAAATGGCCAACGTGGTGTATCGCTTGCATCGCGCCGAACAACGCCTGGCTGCGACGGAAATTCTGGGCAAGATCAACGGCGCGGTCGGCAACTACAACGCGCATCTGGCGGCCTATCCGAACGTGGACTGGGAAGGATTTGCGCAACGTTTTGTCACCGCGCGCGGCATCACCTTCAACCCCTACACCACCCAGATCGAGCCGCACGATTACATGGCGGAACTATATGATGCCTATGCACGTATCAACACCATCCTGATCGACTTGAACCGCGACATCTGGGGTTACATCTCGCTCGGCTATTTCAAACAGAAAGTGGTCCAAGGAGAAGTCGGTTCTTCGACCATGCCGCACAAAGTCAATCCCATAGACTTTGAAAACTCCGAAGGCAATCTCGGCCTGGCCAACGCGCTGCTGCGCCACCTATCCGAAAAACTGCCGGTCTCGCGCTGGCAGCGCGACCTCACCGATTCCACGGTATTGCGCAACATGGGTGTGGCGCTGGGTTACACGCTGCTTGCTTATGAATCATGCCTGAAAGGCTTGAACAAACTGGAAGCCAACCCGCAATGTCTGGCGGATGACCTGAACGCAAGCTGGGAAGTGATGGCCGAACCGATCCAGACCGTGATGCGCAGATACAACATTGCAAATGCCTATGACAAGCTCAAAGAATTGACGCGCGGCAAGGATGGCATCAACCGTGCCTCGCTGCAAGCTTTCATCAACACACTGGAAATCCCTGAGGCGGAGAAGCAGCGCCTGCTACAACTGTCTCCTGAAGCGTACGTCGGCAAGGCTGCAGAATTGGCGAAACGGATTTAATCCATGCTTCAAGTTTAAAGGGCGAACAAGCTTGCGACGATCAATGGGATTGCTCAAGCACTTCTTCAGGAGTTGTGGGTACGGTGTTCTTGACCGCATCCTCTGTAGACGGTGTTAATTTGGTGGTGCCCTCTATCCCTGTTTTTTCGATTGTCGCTGTTTCATGCACTTCGATCTTGTCCACCGTCGAAGTTTCACGCATTCCATTCTTATCCGTCGTGGCCGTCTCCCGCATCTCCCGACCGCCGTCCATCCGGCCCTCATGTTTGTCACCACTACCCCGTAACGCAGGCTGTACAGTTACTGTAAAGATGTTGAGGTTGATCGGTTGCAGTCGCGGCATCTGATCTGCCGCGCCAACAAAGCCCATCTGGTTGGGCAACACGAAGACCGTGCCTTTTTCGGTCGTCATGGAGGTCTCGCCCAGATTCACCTTGTTATAAGTGCCGACGGATGTCGTTGCCGCCAATGGACTGTCCGGTGTGACCACAAATGTTTCATGATCCGTGCCGCGGACTCCGATGGTCGTTGCCGGAGTTGTAATGTGATAGTTGACCTTGTTCTTTTGTCCGACCACGCCGGTGATGGCACGAAAGCCGCCTTTGAACAAGGAGAAGAAACTCTTTTCGGTGCCGTCCTGTTGCCCATTGAAACTGAAACGGTCGATCTTCAATTTTGTGTCGGGCCGCATCGCGACGATGCCGCCATCTTCCATCCTGATTTGCGCGGAGGCACCTAACGAAGAAACCAGCGTATCGCCTTCATTCACAGCCTCTCCTTTTTTGATTGCATGCACCACTCCGGTTGCGGTTGTCAGCTGGACCTTGCCATGCACGAATTGCACACGTCCCGCAATTGCAGCATAGGCACTGGCACTACTCGTTACCGACACCAGAATAGTAGCCATGCAAACCAGCGCTTTAATAAAATTTCTCATGTGTATCCCGTTCAGGTTGGTTATCTAAAATTGCGCCGCATCGATAACGAGTAATCGGTACGGTCGTAGCTATATGCGTCAACATTCGACATGTTATTGAACCGTACCCATTGCGCGCGCATCGTCCATGCATTATCCAGGTACCAGTCGACTCCCAAAGTGAAATCATCCAGACGGTCGCTGCGCTGGCCCGAAATCAATGCATCCACTTTGTCGAAATTGCCTTGCTGTATACCTGCGCTGAAATACAATTTCGCTTTTTCACCAACTGCCTCGCCCCCGACACGAAGCCCACCGAAATGCTTGGCTCCATCGGTTCGCCCGCCATTTGGCCCGACATCGTTTTCAGTTCCATAGTACAAGCTGCTGGACAACGTTGATTGTGCATCACCCAGCACATGCAGCCAGCCAATACCCGCGACCTGCTGATTAATGTTATTCGACTGCAGTGCAGTATCCGCATAGCGATACTGCACATACTGACCGAATACATTCAACTGGTTGCTGGCACCTACCGCATGACGCCATTCCACATTGAGACCGGATGTGTCGCGATAGCGGGCGCCCCCCAGATTGTTCTGCCCGCCGGAAAAACCCAAGCGGTAGCGATCCGTTCCTGTGCCGTAAATCACACCTGCGCGCTCTTCCAGATTAAACATGTCAAAACTTTTTTGTCTGAAGTTGGTGCGCTGGTTCATATCCGCCCCGATATACAATCGCCATGCGGCATCCAGGCTGTGAATGACTTCACCCTCCGCCGTTATTCCGTAGTAGTTGTCGGGCAATTCCACCATATTCGGATTCAGTGTCGGGGTGATGATATTGTCTGCACTTTCAGCGGCATTATTAACATTGGTATCGCGCCCGATCGTTCCCTCAACATAGCCACTGAAGCGCGTCCGTTTTCCGGCCCAATATCCTTCAATGCTTTCCAGATACTTGCGGACGGTGGAGCGCACCGTCTCGGATGGATTTTGATCCAGTACCGTCTCAAATTCGGTTTTTGCGCGCGACAGGTCACCCAGCTGATAATAGGCACGTGCCATGTCCAGACGCGCACCCGCATAATCCGGTTCTTCTGCCAGTACGCGCTCAAAGGCCAGCGTCGCTTTATCGGGCTTGCCGCTGTCCAATGCGGCAATACCGATCAGGTAATCAAAACGTACTTCACCGGCACGATCGAACTCGAATGGTTCCAACAGTCTATAGGCATCGCCCGGTTTACCGGCTTCCATCAGGGCTTTGGCATCACTTAGCAACTTATCATACGCATCATTTTCGATCGTTTTTTGAATTACCGGTTCAACACGCTGCCGTTCATCCGATCCTGCTTCTTGCGCATGCACCCCGCTTGCCGCCCACAGCAATCCGGAAAACACCCCGCATGCCGATGATGAAAATTTCATATCGTCCATCCACCCCATACAATTTTATTTATCCTTGGTTAAATTCTGCAGACCCGCTATAGAGAAGGCGATTTGACAAAAGGTTCCCGTGATTATATCAATCACCATTTTTCAAACTGTAAAGCCTACCCAGCCATCAACCTTTGGTGTGCAAGCATCCATGGTTTCAGCGATGACCGAAATGCGCCTGAATGGATTGCCCTGCGAAAATTCGGAATAAAAAAACAGGCCCGCAATCGCGGGCCTGTTTATCAAGCTGGCTACAGCACTTCAGAACACTAATTTGGGCGAAGTCAGCCCGCCTGTTCCGCCTTTGATAGGTGTCTGAATCTGATTCTTCGGGACGGAATTCCCCGCTGCGGCATCCTGGGCCTGAATAGCACTGTCCACTGCCGCACTGTCACGCACCGTACCGCTGTTTGCTTGTGGCAAAGGCGCCGGAGTCACGGTAAAGATGTTGAGATTGACCGGCTGCAGTTGCGGCATTTGGTCCTGCCCGCCGGCGTAACCCATCTGGTTCGGCAACACGCTGATGGTGCCTTTATCGGTGGTCATCGTAGTCTCGCCGACATTTACCTTGTTGTAAGTACCAGCCGGTACGGTCGCCGCCAATTCACTGCCGGGCACGACAACATAGGTTTCGTGATCGGTACCGCGAATGCCTATCGTCGATGAAATAGTGGTGATATGGTAACTGGTCTTGTGCAGATGCCCGATCAGGCCGGTAATCGCACGGACACCGCCTCTGATTAAGGAGAAGAAGTTTTGTTCGGTACCATCTTCCTCGCCGCTAAATATGAAACTGTCGAACTTGAGCTGTGAGTCGGGGCGTATCACAACAAATCCGCCATCCCGCATCTTGATCTGTGCGGATGCACCTTTTGCGGTAGTGAGGGTATCGCTTTCGTGGATCGCATCACCCTTTTGCAGGATGTGTGTCTGTCCTGCCGAGTTGGTGACCTGCACATTGCCGTTGACGAACTGAGCATGCCCGGCGATTCCGGCGTAAGCAATCTGGCTCGCCATCAACATGAAGCAGGCAAATAGAACACTTGCATAACCAGCGATATTTTTTGTGGTCTTCATGATTCACTCCTTACTCAAGTTAATTCACCGAAAATCACGGCGAATATTCAGCGAAACATCCATCCGGTTGAAAGCATAAATGACGATATTGGAATCATCTTTCGAGTAATTCAGTTGCGGGCGCAGCGTCCAATGTTTGCACCATTGCCAGTCCGCACCCGCCGTTAAGTCAAAGTAGCGATCACTGCGTTGGCGAAAAAAAAGAGGGTTAACCTTGCTGTAGTCACCCACTTGTATTCCGGCATTGGCAAACAGTGTCATTCTGTCACTGATATTTGTCTGTCCACCGATACGCAATCCGCTGAACCGCTTGGCGCCATCCGTTCTTCCACCATTTGGAGTGGTAGATGTAATGACCGTCGAAACATCTTTTTCGGTCCCATAGTACAAACTGCCAAATAGCGTGGACTTGCCATCCGCCATCGCATGCAACCAACCGCCGCCAATCACCTGCTGATCGTAATCATTGGGCTGCATAATCAGATCGGCATAGCGATATTGCGCATACTGGCCGAATATCTTCAGTTGATTGGCAGGGCTAAATGTGTGACGCCATTCCGCATTCAGGCCGGCAGCAGCACTGTTGCGCGAGCCGCCCAGGTTGTACTGTCCGGCCAATAGACCGATGCGCAAATGATTGGCTTTCGCGCCAAACATTACTCCGGTTCGCGTATCCAGATTGAGGGAATCAAAACTTTTTTGCGTGTGATAGTCGCGTTGCCGTAAATCCGCCCCAGCATACAGATCCCAGTTGGGATTCAGGTTGCGAATGATTTCCCCGCCCGCAGCCAAACCGTAGTAATTGTCCGGTGTTTTTACATTGGCCGGATCTAGCGGATAACTGGTGGTGGTTGCCGCAAGCGCATCGACAAATATCTGCGACTGGCTGGTAGAGCTATTGACGTTGCTGTCATGCCCGACCGTTCCCTCGATGTACCCGGTGAAATGCGTTTGACTGCCTGTCTCCCGCGCCGCGATCTCATCCAGGTATTTTTCGATGTTAGCTCGCGCTGTTCCGGCAGGATTCTGTTTCAAGGCTACCTCAAACTCAGTCCTGGCACGCGGCAAATCACCCAGCTGATAATAGGCACGCGCAATGTCCAACCGGGCCGCAGCAGAATTCGGATTAATCATCAGCACCCGCTCTAGAGCAAGCGTCGCCTTGTCAGGTTTGCCGCTGTCCAGTGCGGCAATACCGATCAAATAGTCAAAACGCTCTTCACCAGCATGATCAAATTCAAATGGTTCCAATAGAATGTAAGCATCGGCTGGCTTGCCGTTCTTGATCAAGGCATCGGCATCAAGCAGCAGCTTTTCATAGGCCGCCCCGATAACGCTCAAATTTTGGAAATCCGGCTCGGCAGGCCGAGGAATTTTCTGTTCAACTTCTTGAGCATATACCTCACCTGCCACCGATATCAATCCGGAAAATATTGAAGCAGCCATTACCAGAAACACCATGATTGCAGCCCGCTCTTTTTCGTAAAGATTGCAGCTATTAATGACATTTCTGATCATCATCTTCAGCCCCCCTGATTAGTCTGGGTAGCGTGCTCGGTTTGGTCAGAATGGTCAAGAGCATTCGATGATTGAAGGTCTTTGGCCTGCCTGTCCCCGGTATGTTGATCTCCGGTATGTTGATCTCCGGTATGCTGGTCTCCGGTATGCTGGTCTCCGGTATGCTGGTCTCCGGTATGCTGGTCTCCGGTATGCTCCGCATTGTCTTGTTCGTCAGTCCCGCACCCCGTCGGAGTGGGAGTGGGAGTGGGAGTGGGAGTGGGAGTGGGAGTGGGAGTGGGAGTGGGAGTGGGAGTGGGAGTGGGAGTGGGAGTGGGAGTGGGTACCGGTGTCGTAATAGGCAAAGAAAGATTGGTCGCCACAGGATAGGCATAGGAAACCGCATCCCACGAAATGCCATAGTCATACACAAGTGCGCTAAATGGCGCTGTCCCAAGAAGAGAGTGTGCTCCCGCGGCAATGGGAACCGTTCCCACTGAATAGATACTGGCTCCGCCTATCGGGGTAAAGAGCGCTGCATTCACCAGCACGTTATCAAGCTTCAGGGTCGCAAGTCCTGCTGTTTCAGTGACCACGTTCATAAAGGCTCCAGTGGTTCCGGCCAGGCCATGAACTCCGAAGGTCGCATCGGTCACCCCCATTTCTGCCGGCGTAACCAAAGCCATGCTGGGGTCTCCTTTTGCTGCTGCGTCATCCGCATAACCGCGCATGAATTGTGCGACCAGCACAGGGTTGCTGGACACAAACTCGCCAGCTCCGGTCAACACCACATCAGCAAATTGTCCGGCATTCAATGTACTGATCAGCCCCGATGGTGTGGTAGTGAAAGTGGTTCCATTCTGGGATGCGATGACACGCACCGTGTAGCGGGCACGCCCGCTGAAAGGCGAAGTATGGAATGTCTTGCCCCAGATCGATACATCGGTAAGTTGCTCGACGAGATAATCGCAGTAACCCACACCGGACGGAATATCGACGCACCGGTGGCCGCTGAATACCGCGACAGGCTTGTCAGATGTAACAAGCGTGCCCGTCATATCGGCATAGGCCGGATTCTGCAGCTGGTATGTTTCCCCAACGTTCAGCGAAACCGTGAACGCAGTACCGGCGGATTTTGTAGTACCTGCAGCAGTAGGCGTGATGGTAACAGTGGTACCATTCTGGGTAGCCACAACGGCAAATTCCGAGCCGGAATATCTGCTGCTGGCGTAAGACATTACATAATAACTTGTACCGAGACCGGCTGTCGGTAAAGCCAGGTAGCCATCGGCGGAAGTTGCGTTTTCGGAAACCACATGCACGGAAACCGGCGACAGTGCCGTCACGTGAATACCCTTGGCTTCTACCGTTTCGTTCGCTGTCAGTACGACAGCGGAATCCAGTGTAACGACTGTCTGGCCACCGGCCGTGACAGAAAACGGTGTCGTCACGCCGTTAAATATTACATTCCCGGTGGTCGCAGTCGCAGCAGCCACAATCATCTTGTTGGTGACCGGCGTGTTATTGCACTGAGCCGGATCGCTGACGCACAGATGGTCGGGCAATGTCAGATAAAAATCCGTTCCGTCAGATGTAATAACGGAAGTTGATACAGCGGTACCAGTCGTAGCAGTAGATGATGCAGTCTCACCGCCGCCACACGCAGTCAACAATGCTGATGCAAGAAGCAGCGCACCATAAAAAATTTTCGCATTGCCCAGATTCACTACATCACTCCTCTACCTCGTTTTCAATGGCGGCAGGGAGGACATGATTCATGCAATATTTCTGCACGACGGTAAACAGACACACGGATGGCTATCCGTGTCGCAGTCCCGCTACCATAGCTTCCCTTAGGCCGGTGACTTTGCGCCCTTACCTTTCGATAAGTTTGCCAAGTGCGTCGATACTATTTGATAGTCGATATCAGAGTCAAATCCAACCGACGAGAGGTTGAATTTGCGGATGAGTGGCAAGGAGAATTTTCGCCGGAATGGCTAAATCAGGCCCTTTTCGGCGAATGACAGCGTCTGCCCGACCGCCACGATGAAGTGATCCAGCACGCGCACATCCACCATTGACAGCGCCTGTTTAAGCGCGCCGGTCAACAGTTGATCCGACTGACTGGGTTCGGCTACGCCTGATGGATGGTTGTGAGCCAATATAACCGCGGCAGCGTTGTGCGCCAGCGCGCGCTTCACCACCTCGCGCGGATACACACTGGTCTGGCTGAGTGTGCCGTGGAACAATTCTTCAGTGGCGATCACGCGATGTTGGGTATCCAGGAACAGAACCATAAAAATTTCCTGTTGCCGCGTGCCCAATAGCAATTGCAAATAATCGCGAACTGCACGCGGCGAATTGAGCGCATCGCCTCTCTGCAATTCTTCCTGCAGCGCACGCCGTGACATTTCCAGTACCGCCTGCAACTGCACGTACTTCGCTTGGCCCATACCTTTCGTTGCGCAAAAATCAGCCTCGCTGGCGGCGACCAGTTGGGTGAGATTGCCAAACCGCGTAAGCAGCTCACGCGCCAGATCCACCGCACTTTTCCCAGTCACACCGGTTCGCAAAAAGATCGCCAGCAATTCCGCATCCGACAACGATGCCGCGCCACGAGCCAAGAGTTTCTCGCGGGGTCGCTCTCCTTCAGGCCAGTCTGTGATTGCCATAACCCACTCCATCCTCGCATTGTGAATCGCTCCAGACTCTGCCGGATCGTTTGAAATACAAGCTGTTACACTCTACCGGATAATGCGGTCTGAAGTAACCATGCACTCCTTCAAGTGGACACCGCAATAATACTTGCGCTATGCTGACTGCGGTATTGAATAAAATACCACCAACCACAAGGAAGGCTATCATTATGAAGAAATACCTATCATTGTTATGTGTCCTGGGCGGCTTTGCCCAGCCTGTTTGGGCGGCTGACATTACCAATCTTGTCGGTCTTACTCAGCCTGAATTCAAATCGTTTTCCGAAGATCTGAGTTCCGCCTTGAGCTATAAGGCCGTTACGCCTGCGGCTCCCCTCGGCGTGACAGGATTTGATCTGGGTCTGGAAGTGACATCGACCAAAGTGCAAAACTCGGCACTCTGGCAAACAGTCACCGGCGACAATGTAAACTCCATTATCGTACCGAAGTTGCACGTCTTTAAAGGCCTGCCCTTGAACATCGATGTAGGTGCATTCTACTCCGCCATCCCCACCACCAATATCAAGCTGTATGGCGGCGAATTGCGCTATGCAATACTTGAAGGCGGCGTGGCCATGCCGGCAGTCGGCATCCGCGGCGCACTGACAAAAATGAGTGGTGTGAGCGAATTGGGATTCACCACAAAAAGCCTGGACCTATCCATTTCCAAGGGATTTGCGATGTTCACTCCGTACGCCGGAGTAGGTAAAGTCTGGTCTAACAGCACTCCCAACGGGATTCCAACCTTAACCAAAGAATCTTTCAATCAGAACAAGGTCTTTGTGGGCGGCAATCTCAACATGGGAATCACCAATCTTGCTCTGGAATATGACAAGACCGGTTCAGCTCCATCGTATAGCCTCAAACTGGGTTTCCGTTTCTAACCAGCGACTGATTCTTAAAGTTAGTCGTTTCACAAGGTCACACCGTTCGTCCCGCAGGAACAGGACGAACGGTACGTGATTGGCACACAGTCAACGTTATTGTTTGGCAGCACGCGCCATTTCAACAAGGGCTGCACGTGCCTGTTGGGCATCCATCACCGGTTGTGCAAACTCAAACCGAAATATTTTATCGTCTGCACGCACATCGAAACCGTCCAAATCCATGCCCAGCATGGCGACATCCAAGGCTGCATATTGATGGAAGTGTTGGCAATAATTGCGCATCGTGTCCTGATGATCCGTGTTCATGTGCGCAATCACATCGGATTCCTGCCCGGTTAACGGGTAGGGTTCGACCGCATAATTCTCCATGTCTACCCAGTGGATTTTTCCAAATCCTCCGATGAACCGGACGGCAATGGGGTGAATGCGATAGAAGGAAAAATCGTGCATTGCAAAATAAGTCCGGGTTTCCGGAAAATAGCGCAGATAACGCAACCCAACCTGCTCGCGATCCGGCTCCTGCTGCGCATCGCCGACCACAGTCACTCTCCCCTGGGTCTGGATGTGCGGGTCGCGCTGGTCGTGCGAGATCAGGCTGACGCGCGCATCATGCGCGATATTTTTGGTATGTTCGGCGAGCGTGCTGATGAGGATCAACAGACTGCCATCGTGGTCCACCAAGTAGGGTATGATCGAGCCGAACGGATAGCCATCGAATTTTTTCGACAACGTACTGAGCACACCATAACGATGGGCGCGCAACATCTGCCGTGCTTCCCGTGCATTGCTCATGCAGAAAGTTTCAGCGCGGTTTGCGCCAAACGTTTTCCCAAAGCGATACACAACTTCTTCTCAGCTTCACTGATCGGCTGATCGTTGGCGACCCCGGCGACATGGCTGGCGCCGTATGGCGTCCCACCACTCAGCGTAGTCGATAATTCCGGCTCGGAATAAGGCAGGCCGACGATGACCATGCCGTGATGCAGCAACGGCAACATCATCGACAGCAGCGTGCTCTCCTGCCCGCCGTGCATCGTACCGGTGGAAGTAAACAGTGCCGCGGGTTTGCCGACCAGTGTATGTTGCATCCATGTGCCGCCCGTGCCGTCCCAGAAATATTTCATCGCGGACGCCATATTGCCGAAGCGCGTCGGACTGCCCAATGCCAAGCCTATGCATTCTTCGAGATCGTGCAATTCGACGTAAGGTGCGCCACTGTCCGGGATATCCGGTTCCGTCGCCTCACATACGGCGGAAACTTTGGGTACCGTGCGCAACCGCGCGCGCACGCTGTCCACCTGTTCCACGCCGCGTGCGACCAGTTGCGCCATTTGCCGGGTCGCACCATGCTGGCTGTAATACAGTACGAGGAGTTCTTTGTCGGTTATCATTAGCCAATTATAAGGAAACAGTTAGCCTATGCGAAATAATTTGCGCGATATTTATGCTTTGCTTTGTTTGATTGCCGCCCGCTTTGCGCGGGATCGCTGCGTACAAACTGCCGCGAGCCTGACTTTCACCACGCTGTTGTCGCTGGTTCCGATGCTGACCATCGCATTGGCCGTGTTCTCGGCATTTCCGGTGTTCGACGATTTTTCGGCCCAGATCAAGACTTATCTGTTGAACAATCTGATGCCGGACAATGCCGGAATAATCATCACACAGTATATGCAGCAATTCGCCGACAGCGCAACACGCCTCACCGCAGTGGGCATTGTATTTCTGACAGTCACCGCGATGTCGACGATGCTGACCATAGACAATGCCTTCAACGTGATCTGGCAGGTAACGCAACCACGCCCCCTGGTGAAACGGCTGGTGGCTTACTGGGCGGTCCTTACCCTTGCACCCTTGTTGATCGGGGCAAGTTTGTCGCTGACATCTTGGCTGATCGGATTGTCCATGGGGCACGGCAAATATGTATCTCCATTGGGTATCGTAGTACTTAAAGTCTTGCCGATATTGTTTGCCACTTTGGCCTTTACCTTGTTGTTCCGGCTGGTGCCAAACCGCCATGTGCCGCGCGGCCATGCGCTGATTGGCGCGTTGGTGGCTGCGGTAGTGTTTGAAACCTCGAACCGGGTATTTGGCTATTTCGTCAGCCATTTCCCCACTTACCAACTGGTGTATGGTGCATTTGCCAGCGTACCTATTTTCCTGATGTGGATCTACCTATCCTGGCTGGCCATCCTGTTTGGCGCAGTCATCGCCGCATCGTTGTCACATTGGCGCTCTCCCGCCGCACAAGACATGGCGCCCGCCGTCCGGATGCTGGATGCGATACGCGTGTTGCAAGTCATGGCAAACGGACTGCAAAACGGCAGCGTCAACACTTTGCCGGAATTATCCAAATCTTTGCATCTCGGTTATGACACACTGGAAAAAATACTCGATGAGCTGGCCGGTGTGGACATGGTACGCAAAACAGAAGGGGATGGCTGGCTGCTGATGCGCGACATGGAACATATCCGCGTCAACGAATTATTTCGTTTGTTCGTATTGAACCGGGACTCTTTGCCCGCCGGTAAAGATGACGACCCGCTGCAACATTGGCTGGCCGATTGTGCCGGACAGATCGAGCAAAGCACCAATATCACGCTACAGGAACTCTTTGCGCGTCGCCCTTTCTGATGAATGCTCTATCCGAATGCTGCTTGTCTGGGCTGGTTAATTGCGCTTTAATGCGTGGTGATTTAATGCATGGAGATTCAAGATGAAATTAATTGAAACCTTGTTTGAAGGTTCATTATGGAGCAGCCGCTTTATCGTTCTGGCGGCAGTGCTGGGTAGCCTGTTTGCCGGCTTTGCGATCTTCTATATGGCGACGGTGGATGTAGTGTATCTGGTGCAGCATATGCTGCATTACGCCGATTCAGACATGACCGAGGAAGCGCGCAAGCTGTTGCACGACAAGACGGTATCGCACATCGTGGAAGTGGTGGATGGCTATTTGCTGGCGACTGTGATGCTGATCTTCTCGTTCGGCCTGTACGAATTGTTTATCAGCGAAATAGACCAGGCCAAGGGCAGTGAGGGCTCCAGCAAGATCCTGGTGATCAACAGTCTGGACGACTTAAAGGCACGTCTGGCCAAGGTAATCCTGATGATCATGATCGTGACCTTGTTTGAAGAGGCGCTGAACATGAAGATGGACTCGCCGATAGACCTGATTTATCTCGGTGGCGCCATTGCCTGTGTTGCGCTTGCGCTGTATCTTACTCATGGCTCTGAACATGGCGCAAAACAAGGTCATGAAGAAGAGCCGGAAGAAGCCCAAGCAACTGCGCACGAGCAGGAGCGACATTGATACCGGCGACGCGCGCACTGCTGACGGCCTGTCTCCTGTTGTTCGCATCAGGTGCCGCTGCGAATGATTTCACGCTGGAAGATATCCAGGGGAAGACACATCACCTTGCCGATTACCGCGGCAAGTGGGTGCTGGTAAATTTCTGGGCAACCTGGTGTCCGCCGTGCCTGGAAGAAATCCCCGAGCTGACCAGCCTGCATAATGCCCATCACGACAAGGACCTTGTTGTCATTGGCATCGCGATAGATTCAGGCTCGAGCAAAAAAGTCGCTGACTTCGCCCAAGCGCATGGCATCAGCTATCCGGTGGTGATGGGCGACCGCAAGGTCACTGCCCAGATCGGCGCGGTCGACGTTCTGCCGGTAAGCTATTTGTATAATCCCAAGGGGGAACCGGCAAATTACCAGGCGGGCGAAGTGACGCGCGCAAACGTCGAGACTTTTATCAAGAATCAGTAGATCAATTGGCAGACGAGTAGTAGTTGCTGACCGTGCGGTGCGGCAAAGCCCAATGGTTGTGCCAGGCGGTGCGCACCAGATTCGGATATCCCTGCTTGCCCAAAGTACCGTTGTAACGTCCCAGAGCGCGATACAGATTTCCTTTTTCCATGTCCAGATAATAGCGCAGGATAGTGCAGCCGTAGCGCAGGTTGACGCGCAGATGGAACAAGTCCTGTTCCTTGGTGCCGAGTTCATCCACCCAGAATGGCATCACCTGCATATAGCCGCGCGCGCCCACCTTGGATACTGCGTATTTTTTGAAGCCACTTTCCACCTCGATCAGGCCCAATACCAGTTCCGGATCAAGTCCGGCGCGTGTCGCTTCGTAATGCACGGTCTTGAGAAAATCCATGCGGTATGCCGCATCCGGCAGTTTCTTCTGCAAACGGCGCGACATTTCATTCAGCCAGAAGTCCGCTTCATACTGCGTCGCGAAAGCAAGCTTGGGCGATGCCTGATCCGACACGCTGCGCTGTAATACCGCGCGCACACTGGCGGAAAGCGGTGTGTAGATTTGCCCGCCGGCTTGTGCGGCACAGGAAAAAAACATCCCCGCCACGCACAGTGGCAACGCAAATTGGCACAAGAATTGTTGTCGAATTAACTTCACAGCCTTGATTCTACGAACTCCAGCGCGTTTTGCAAGGGGATGGCTTGTGCGGCAGTATCGCGCCGCCCCTGATATTCCAGCATGCCGTCCTTCAAGCCGCGCTCGCCGATGACGATGCGATGCGGAATGCCGATCAGTTCCATATCGGCAAACATCACGCCGGGACGCTCGTCGCGGTCATCCAGCAACACCTCGATCCCGGCGCCTTTCAGCTCGGCATACAATTTCTCCACGGCATCGCGTACCGCTGCACTCTTGCCCATGCCGATCGGCACGATGACGATCTGGAATGGCGCCATCGCGGTTGGCAGCATGATACCGCGCTCGTCGAAATTCTGCTCGATGGCGGAGGCGACGATGCGCGACACACCGATGCCGTAGCAGCCCATCTCAGTCAGTTGTGACTTACCTTGCGCGTCGAGAAAAGTGGCTTTCATTGCTTCGGCATATTTGGTGCGTAACTGGAAAATATGACCAACCTCAATGCCGCGGCATATCTCCAGCGTACCTTTGCCATCAGGTGACAAATCACCATTAACTACGTTGCGAATATCTGCAACCAGATCCGGTTCGGGCAAGTCACGGCTCCAGTTCACCCCGGCCGTATGAAACTTGGGTTTGTTCGCGCCGACCACGAAGTCGCTCATCGCAGCTACAGTACGGTCGGCGATGACGCGGATTTTTTTTCTGTCGATCCCGACCGGTCCGAGAAAACCGGGAGGACAATTGAAGTGATTGCGAATCTCGTCTTCCGTTGCAAAACGGAAACCGGCAAGACCCGGCAGTTTGCTGGCCTTGACTTCATTAAGGCTGTGATCGCCGCGTATCAACAAGATATGAAGTTTATCTTCCGCTATCAATGCCAGTAACTTCACCGTGCGCTGCAATGGGATTCCCAGTAACTCTGCAACTTGCCCGCAGGTCGTTTGCTTGGGAGTATCGACATCACGCATGGCCTCGGCCGAGGCAGCGCGAGTTATGTTTGGTGCAACCGCTTCCGCCAGTTCCACATTCGCCGCGTAATCAGAGGTCGGGCAATACGCCAGTGCATCTTCTCCCGAATCCGCCAGTACATGGAATTCGTGCGAGCCGCTGCCGCCGATCGCACCGGTATCCGCTGCAACGGCTCGGAACTTCAGGCCCAGACGGGTGAAGATCCGAGAGTAGGTGTCGTACATCACGCGATACGTCTGTTCCAGGCTCGCAAAATCGGCATGGAAGGAATAGGCATCTTTCATCAGGAATTCGCGCGCGCGCATCACGCCGAAACGCGGACGCACCTCGTCGCGGAACTTGGTCTGAATCTGGTAGAAATTGACCGGCAGTTGCCGATAGCTGCGAATCTCTCTGCGCGCGATATCGGTGATCACTTCTTCATGGGTCGGGCCGAAACAGAAATCGTTGTCATGCCTATCTTTTATTTTCAGCATCTGCGGGCCGAACACTTCCCAGCGCCCGGTCTCCTGCCACAGTTCGGCTGGCTGCACAGCGGGCATCAGCAATTCGATCCCGCCGCTGCGATCCATTTCTTCACGCACGATGTTCTCCACCTTGCGCAATACGCGCAGCCCGAGCGGCATCCAGGTATACAGGCCGCTGGCCAGTTTTTTTATATAACCCGCGCGCATCATCAGTTTGTGGCTGGCGAGTTCTGCTTCGGAGGGGGCTTCCTTGAGTGTGGAAATGAAAAATTGTGAAACGCGCATGGTAAATATGATCTGATTATGTTTGAGAGTTTGCGATTTTACAGGGAATGCGCGTGGTTCGGTATGCCAAGAAATTTCCAGGCCATGGATTCTCTTTTCATTGCAGGGAAAATGTGAAAGAATCGGGGCATTAAATTAACTTGAGCAGAGTTGAAAATGATAGACCGAGACGGCTACCGCCCGAATGTCGGCATTATCATCACGAACAGCAGGAATCAGGTGCTTTGGGGCAAGCGGGTAAGACAACATGCGTGGCAGTTTCCGCAAGGCGGAATCCAGCATGGCGAAACCCCGGAGCAGGCGATGTACCGCGAGTTGCACGAAGAGGTCGGCTTGATGCCGGAACATGTCAAGATACTCGGGCGCACCCGTGAATGGATGCGTTATGAGGTTCCGCAGAGTTGGAGCAAGCGTGAATCACGCGGTGGTTATCGCGGGCAAAAACAGATCTGGTTTTTGTTGCTTCTGGTTGGCCGTGATTGCGATGTCTGTTTGCGTGCCAGTTCGCATCCCGAGTTCGATGCGTGGCGCTGGAATGATTACTGGCTGGACATCAATGCGGTGATCGAATTCAAGCGCGAGGTATACACGATGGCGCTCAACGAGCTGGCCGGTTACCTCCCGGCAGCCAAACATAACGCGGCACATCTGCAGCATGCGCACAGGTGATTTCCCCTTGATATTTTAGGGAGTGCATCATGATCAAGGAATACAGTCCGCTGCAAATCATTCCACTGAAAACGGGATCGTCGTTTGTACGCCCGGTACAGACACTGCCGGAGCGGGTCAAGCTGAGCGATCCCGCAATCAGCGTGATGACCGACCTGAGCAAGATATCAGTGGTGAGCGTGCGCGCCAAGACTTCGATGGATAAAGCCAACGCCAAAATGATCCGCTATGGCGTGCGTCTGCTGCTGGTGCTGGACGACAACGAACAAGTGGCGGGATTGCTCACGGCAACCGATGTGCTCGGGGAAAAACCGATGCGCTACCTGCAAAACATGGGCGGCACGCATGCCGACATCATGGTGCGCGACATCATGACGACACAGCGCGAACTGGAAGCGTTGAGAATCGAAGATGTAAAAAATGCGCAGGTCGGACAGATCGTCGCCAGCCTGAAAAAATCCCACCGGCAACACGCGCTGGTCATAGCTGAAGGCGCGGATGGCAAGCAAGCCGTGTGCGGCCTGTTCTCCATCACCCAGATTGCCCGCCAGTTAGGCGCCCAGGTTCAGAGCTTCGAACTGGCGCGCACCTTTGCCGAAATCGAAGCAGTGATCGCTCGCGGCTGATAAATCCGGATTGGCGAGCATCCACTACGCTGATTACCGCTTCATACCAACTGCTGTAAAGCTTCCTGAAGGCGGCGGCAGCGTGCAGCACTGTCTGTTCCCGTAACATTTATATCGCAGCAATAAGCACTGCCATTTGTCGCCATCCCTCTGCCGTCCGTCCAATGTATCTTTATCCCACAAAAGTTTTATAGCAGAATTTGGGCGGCGATGAAGCACTTGTCGCCCATGCTCTTCTCCTCCCCATGAGCATGTGTTCCGACCACTTTGTCGGAGCTGAGTTGTCCCCCAGCCGTAACGGTTGGGGGATTTTTTATCGCTGCCAACTTCTGCCGGCGGCACAGTATGTGTTCCGAACAAAAATATATGATTTCCCGCAAACAGAACTTCAACGTCGAAACTCAGCGGGTCATAGAACATAGCTCCAGTCCGCTAAAACGCAGTGTTAGCCCAATCGGATAATCTGCTCCGCCCAAGATGGTATCCTGGTGAACAACACATGAAACCCCACCGAAAAACTGTGCAAATTGACCCGGTTATTTTGCGCAAGGGTTGCGAGGCTCTTCCTGGAAAATAAGCTGATATGCCCATTTCGGGGAGACGCGTACCACCAATTTATTCTCTGATCGGAACGAATATTCCCATCCGACAATAAAGTCGAAAACAATACCATGCCATCATGGGAAAGCAACGAACATAAGTTTGCCATTAACTGTTGAACGTCGGGCACATGCTCAAAAACCTCAAATGCCGTAATCAAGTCAAATTTTCCAAGCTGATCGACTTTGACATTCCTGTCCACAAACGGATCGTAGGAAACTGACTGCCAACTTGATTGATTCAGGATGCTCGCAAGAAGGCCGCTTCCTCCCCCATAATCAAGGTGCTTAAGGGCACCTCTAAAAATTGCTTACGAATTCACCTTTTTGTCAGATGGAGGATGTTGGATGGATTCGCAGAGGCTGTAAATGTTGCATCTGCCTTACGTAGAAAGC
>CAIOKY010000149.1 GCA_903858965.1 uncultured Nitrosomonadales bacterium | reverse complement strand
GGGCCGGTCAGCATCGGTTTCAGCGTAGCCGTCAGGGTATCCAGAGTCACCAGTGTCTTGTTGAGGTAGATCTGGCTTTCGGGCGTGATGGTCAGGGTGATCGGAGTCTTGGCCTGGATAGGCGCGGCGTGTCCTTGGGGAAGGTTGACCGGCAGCGAATGCAGGTTTTGCATCGACAGCGAAGCCAGCATGAAGGTGGCCAGCAGGAAGAACATCACGTCTATCATCGGGATGATCTCGATGCGGCCGCGTTTGTATTCGCGAGATTTTCGCAATTTCATTGCTTGACCTTGTCTTCGTGCCGATTCAGCCGGATATTGTCTATGATGCGCGTGCCGAGCCGCTCCATTTTCTCCAGCACCTGTACTTGGCGGCGCGAGAAAAAGTTGAAGCCAAACAATGCGAAAACGGCGATGAAGATACCGAAAGCAGTAGCGATCAGGGCTTGCGCCACGCCGCCTGTAACGCCGCTCGGATCGACTAAACCGGTGCCACCGATCAGATTGAATGAATGCATCATGCCGGTAATAGTGCCCAGCAGACCCAGCAAGGGCGCGCCGGTCACGATGGTTTCCAATATCCACATGCCGCGCCCCATACCTTCTTCGATGATTTGCGCTTCGTCGCCGGCACGTGACTCTAACCACCAAACCGGTTTGTCACGGTTATCCAGAACGATGCGGCAAAATCTGCCGTAATAATTTTCTGGCGTGAGTGTAGCCAGTTCCTGTTCCAGACTTTCCCAAGTGAAACCGTATGTTTCGATCAGGTTGGACATGGTTAGCGGAAACTGAATATGGCGCCGATAGAGATAGAATTTATCGATGATGATGACCAGCGCCAAAACGGCCAAGGCCAGCAGCGGGTAGATAGTTACTCCGCCGAATTTCATCGCTTGGAATGCTTCAGTAATTTCTTGCATGATTGATTCCTCTAACAGGTTATGCAAGGCATAACCTGTTCTTGGTTGTAAAAGTTACAGTGGCTTGGACAGGCCGATGAACAGGCCGCGCCGCTGGCCGTACTGTGGAGCGCCCACACCTATACCTGAGCCGTCCCGGATCTGATATATCTTGTCCGTAACATTGGTAATCGCCAGCCGGGCTTCGATCGGTCCGATGTCAACAAATTTCATTTTTTGACTGGCGCCTAGATTCAACACGGTATAGCCTGGCAGATGGGTGGTGTTGGCAAAACCGTTGCGTAAACCGCTCTCGTATATCAAGTCGCCGTTCAGGCGCGTGCCAGACCAAAGATAGGAAGCGCCGGTCGAAATGGTCAGCGCCTGTTCATGGTCGACGTTCACCCAGTTATCGGCCGCGTACGCAAGTTCGGTCGAATCGAACAGATACTGGCTTGATATGATGTTTTTCGCCATGCTGATGGTTCTGGCCAGATTGGCGTAACCGGAAAGGTCGCCTGATTTATAGTTGCTCGTTAATTCAGCACCATAAATTTTTCCTTGTTCATAATTGAATGGCGTCAAAATCAGCGCGGATCCGAACTGGCCTTCGTCGATGGTGTTTCTGGTTTGCTTGTAGAAAGTATCCAAACCAAGGCTGACAACCGGTGTCAGTTGATGGGTAACGCCGGCATCCAGATAGTTTGCCCGCTCCGACTTTACCGGCGAATTGGCTCCCGGTTGGTCATTGGTGGTGTTCGCAAACAGAGCCTGGGTGGTAGAGGAAACCAGCTCGGTCGGAGGCGGAGTAAAGTAACGAGCATATCCGCTGTGCCAGGTAGTCCGGTCGCTGGATTTGTAAACCAGCCCCAGTCTTGGACTGAATTGATGTTCGTTGACATAGGCGTTGACCTGGTCGAAACGTCCGCCATAGTTTACGGTCAGTTTGTCGGTCGCCTTCCATTCATCCTGAAGATAAAGCCCCAGCAGTGTGTTGCCGTTTTTGGGATTATTGTCGACGATAGTGTAGGCTGGTCCTGAAACATTCCCCGAACTATCCACCGGAAATACCGTGGAGGAGTTGTTGCTCACGATGTTTTCATCGCTGCCGAACATCCCCATCCGCAACGTATGCGTTTCATTCAGCCGATCACTGCCATCAGCTTGAATGCCGGTGCTGGAGCTGCTGCGAAATACATCCGACGCCACGCCGTTGAACGCCAGATTACCATTGATATCCGGTATGTAATGGACGCTGGAGTAGCGCGTAAACAGTGCGACCTGATAGTCGAATCTGTCGTTGAGCGAGCTTTGCAACGCAGCCACTGCAAAGCGGTTTACCTCGCTCTGATTGTCGTTCAACGTGGCGGAATCGGGGTTATATCCGGCGGGAAGTTGCGCGAGTATTCCGAGATTGTTTGGGTCGGGGGTTTGACCCGGATTATTCGGCACCTGAAATTTGCCGTCGTAACTGCCAAACATGAAACTCAGCTTGGTGTCGGGATTCAGCAGATAAGAAAGATAGGCGAACCCTTTCTCCTGCTTTGTGGTGTCATGTATCGGATTAGCGCTGGAGGTTGGATTTTCTATTCCGACGTCGTTAGTCAGATATGACCCATCGACAAAATATGAAAGATTGCCATTGGTGTTTCCATATTCGATGCTGGGATTTAAGGTATGGTTGCTACCACCATACAAATCAATGTGTCCGCCTGCCTCGAAGTTGGTTTTGGTGTTGATTTCAATAACACCTGCCGTGCGATAGCCGTACTGGGCTGGTAAAGCACCCGTCAACAGATCGATACCTTGCGCAAAGCGTGTGTCCATTGTTTGACCGAAACCACTGACACCTTCCGGCAGGATAACGCCGTTAATACGATACTGGGTGTTGCCATGATCACCACGCACATGCAATTGGCCGTATGAATCATTGGCCACCCCGGGTGCCTGGAGCAGTACCTGGTTGAAGGCGGTACTTTCTCCTTGCGGTAAATTGTCAATGTTGCTGGCATCGAACTTGTAGACACTTCCGCCAGTTTTGGGTGACAGGCCATTGCGGGCCTTTTCCAGTTTTGTCGCCGTGATAGTGATATCCTGTACCTGCGAGGCTGCCAGCGTAATGATGGTGCTTGCCATCCCCGCTGAGAACGTGACAATTGATGAACCGGTTTTAAAACCGGGTTTATCCGACAAAACAGCATAGGTGCCCGGTACCGTGGCAGTGAAAGCGAAATGACCTTCGGTATCGCTGGTGGCATGGGCAACCACTTCACCAGTAACGCTCTTCAGTGTGACATCGGCCTCGGCAATAGGGCGTCCCAAGGTATCGTTGACCTGACCCTGAATACCATTCAACTTGGCTGTTTCGTTTGTTTGTTCATGACTGGAACTTGGCTCCAAGTTATTTTCGGCATGGGCGTAAAGCGGCACGGCCAGCGCCGCGCACAATAAGATGTGTTTTAACATGATGTTTTCCTCCAAAGAATTGCCAAAATGCTTTCTCTTCCCCCGCAAATGGGGAAGAGTCAGTGTTTATGCGAACGACTGGAGGAAAGAAGGCGGGCCGCGTGCAACGGCGGTAAAGACATGGATTGAACGGAATGAGATATAGCGGTGTTGTATCGCTTCACCGGATACGATTATAGGTGTGAATTTGTATACGCTGACGTTGAGGGCGCTACCCAGTTGCATATAGGTTGCACATTGTTCGCAGGCGCCGGAATGTGGCACCTGTTTGTCTTCCTGTTGTGGCGTCAAATCCTCAAGCGCGTGTTGCAAGGCATGTGCTGCACCGGCTTGCTGTGCGAACAGCAGGGCTATAATCAACAGGAGCCTGGCAAATAATGAGTTACGCATGGAAAACGCTTTAGCCGAGAGCAATATTGGAAGTTAAGAAGCGTTCAGCAACCAGGCCGCAACAACGCCGGTCACGGCCATCGCCCACACTACCGTTGCGCCGCTCGGTAGATCGAACCATGAGGACAGCAATAACCCGATCGCATATCCGGCGATGCCGATCACAAACGCATAAAGCGTGCGCTGGTGTTTGACGCGATACGTGGCGAGTGCCGGAACGATCAGGCTGGCGAACACCAGATATACGCCGACCAGTTGCACCGAGGCGGTGACGGCCAGCGCGAATAAACCGTAGAAACCGAGATTGCGGTTTTTCAGTTTGGTCCATTGCCACAGTGCGAGCAACACGGCGGTCAATACGGCGGTCGCGATCAACTGATTGGTATTCACCCAGAGGATCTGCCCGACCAGCAGATCCTTGAGGTGTTCACCCGCATGGACATCGCGGCTCATCAGCAGGATGCCAGCGCTGGCAGCGAGCACGAAAGTCAGTCCGATGCACGCTTCCTTGACATCGGCCAGGCGATGTTCGATCCACGCCAGCAATCCCGCGCCACACAGCGCGCTGGCGGCGGCGATCAGTTGCACCAGCAGCGGCCGTTCGGCCAAGTCGAGCAAAGCGGCGATGATGACACCCAGCCCGGCGATCTGTGCGACAGCGAGATCGGCGAAGATCACGCCGCGCGCCAGCACCTTCATGCCGAGAGGGATGTGTGTGGCGAGCACCAGCAAACCTGCGATGAACGCAGGCAGCAATATGGAAAACTCGATGTCGTTCATTTCAGTCCTGCCAGCAAACGTTGCACACTATCATCGAACATCGTGAACAGATCCGTGGCCTGCGGTGTGCCACCCACTGTGAATGGCAGATTCACGGCGGGAATATGCGCGCGTTCCGCAATCCACTCCGATGGACGTTCATTCTGGTAGGCGGCGCGTATCACCATTCTGGCCGGGTGCTGTTGCAATTCACCCAGCACTTTCCCCAGATATGCGGCGCTGGGTTCCATGCCGGGCTTGGGTTCCAGCTCGGCGACTTCTTTCAGTCCCAGCCAGTCGTTCAGGTAGGGGAAACCTTTGTGATGCGCGATGATGGATACACCCCTGAGCGGAGCGGCCTGCTTTTCCCACTTCGCGATTGCGGCACGCCATTGCTGATTGAACGTGGTGAGCTGCTGTTGATAATACGCGGCGTTAGCCGGATCAATCTGGACCAGGCGTTTGCTGAGTGCATCTGCGATCGGCAGGAAATTGCGCGGGTCGGTCTGGATGTGCGGATTGCCTGCCGCATGCACATCACCATCAGCGCGATCCAGCCGGGTAGGCACTTCCAGCATCGTCACATATTGCGCCGCTTCAAAACTGCCACCGCTGCCCGGTTGTATCGCGCTGTTGCCGGACTCGCGCAATACCACCGGCATCCATCCGATCTCCAGTTCCGCGCCGGTGCATACCAACAGTTGTGCATTGCGCGCCTTGGCGATCAGGCTGGGGCGTGCCTGCACCTGGTGCGGGTCTTGCAACGGGCCTGTGGCGGTGTAGATGCTGGCCTTGTCGCCCGCGAGTTGTTGCGTGAGCGCCGCCCATTCCGGTTCGCAGGCGAACACGTTGAGTGCGGCGTGGACGTTGCCGCTCAGCAGCAACAATAAAAACGTATAGAGGATTTTCTGCATGATTTTTCCTTTTGAATGATGCTAATCAATATTGGTGTGCGCCGTGCGCGCCCAGACTCATGATGTACTGCACGAATACCTGGTTGTCCGTCAGCCCCTGGCGCGATTCATCGTGCGCCAGTTGCAGGCGTATGCGGGTGAACTCGCTGGGGTTGTAATCCGTCATCCAGGTGAGGCGAGAGGGACTGAACGCATAATTGCTGATGACATCACCTGCGATAGACGCGCCCACGCTGGCAGTGCCCGGAGCCAGCCGGTCATAGCGTAAACCGGTGCGCCAGGTCGGCATGAACTGGTACACGCTTTGCAGATACCAGCCGGATTGGGTATCGGAATAACTGTCAGTAATGTTTGCACCTGCGGGAATAGCTCCCGGGGCTGTGTAATCATAGGTCAGCATGCCATTTTCCTTGCGCTGAAAATATTCGCTCTGTACTTTCAGGTAGCGCTCGCGGATATTGCCGTTGGGCGAATATTTCCACACGAAGTCCAGACCGGCAGTCCTGCTGTCGCCCGTGAAACTGTCGCTCACGCCACCCGATGTGCCAAGCAAATCCGGCACCGCATCGCTGACCGCGTTCTCGCGCCGGGTCTCGTGTAGCGAAACACCGGCACGCCAGCTTTGCTCGATGCCGATGTCGTCGCCAATGTGCGCGAACAATACTCCTGCTCCCGCGCCATTCTTGTTTTGCCTGTCTGTGCCGGGGAAGCCCAGCCCGCGTCCGATCTCTCCGCCGATCTCGACGAACATGTCGGTCGGTGCCAGCCATTTCAATTGCACGCCGTCATCGGCGTACTGGTTGTCCCACAGCACGCGATACACCAGCGGCTGATCGGCGAAGTCCCAGACGTGCGAATGTTGTTCGTTGAGATAGCCGAGGCCGGAAAAGAATCGCCCGAACTTCAGGTTGAGGCCGTTGCCCATTGCGCTGGTCTGCACGAAACCGTTTTCCACGCTGATGCCGCCTTCCGGGGCCAGCGAGAAAGTGCCGACGCCGCTGAACTGCGGATCGATGTTGGCAGAGATGCTGAGCTCCGATTCCTGCAGGGAAAATCCGCGCACGTAACCGGTGTTATTGGCGTTCATTGCGAAGCCGGTTGCGGGTATAGCGGGATCCTGTCTGAGTTGCCCATAGGTGCCGGACAGGATCATCGCCACGGCGGGGTTGAAGCTGTTTACACTGCTCGGCGCAGTGCTGCTGCGGGCTTGCGCCTGCGTTGCAGTATTTTCCACGTGTTGCAGGCGCTGTTCCAGTTGCGCATTGCTTTGCTTTAATTGCTGGATCTGTTCGGCTACGGATTGCTGGTCGCTATCATCCGCAGCAAGCGCCGCGAGCGGATTGCCCAACAGCACGGCAATAGCCGCGCACCAAATATTTCGTGACATGTTTACTCCTTGAAAGCATGGCTAGGCCTCGCATATACAGCGAGGAACTGGAATGGCTTATGCGGAGTAGGGCGGGGCGCGCGCCGCGAATGCGACAAAAGTGTTGGATAGGTAACAGCCGATATGGCCGGAATGCAGTGTTTCGCAGTTTTCGCTGACGACAATGTTGATGCTACTGCTGCCGACTGCACTGCCGATCTGGGCATAAGCAGCGCACTGGTCGCAATATTTGTCATGCGGCAGTGACTGTTCCGAGCCTTGCGATGGTTCGGCGATGATGTGCGAAATGCCGTGCGCCAAACTGCCCATCTGCGCAAACAACAGGGCGAAGATCAGTAGTAGTCTGGAAAACAGGGCGCTATGCATGGGCCACACTTTAACCAAGAATTCTGAGTGGAGCAAGATGCTATTCACTCTCCAGGGTATCCGACGAGGTGAACGACCATGTGCGCGTGATGGTCAGGATGTCGGTGTCCTTGGTGATGTTGGGAGGCAATGGCGCGTAGGGCGCCGCAAGCTTGACGATGCGTATCGCTGCCGCATCGAGCAAACGCTGGCCTGAGGATTTGCTCACTTCCACGCTGTCCACGCTGCCGTCCTTTGCTATTGCAACACTGAGTTGCAGTTTGCCGAAGATCTTCTGGCGGCGTGCCTGCTCGGGATAATTCAGGTTGCCGATGCGTTCCACCTTGACGCGCCAATCTTCGATGTATTGTGCGAAGCGGTATTCCTGGGTGTGTGCGCCGATGAATTTGCGGCGCGGGAACTTTTGATAGGCATCCCAGCTTTTATTGATTTGCGCTTCGAGGCGGGCGATCTCAAGGGCTTTTTGTATCAGGTCATCGCCATTGCTGGCGGTGCTGCTTTTCTGCTTTTTGGGTTCCGGTTGCACGGTGGTGTAGTCGCTCTTCAGCCGGGTCAGCATACGTTTTGTTTCTTCTTCCAGCGCGGCGACGCGCTTGGTGCGTTGTTCGGGGGTGAACTTGAGATCGTCGCGCATCGTGGGCAGCGGACTCTTGGCGCGCCGGTCTTCGGCTGTAATGCCGCCGCCATCCAGATTGTGCTGGGCCAGTGCATCAGCCTGGCTGGGTCTTGATTTGGATTTGCTGTTGACCAACACCACCTGCAATGGCTGCATCAGGTTGTCCGCATTGCGTGGTTCAGGCATCACCAGCGCGAGGCCGAACAAGATAAAAGCGTGCAGCAGGATGGAAAAGATCATCGAAAAGGATAATCTCGTCCTTAGCAGTTGCGAGACTGTGGTTAATCTGGTTTTTAGTCCGGCATTCAAGCAGCATCCTCTATCGTTGCGACAAAGCGCGCGTCCAGATTCAGGTCCAGCAGGTCAATCTCGCCTATTGCCAGCTGCACGCGGGTGTTGGCGGGCAGCGCTTCCGGCAGCGACGGTACGCGGAACACCAGCGGGATGCTGGCGAGCTTCACCAGGTTTTCGCGCAGCACGACGGCTTCCACCTGCTCGACATTTTCCTGCTGGAGCCAGCGCAAACACCAGTAGCGCTCCATGTTCTTCTGGAATTCGCCGTAGACAGTGTACATCGTGTCGAAATCGCGGATCGTCGTATACAGTGCCGGGTCGTTCTTCGGATAGGCCGGCTCCTCGCCGCGCAGCATCGCGATGATCTGGCGCTGGTTCACCATATCCACATAGCGGCGCAGCGGCGAGCTTGACCACATGTATTGCGCCACGCCCAAGCCCTGATGCGGTGCGGCGACCGTGCTCATCTTCACCTTGCCGTTCTGCTGGGTACGATAGATGCCGACGAAACCGTGTTCGGCCAGGTGCTTGCCCCATTCGCTGTTCACCAGGATCATCAGTTCAGAAACCACCTTGTCGATCGGCGAACCGCGCCGCCGTTGCGTGATACTGACCCGGTCGTTCGGGTGCCCGGCCACAAGCTCTTCGGACTCGATGTTGAAGTTGTAATCCACTTGTTGTGGGTTGTTGTCGGACGGCTTGCCGCGACCGGCTTCCATTTTTTGCGCCAGGTCCCACAACAGTTTCAGTTCGCCAGCATAAGGATAATCGAGCTTGCCCGTCGCCAGTGTCTCCTCGTTGAACAGCGGCTCCAGCGTGTCATGGCGCAGGTTCGCCGCGATGTGGATGCGTTCGATGCGGCTCTCGTGACCCAATATCCCCAGTGTTTCGCCGTCAATCTCGTTATACATCGACAGCGCAGGACACACATGATCCGCGCGCAGCGTGAAAGTCTCCACTACGCTGTCCGGCAGCATCGTGATCTTCCGTCCGGGCATGTAGACCGTGGAGAGCCGTTGCGCGGCGATCTTGTCGCCATCCGAGTCGCGCGGCATACCCAGTGCGGGCGCGGCGATATGCACGCCGATGCGCCAGTTGCCGTTGGCGAGTTTCTCCACCGAGAACGCATCATCGATCTCGGTGGTGGTTGCATCGTCGATACTGAAGGCATGTACGGTGGCCAGCGGCAATTCTGCCCATGTACCCAATACCACGGGCGGAAAGTCCAGTCCTTTCGGGAAATACTCGAACAGGAATTGATGGAAGTGGTAATCGTGCGTGGAAGGCAGTGCGCCGCAACGATGCAACAGGTGTGCGGCAGACAGGTGCGTTGCGGCACAAGCCGCCTCGAGTGCCTTGACCTCAATGGTATTGCGGTCTGGCTTGTAGAGCAGATGATCAATGTGTCCGGTGAACTCGGCGGGTAATTCAAAGCGAGTGAGCTGTTCGGTCATGCGCGCCTGCAGAGCCAATTGCTGGCGTTTCTTTTCGGCCCCGGCCAGTGCGGCTTTCAGCACGTCCGGCGGAGCTGCGCGATAGCGGCCTTTGCCTTTCTTGTGGAAATAGATAGGCGCGCTATGCAGACGTATCAGCGTCGCAGCGGCTTCCAGGGCACTAGGCGGGTGGCCGAAATATTCGGCGGCGATCTGCTCGGAACCGAACTCATCCGGCGGACAGCATTCCCACAGGAAATCCACCTCGATGCTTGCGGACAGCGCTTCGGCCTGGGCCATGAATTCGGCCAGGGCAGGTTGGGTGAAACGCAGCATCACATTGGTCGCCTTGACCTTGCTGCGCTTGCCGGACAGGCTTTCGATCTGGAGCGATGTGGTGTTATCGGTCATGATGCTGCCGACCTTGAAACTGCCGTCTTCTTCGTAAAGAATATTCATTGGGGGTGAGGCGAAAAAAGTGGCGCGATTATACCCTGTCGGCTGCCCGGAGCTGCACCTGTGGTTTTGAACTTTGCGACCGGGCTGACAGGCTGACAATGGCGCAGGGCATAAAGCACAAAGGCCAGCTTGAAGCTGGCCTTGTCGTTTATCAAGCGCGTTGCATGTCTATTTGTGCGACAACACCCACGCGACCAGGGCCTTGATGTCTGCATCGCTGACCGAATCAGGCGTGCGCGGCATTGGCATCGAGCCCCACACACCACTGCCACCGGAACGCACTTTCTTTTCCAGCGTGGCCGCGGCACTTTTGTCTGTCGCATACTTGGCTGCGATATCTTTCAGCATCGGGCCGACACCCTTGCTGTCAACCTTGTGACAGTTACTGCATCTGTTTTTAGTGAACAGGGCTTCGGCATCATCTGCGGCAAAGGCAAGAGATGAAACGGACAGAGCGGCGATCATGGCGATCAAATAACGGGTTTTCATAATAGTCTCCTTGGGTAAAAAATCAGCATCAGAAATATATGTGCTCACGATAAACCTTATGCGGAGACAAAGCAAACCAGCGCGCATAACATATAAAACAAGTCGGGAATTTGGTCAGATGACACCCGCCTGATGTGCCTGCTCATCGGCAAAATAACTGCTGCGCACCATAGGCCCGCAGGCCGCATGGCTGAAGCCCATTTCTTTCGCGGTATGTTCGAACATCGTGAAGGATTCCAGCGGCGCGTAACGCAGCACCGGCAGATGTCCGTCGGAAGGCTGCAAATATTGTCCGATGGTGAGCATGTTCACATCGTGCGCGCGCAGGTCGCGCATCACTTCCAGTACTTCCTCGTCGGTTTCGCCCAGTCCCAGCATCAGGCCGGACTTGGTCGGGATGTGCGGGAAGCGCATCTTGAAATCCTTGAGCAGCTTCAGCGAATGCGCGTAATCCGCGCCGGGGCGCGCCAATTTGTACAGGCGCGGTACGGTTTCCAGATTGTGGTTCAGCACATCGGGCAGGCTCGCGGAAAGCGCGTCCAGCGCTTCTTCCAGGCGACCGCGAAAATCCGGCACCAGTATCTCCAGACGCGTTGCGGGCGAGCTGGCGCGGATTGCATTCAGGCAATCGGCAAAATGTTGTGCGCCGCCGTCGCGCAGATCGTCCCTGTCCACGCTGGTGATGACCACGTATTTCAGTTTGAGCAAGCCGATCGAGCGCGCGAGATTGGCGGGCTCTTTGGCATCCGGCGGCAGCGGCTTGCCGTGCGCCACGTCGCAGAACGGGCAGCGCCGCGTGCATAAATCGCCGAGGATCATGAAGGTCGCGGTGCCCTTGCCGAAGCACTCGCCTATGTTCGGGCAGGATGCTTCCTCGCACACCGTGTGAAGATTGTGTTCGCGCAGCATGCGCTTCACGTCGTGATAGCCCTGACCGCTGCCGGACTTCACGCGTATCCATTCCGGCTTGCGCAGGCGCTCCTGCAGCGGCACGATCTTGATCGGGTTGCGCGCGGTCTTGTCTTTGCCCGTTTGTTTGTTTTCAATGTTGCTCATACGATTGCTTTCTCTCAAGGTGATGCTGTAATCCGTGAACCAGATTCTGCGCCAGCTCGGCTTGCAGTTCGTTGATCGGCACTGTGATGCCCAGTTCGCACGCCTGCGTGACGCGCAGCCCGGCGTAGCCGCACGGGTTGATATTGGCGAACGGGGCCAGGTCCATATCCACGTTGAATGACAAGCCATGATAGCAGTAACCGTTTTTTATTTTTAATCCCAAGGCAGCAATCTTCGCATCGCCCACGTACACGCCGGGCGCGTCCTCGCGTCCATGCGCAACCACGCCGTATTCGGCCAGCAGGGCTATCACCGCCTGTTCCATCAGGCGCACCAGCGCGCGCACGCTGATCTTCCAGCGGCGCATGTCGAGCAATGTATAGGCGACGATCTGGCCGGGACCATGATAAGTGATCTGCCCGCCGCGATCGATCTTGATGACGGGAATACTGGTGACGTGCAGCAGATGTTCCGGCTTGCCTGCCAACCCTTGCGTGTAAACCGGCGGATGCTGCACCAGCCATATTTCATCGCGCGTTCCCGGGGTCTGCCCGTCATCGGGGATGCGCTCTGCAGTGAACCGCTTCATCGCCTCCCAGGTGGGTTGATATTCGACCAGGCCCAGCGATTTGACATGTGGAGTCACAGCACCATTACGATGGATGGATGATCACACAAATCCTGGTACAGCGCGTCGAGCTGTTCGCGCGAGATGGCATGCACGGTGCAGGTCAGACTGAGATAGCGCGCATTTTTGCTGGCGCGCATCTCCATCGTGGCGGCGACAAAGCCCGGATCATGTTGCGTGACCACTTCCAATACTGCTTGCGCGAATCCCGCTTGCTGCAGGCCGAAGATCTTGATTGGAAACTCGCAGGGATACTCGATCAGGCTGGTTTGCAATTCATGCTCCGGCAGCGTGTGCACAGGGAATTTATTGTCCGGTTCGTCGTTCATGCGCGCATCACCTTTTGTTTGTATTCCTGATAGAGTTTATGCAGCTTGGCGAACATCGCGCCCGGTTTGCCGCTGCCGACCGGTGTGCCGTCGAGCTGCGTGATTGCCAACACTTCTTTGGTGGATGAGGTGAGCAAAAGTTCATCCGCTGCAAACACTTCCGTGACCGCGATCTTGCGCACCTCATGCGGGATGCCATTGGCTGCAGCAATCTCCAGTATCACGTCGTAGGTGATGCCGGGCAGCATCAGGTTGTCCTTGGGCGGCGCAAGCAGCCTGCCGTCTTTCACCACGAAGATATTGCTGGCCGCGCCCTCGGTCATGAACCCGGGCTCGTTGTTTGATCCGGGGCGTATCAGTATCGTCTCGGCGCAACCCGCGTCGACTGCCATCTGGCGCAGCAGTACATTGGGCAACAGCGAGATGGCCTTGATGTCGCAGCGCAACCAGCGGTTGTCCTGCGCGGTGACCGCACCCACGCCGCTTTTCAGCAGGTCAGCGGGTGGCACGGACAGCGGGTTACTCATCATGAATACCGTGGGCTTGACCGGCGGATTCGGAAAGGCGTGATCGCGTTTCGCCACGCCGCGTGTGATGTGCAGATACAGGTATTGGTCCTGCGCTTCATTGCGCGCGATGAGCTCGTTGATGATCGCCGTCCATTCATTATCGCTATACAGGTTGGCCAGCTTGATGCCGTCCAGACTTTGTTGCAGGCGGTGCAGATGTCCTGCCAGGCGAAACGGACGGCGCGAATACACCGGAATGACTTCATATACGCCGTCGCCGAAAATGAAGCCGCGATCCAGCACGGAGATCTTCGCTTCCGCTATGGGCATGAATTCGCCGTTAAGAAAGATCGTCATCCCTTCTTCCTATTCGAACATCAGGCGGATGCTATCCCAGCCGCGCGAAAATACATTCGCCAGCGGTACGCTGTCCAGCGCCAGCAAAGGAAACTGCGCATACGGTTTGCCGTCCAGCGTCAGCTTGAGCACGCCTATTTGTTGCCCGCTGAGGATAGGCGAGAGGATGGGCTGGTGCGTTTCCATGGTGGCCTTGAGTTGGGCAAGCATCCCCTTCGGTATGGTCAGGAACAGATCGCGGCGGAAGCCGACATCAAGGCTGCTGTCAGTCCCTTTCCAGACACGGACCTGGGTGACAGGCTGATCTTTTTTGTACAAGCGTATGGCATCGAAATTCTGAAAGCCGAAGTTCATCAGATTCTGGCTTTCAGTGGCGCGCAGGCTGTCGGTATCCGCGCCGAACATCACCGTGATCAAGCGGTGGTTGTCGCGCTGCGCTGATCCGACCAGACAAAATCCGGCCGACTCGGTGTGCCCGGTTTTCATGCCATCCGCATAGGGGTCGAGCCACAACAGACGATTGCGATTGGCCTGGGTGACGTTGTTGAAAGTGAATTCGCGCAATGCAAACAATGGATAGTGCTGCGGATAATCGCGCACGATCGCAGCCGCCAGCACAGCCAGATCGACCGCACTACTGTAATGTTCCGCGTCCGGCATGCCGACCGGATTGGTGAAATGAGTATTACTCATTCCCAGCCGCTTCGCTTCCTGATTCATCATGTCGACAAAACCCGCCTCGCTGCCGGCGATATTGACCGCCAGCGTGATGGCTGCATCGTTGCCCGATTGCACGATCAGCCCGCGCAACAGGTCATCCACTTTCACGTTCTGTCCTGGCTTGAGCAGCATGCGCGATTCGTCGCTGCGGTTGCGCACTGCGGCAGCGGGTACGGTTAATTGTTGCTCCAGCGACAGCGTGCCGTGTTTGAGCGCGTCAAAAGCCAGGTAGGCGGTCATCAGCTTGGTCAGCGAAGCGGGTTCCATGCGCGCATCGCCGTTCTGGTTCACCAGTATCTGATTGCTGGTGTAGTCATACAACAGGTACGACTTGGCAGCCAGTAATGGCGCGACAGGCAAAGGATTGGCAGGCGTAGTGGCCGGTTGCGCGGATGCGGGCACAGGCAGCAGCGCGATGATGAGAAATAGAATGAGTTTCATAAGGCAGGAGGTAATTTTGAGGGCGCAATTATAAGGCACTTCCGGGAATCCCCAGGAATCCAGATTAGTGCCCGAATCTGCAGGGGAAAATTAATTGTGGCGCAGCGGCGGTTTGGCCAGTTTGCGCTGCAGCGTGCGGCGGTGCATGTTGAGGGCGCGGGCAGTGGCGGAAATGTTGTCATCATGCTCGCGCAATACGCGCTGGATATGTTCCCACTCCAGATTTTCGATCTGCGTGGGTTGCATCTTGAGCGGCATGTTTCCATCCGGTATGTGGCTAAAGGCTGCGACGATCTCGTCGGCGTTGGCGGGCTTGGCCAGGTATTGCGTCGCACCGAGCTTGATCGCCTCGACGGCGGTGGCGATGCTGGCATAACCGGTCAGCATCACGATGCGCGTGTTCGGATCGAGGTCGTGCAACGCCTTGACCAGAGCCAGCCCCGGCGTGCCGCCCATTTTCAGGTCGACCACGGCGAACTCCGGCGGATTGTTTTTTGCCAGCGGCATTGCCTGTTCCACGCTGTGTGCCACGGTCACGGCATAGTTGCGCTTTTCCAACGCCGCGCTTAATACCTTGCAGAAGGTGGTGTCGTCGTCCACCAATAACAGAGTGGCCAATTCTTCGCGCGGCGCAGTCATGTCGCAGCCTTCACAATAGGCAATGTGAGCTCGGTGGTCGCGCCGCCCTCGTCGCGGTTGAACAGGCGCACCGTGCCGCCCATGCGCTCGATGGTCGCGTTGGCGAGGAACAAGCCCAGTCCGCGCCCATCCTTTTTGGTGGTAAAGAATGCCGAGCCGGCCTTGAGCGCGGCCTCATCGCTCAGTCCGTTGCCGTGATCGCGAATTTCCAATTGGAAATTGGAACCGTCCCAGCCGGTGTGTATATCGATGGATTGCGGGCTGGCGTCGGCGGCGTTGTTGAGCAGGTTCATCAACGCGGCGCGCAGTGTCACGTCGACATTGATGAGCGGGGCGGGCTGAACCCCCGTGCTGTGATAGTGATATTGCGCAGTGGGGCGCAGCAACTGCCATTCGTTGACCACCTCGGCCATCAAGGCATCTGCGGCCCGCGGCAGTGTCATGCCGCTGTCCTGCGCGTTCGCCAGGATCTTGTCGAGGATGCGTTTGCAACCGCGCACCTGCTCGTCGAGTATCGTCAGGCTGTCACGCAACGCGGTATGTTCATCGGTGGCGTCGTTTTTAAGTTCACCAATCACCACCGCCAACGTTGACAGCGGCGTGCCCATCTCGTGCGCTGCTCCGGCCGCCTGTGTGCCCAGTGCCACGATACGTTCGTTGCGCAGTATCTCTTCGCGCACCCGCGCCAGCATCTCGTCGCGGCTGCGCACTGCCTGTGCCATCCGCACGACAAAATACGCCACCACCACTGCGCTGATGACGAAGCCCAGCCACATACCCAGGACGTGCAGGCTGAAGATGCTTTCCTGGGCCATTTCGCCCATATCGTGCATGCCCTCCATAGAGGCGGATTGACCATGCAGCGCGGGCAACGGTACATAGAATTTCATCAGGAAGGTATAGCAGAGCGTGGTCAGCACGGCCATGCCCCAGGTGTAGCGCGGCGGCAATGTCGCGGCGGCGATCACCAACGGCAACAGATACAGCGAGATGAAGGGATTGGTCGAACCACCGCCGTAATACAACAGGATGGTCAATGCAATGACATCGATGCTTAATTGTGCGAACAATTCGGGGTTGGAAACCGGGTTGTCTTTCCGCAGACGCAACCAGGTAAATAAATTGATGGCAGCAAGCGCTGTAATGGTCAACAGCATCGGCCACCAGTTCAATTCCAGATTCAGGATACTCCAGACGATTGCGAGCGTGACGAGCTGTGCGGCGACCGCGATGCCGCGCAATGCGACCAGACGGCGCAGCTGGTTGTGACCGGCATGGGATGAAAGTATCGTGCTGTCCATGGCGCAATTGTAAACGGAGAGGTCGCCATCAGGGGTGCGACATCATGCCGCATTCCCCTGCGCGGAGGTTTACGGAATAATCATGCCGCGCCAAATCACGGTATGGTGCATCATGGTAGGTGGGTATAATTTGTCGGCCTTAATTTAACGGACGGAAAGATCATGAACAAGTTAATTCGGTTTTGCGGATTGGCCGCAGCTTTACTGGTCAGCTTCACCAGTTTTGCCGCTGGCAATACAGATAATATTGAGGTCAGCGGTGCGTGGACCCGCGCCACCGCTCCGGGACAGGATCAGGCAGGCGTGGACCTGACCATCACCAGCAAGCAGGCGGCGACACTGGTCGGCGTGTCCAGCCCGGCTGCGAAGACTGTGGAATTGCACAGCATGAAGACCGAGGGCGGCATGATGATGATGCGCGAGGTGAAAGTTATCGAACTGCCAGCCGGTAAGGCAGTGAATCTGGGCGAGAGCGGCTATCACTTGATGCTGGACGGTTTGAAGGCGCCGCTCAAGGAAGGTGAAACTTTGCCGCTGACGTTGGACATCCAGGTGGGCAAAGGCGTGGTGAAAATCGAGACAAAGGCTGAAGTGAAAGCGCTGACCGCGACTCAAACACCATCGCATGGCGACGATCATATGCCGATGTACTGAGTAAGTGTTGGCTTCGTTGTAATCTCAGGCGGCACTTGCCGCCTGATTTATTTTCAGCGCTGAAATATCCGTCTTGAAAGATTCTTCTGGTGTAAAATCCGCGGCAAATATCACTGAGGGATAACCATGCCGCTTTCTGCCGCCACCGCTGAAATCAAAGCCCGGGTGCTAGCCGAGGCTTTGCCTTACATCCAGCGCTTTTTCGACAAGACCATCGTCATCAAATACGGCGGCAATGCGATGACCGATCCGGCATTGCAGGAGAGCTTTGCGCGCGATGTGGTGCTGCTCAAGCTGGTCGGGATGAATCCGGTGGTGGTGCATGGCGGCGGGCCGCAGATCAACGACCTGCTGAAGAAGGTCGGCAAGCAGGGCGAATTCGTGCAGGGCATGCGTGTCACCGATGAAGAGACCATGGACGTGGTCGAGATGGTGTTAGGCAAGGTCAACAAGGATATCGTCAATCTGATCAACCGCTTTGGCGGCAAGGCGGTCGGGTTGACCGGGCAGGATGGCGGATTCATCCGTGCCGAAAAACTGCTCCTGGAAAGCACCGACGAACCGGGCAAGATGCTGGACATCGGGCTGGTTGGCGACATCAACAAGATCGACCCGTCCATCATCACCTTCCTTGATTCCGGCGATTTCATTCCTGTCATCGCGCCGATCGGCGTCTCGCCGGACGGCGAGACTTTGAACATCAACGCCGATGTGGTGGCGGGCAAACTGGCCGAAGTACTGCGCGCCGAGAAACTGGTGCTGCTGACCAATACACCCGGCGTGCTGGACAAGAACGGCAAGCTGTTGACCGGCCTGACGCCGAAGCAGATCGACGATCTGGTTGCCGATGGTACGTTGTCCGGCGGCATGCTGCCCAAGATCGCCTCGGCGCTTGATGCGGCACGCGGTGGTGTGCGTTCGGCGCACATCATCGATGGCCGGGTGCAGCATGCGTTGTTGCTGGAAATCCTGACTGACGAAGGTGTGGGGACGCTGATAAAGAGTAAATAATGGGGGTCGCTTTGTTACTCGTCCCGTTCGCCCTGAGTAGGGGCGCAGCCCCGTATCGAAGGGTGCCGGTGGTTCGATATGCTTTGCTAGGCAAAGCTACTCACCACGAACGGTTTGAGGTTTGCAGGTGAATCAGAAATTTTGGATTTTTGATCTGGACAACACGTTGCACGATGCGAGTCCGCACATCTTCCCGCACATCAACCGCAGCATGACGGCTTATGTGCAACAGCATCTGCAACTGGACGAAGCGGCGGCGAACGATTTGCGCATGCATTACTGGCAGCGCTATGGCGCGACCCTGAGCGGGCTGATGCGCAATCATGGCACCGACCCGGAACATTTTCTGTGGCATACGCACCAGTTCCCGGATCTGCCGCAGATGGTGTTGCGCGAACCGCGCTTGCGCCATGTGTTGAAGAATTTGCCGGGCAGGAAAGTGGTGTTCTCGAATGCGCCGCAACATTACGCGCATGCGGTGCTGAAGCTGTTGCGTGTGGATGACTTGTTCGACGATGTGATGGCGGTGGAGCACACGCGCTACCGCCCCAAGCCGGACAAATATGGTTTCATGCGTTTGTTGAAGCAACATCGCATACGCGCAGCGCAATGCGTGATGGTCGAGGACAGCCCGGAGAATTTGCTCACCGCAAAACGTCTGGGGATGCGCACGGTGTGGGTCAGTTCAGGCAACAAAAGTGCGCCGTATGTGGACGTGAAGATTCGTGATGTGATGCAGCTGCCGGACGCGCTGCATCGTTTGAAATAAAAGGGGGCGACATGGCCGCAAAACCGGGCGAGAGAAAATTACAGATATTGCAAACCGTGGCGCAGATGCTCGAACAGCCCAAGGGCGAGAAGATCACCACGGCCGCACTGGCCGCGCGGCTGGAGCTTTCCGAAGCGGCGCTGTACCGCCACTTCGCCAGCAAGGCGCAGATGTTCGAGGGCTTGATCGAGTTCATCGAGCAGACCATGTTCGGCCTGATCAACAAGATCACCCAGGAAGAGAAGAGCGGGGTGAAGCAGATCGAGGCGATCGTGACGATGCTGTTCAACTTCGCGCAGAAGAATCGCGGCATGACGCGCGTGCTGATCGGCGATGCGCTGGTGAACGAGGACGAACGTTTGCAACTGCGCATCAACCAGTTGTTCGACCGCATCGAAGCCACGCTCAAGCAATCGCTGCGCATGGCCGCCACCCAGGGCGAACTGGGCGAAGCGGTGGATGTGGGCGCGCACGCCAATGTGCTGGTGTGCTACGTGATCGGGCGCTGGACGCAGTTCGCCAAAAGCGGCTTCGCACGCGAACCGATGGCGCAGTTGCCGACGCAGCTGGCGATTTTGCTGAATCGGAAAAATTAAGGAGCCTCGTACGATGTACGAAGATGCGGTTCGATACATTTTCCGTTCGTCCTGAGTGCCGCGTGTAGCGCGGTGTATCGAAGGAACGAACGGAAAACACTCACCGCGAACGGTATTTGAAAATTTGGAGAAATAACTAATGATCCTGATCCTCAATTCCAACGCCAGCGAGCAAGCGCCGGAATACAAGCAGCTGATGACTCACCTCGCATCACTGCCCGGCATCCAGACGCGCGTGCATACCGAGCGCGGCAGTGAGAAGACATTGACCGAGATCTACCTGATCGGCAACACCCAGTCGCTGGAGATCGAGGACATGCAGAACCTGCCCTGTGTCGAGCGCGCGGTGCGGGTTTCCGAGGAGTACCGCATCCTGGGGCGGCACAAGGACGACCAGCGTCCCACCCATTTTGAATACAACGGCGTGCGCTTCGGGCAGGACACGCTGAACGTGTTCGCCGGGTTGTGCGCAGTGGACATCTACGAGCATGTCGAGATCATGATGAAGGCGGTACACGACTGCGGGCAGGTGTGCACGCGCATGGGCGCATACAAGCCGCGCACCAGCCCGTATGCGTTCCAGGGCCACGGCAAATATTGCCTGCCTTATGTGTTCGAGCTGGCCGGCAAATACGGCATCAAGGTGATCGCGATGGAGATCACCCACGAATCGCATCTGTACGAGATCAAGGAAGCGCTGCATGCGACCGGCAATGCTACCGGCGTGATGCTGCAGATCGGCACGCGCAACACGCAGAATTTCGAGTTGCTGAAGATCGTCGGGCGGCAAACCGAGATGCCCATCCTGCTCAAGCGCGGCTTCGGCATCACGCTGGACGAATCGCTGAACGCCGCGGAATACCTGGCTTCCGAGGGCAACCGCAACGTGGTGTTCGGCCTGCGCGGCATGAAGACCAATATGGGCGACCCGCACCGCAACTTCGTCGACTTTTCGCATGTGCCGGTGGTCAAGCGCCTGACGCGCATGCCGGTGTGCATAGATCCGTCGCATTCGGTCGGCTCGCGGGCCGCTTCGCCGGACGGCATCCTCGACATGATGCAGGTGACCGCACAGGGCGTGATCGCCGGAGCTAACATGGTGCTGGTGGATTTTCATCCCGCACCGCCCAAGGCCCTGGTGGACGGCCCGCAGGCGATGTTGCTGAAAGAGCTGCCGTACTTTCTGGAAGATGTGCAGATCGCGCGCGAGGCGTATCTCAAGCGCGCCGAGTTACGGCAGCGACAGGTGTAGTTACAAAGTAAAAAGGGCTTGTAGAAAAACTTTCGATCTACATTTGGCGAGGGAAGTATGAGCAAATCAAAACTGCACAACCTGATAGCCCTCGCGATCGCCACGTTCTGTCTGGCCGCCATATCCCTTCCCGCACAGGCTGCAAACAAGGCAGCAATAGACCAGCCCGCCAAGGAAGCTCCCGAGCCGCTCGAACCCGGAACAGTTTTCAGGGACTGTACCGATTGTCCTGACATGGTTGCGATCCCCGCAGACAGCTTCGACATGGGTTCGGCTGGCAGCGACGAAAAAGATGAAAAGCCCGAACATCGCGTCACGTTTGAACAGCCGTTCGCGATGGGCAAGACCGAGATTACCCGGGGCCAGTTTGCCGCATTTGTGAGTGCGTCGGGCTATGACGCCGGCGACAAATGCTGGATGCTTTCAGGCGATAAATGGGAAGAGTTCAACGACACCAACTGGCGCAACCCCGGCTACGCACAAGACGACAGCCATCCTGTTGCCTGCATCAATTTTGCTGATGCCCAGGCCTACATCACATGGCTCTCGCTCAAGACCGGCAAGCACTACCAACTGCCGAGCGAGGCGCAATGGGAATATGCCTGCCGGGCCGGGAAGCAGACCGAGTACTGCGGCGGCGACAATGCGGACAGCGTGGCGTGGTACGACCAGAACAGCGGCAAAGCCACCCATCCCGCAGCCGCCAAACAAGCCAATGCTTTTGGCTTGTACGACATGAGCGGCAACGTGGGCGAGTGGGTGGAAGACAGCTATCGCGACAGCTACAAAGGTGCGCCTAATAACGGCAGCACATGGGCAGGAGATAACGCTAAGCGCGTGCTTCGCGGCGGCTCGTGGATCTACTACCAGATCGGCGCACGCTCCGCATTCCGCAGCGTCAGCGCTCCCGATTACAGGTATTTCGACACCGGTTTCAGGGTGGTCAGGACGCTGCCGTAGCGGGCAGAGCAGCGTCTGATGATTTTGTTTTTTGCGGTTTAATCGAAAAGCTTTTTACCGGTACTGGAGTTCAATGCCATGTTCCATATTCAAAACAGGATCGTCACGGGTTTTTTTGCGGTCACCCTGCTGACTGCCGCCACAACCTGTGTCGCAGAGCGGGTCGATGTGATCAAGCTGCGCCTGGGTGCCGGCAACGTGGGCACGGGCAAGAATAAATCCGAACTGTGCCAAGGCTGCCACGGCGAAACCGGCGTAAGCCTGGATGACATGGTGCCCAATCTCGCCGGGCAGTATTCCCGCTATATCGCCAAGGAGCTGCGCGATTTCCAGTCGGGTGCGCGCACCCACCAGATCATGAGCGCCCTGGCGCTGACGATCAACGATGCCGAGCTGATCGACATCGCCACTTTTTTTGCCAGCCAGAAAAAGATGCAGGGTAATGGTCCGGAAGGCAATCCGGTCGGGAAAAAGATATTCCTGAAAGGCGATGTACCCCGCAAGATCCCGCCATGCGAGACTTGCCATGGTGTGAATGGCAAGGGCAGGGCGCCGAATATCTCGACCTTTCCCGTGATAGGCGGCCAGCACAAGGGATACCTGCGCGCCCAGCTGATTAATTGGAGGAGCGGAGAGCGCCTTAACAGCCCGGGCAACATCATGAGCCAGATCGCCGAGAATCTGACCGATGCCGAGATCGACGCCCTGGCGGATTATCTGTCCGGGCTTTGACAGGCGAGGTTTACGCCGGCGGCAAGCATGACGGCGTCACAAATTTCATCTTGCTGAAATAAAACTTTCAACTTCCTGCAACATGTTTTCGCTATTTTGCTGATATCAATTTAAGACCAGCGGAGAAAACAAATGCAAGAACAACAGAGCGAAGATTTCTTTATTCCCCGGTTCCTCTTGAAGCTGCCACCGCAACCGGAGAACAACCGGCGTGATACACAACCAGAGGATTTCCTGAAAGGCGTCGAGGGCTGGTCTGAATATTTTTCAGTGGACGATTGCGACGAGTGAATCACGGGTTGTGATGCGACGGAAGGTTGCATCCATGATGTGTCTGCTTCCGACACACAACGGACATGCCTGCTAGGTTGGCCAACCGTCTCGTACTAACCCAAAGCAGACGAAATTCACTTCAGCTCATAAACAACAATTTTTCCTCTGGATGGAAGCATCAAACCGAGAAGAGGATTTATGTTGGTAATGCCCGGTGCACTACCACCCATTGCCATATAGCGTCCATCTTTCGATATCGCAATACAGCCAGGTATGGCCTTTATTTCTTGCAATAATTCTTGATGCTGCCCATCCCAGATTCGGACTTTTGTTCCATGTTCGCCAAAGCCGCTCTCGATGAAATATTTGCCATCCGGTGTATATCGGATATGAACATGCGTTATCGTTTCATCGGTTTTCTCTTCAACCACACGCGCTCCAGAACGTACATCAAATATTTCAATGCCTTCCTCACCTCCATAGGCAAGATGGATGCCATCTGCACTCCAAGCGAGCGCGCCACGCTGTCCATTCTTGATCTCTATAGTTCTGATAATCTCACGCTGTGCCATATCCACTATGGTTATTTCCCCTTGTATAGTTACTGGTGAACCATTACCCCCGTTGAAAGACTGGCCGCCGATTGCAATAAATTTGTTATCGGAACTGATTGCTAAGGTTGAAGGAAGAAAGGGTTGTGTATTAATTCCCCACGAGGGCTGCCACGTAGAGGTGTCATATGCAATTAAACTGCTTCCTGAGAATCCTGGCATTCTGGCTAATACTCTGATCAATGACTTTCCGTCTGATGTAAATCCGATTGCATCACACCCTCCGCCTCCAGTTGGTTCAGCAATGTCATGTATGACATTCCAAGTGTCAGTGCCCCATACACGGATTACCAAGAAACCAGCGGCGCGGGTGTGACAGACCGCAAGCAATTTCCCATCCGGGCTGTATCGAACAGGTTCAGTCACCGTTATGTTCGATCCTTGCGCTCTTTCCAAAGTTCGTTCCAAACGATTGTCTTGCCAATTCCATATATGAACTGTTGCGGAGTCGAAAGGGGTCGCTGCGAGATGCTTGCCATCCGGGCTGAAGTCTAGTCCTAATATCAGACCATCCTCATCCAATGTCGCCACCTTTGTGGCCACATCACTCTTACTGCTCCCCAAGCCAAACAATCCTGCCGTTGCCGATAATGGCATGGCAAGTAACACAACAACAATCCAAGTAAGTCGTTTCATTTAGACCTTTGAGTGGTGCAATTCATACAATTGGAGGACACGCTCGAACGTCCGAAGTTGGCCGATAGTTAGCATTCTGCGTTTACTCGTCGAACGACTCCTATTGGCACGCAACGGAACTTCATAATATCAAACTCGATGCCAGAAGGCGGCCGTTCAAAGAGGATAGTTACCCATGCATCTAGTTATTGTTACTTATCTATCTGTCCCAAATCATTATTACCATTCATGAACCGAGGGAATAGGCCCAACTAATACTCGCCACAATATCAATGCAATAATGGTATTTACTGCAACAAAACAAACCAGAGCAAAGATCGCTTCGGCAACAATTGGTGCTCTACTTTTGTAATGCCAGCGGTTATGTACTGAACGTCGAAAACTTGGCGATAGGAGATAGCGCCATCCAAAACCCCATTGGATGAATGTGTCAAAAGTACCCAGCAGACCCACTATAAAGTGCATGGACTACCTAGCCATAGTGTAAAAAATCACTTGCGTATTGTGCCGAGAATCGAATGGAATTGTAATCGCGAATATCCGCATTTGGCACAAAGCGGTCATTACATCGCAATTTATCTGGTTATTCTATACTGCAATTATGATTTCATCGCCCAAACATTACTCAACGTACTGCTGCGCGTCCGCTTGCGTCGCGGGTCATCCTGCTCCCAGCCATCGATGCTCGCGCGTATATCGGCGTTGATGTTTCCGGCGAGATAGTAGCTGTGTTCGACGAGGCCATGCACGACCTGCGTGCAATCAACCTGATGGACTTTATTGTGCAGCAGCGCGGGATGTGCCGCGCCGGTTCCGCCCAGCCGTTCCGGGTTGCCCTTGGTGTAGTCTGATATCACCATCGCCTTGTCGTCGCGGTTGTAATAGATCGTGACGTTGCGCGCGATCTGGTCCACTTGTGCCAGCGGCTGGTTGGGTTCCAGTGCGGTGTCGTCGACATCGGGCGCGCACAGGAATACGTGCTCGAATATGCGCGGCAGGCAGTTGCCCGGAGTGTGGTCGAAGGTACGAGCGAGCGCGCTCTGCAACAAAAAGTTGCCCATCGAATGGCAGAGCAGGTGGATGTCCTGACCGCACAATGTTTCCCCGCCCTGTTTTGCGCGGTCATGCAGGTCGGCAAGAAAATCGCGTGCCTTCAAGAATGCGCGCCCGACCGCCGCACCGGAACCGGTTGCCTCGGAACGGTCTGATTTGTATGACACCCAGGGCAGCGCCATGCCGTCCGAAGGCCAGGTGAACAAGATGACCAGCACGTTTTGCTTCGGGTCTTTGGTCGGTGCGTTGCGCAACATCAGTTGCAACGCCAATGCCGATCCCACCGCGTCGAACCACGATACATTGAAGCCGTGTATATAGAGCAGCACGTCGCTGCTGTTCTCCATATCGGATTGCACATCGGCGAACATCGCTTGCGAACCCAACTTGGCCTGCGGTTGCGCGACATCAGCGATGTCCTTGTTGATGCTTTCCTGGTAGGCATCGATCTGTGCTGTCTTGGCGCAAACGGCCAGATAGCCGCCGAGATCTTCTCCGTTGCCTTTGCCGCAATCCTGCATGTCCGAGCTTAAATATTTTCCAACCTGGAAATCATCGGCCGTCACGGTCACAATGCCGAAGCGCAGATTCTCCATGCCATCGTCGCTGAACTTGGTGACGTATGAATCCGGATGCCAGCGGTCTGCGCCGATATGATTGCGGTTGGTCGCGTAGTAAAGCGTATAGGTGGCCATGTTATCTCCTTGAACAGTTCAAGGCCGGGATGCCGAATTTCAAGCCGACTCCAGCCGTATCGTCCACAGGTCGTCGGCCAGGTTTGAATCGGTAAGATAGGAATAGGGCATCGTGAAGTAACCCTTGATCCCCCACTTGTTGCCCCATGAATTGCGCACGATGAAGCGTTGCGTCTTGTCGTCGTAGCCGACGGCCAGCACTGCGTGGCCGCCCAACAGTTTTTCTTTTGCGCCGGGCATATTGAGCACGCCGGTTTTCGCGACGATGTCGTTTTCAAATTCGGTGTAGACCGAGAAACCGAACACGAAGGGATAGCCGGAGGCGAGACAACCTTTCATCTGGTTGAGTACTTGCGGCACGCGCTGGTAGCTCACGGTCTTGTATTTAACTGCATCCTTGTAGCATGAGGGTGTGGGTTTGTCGGTGAACCTGGCGATGTTGTACGGCCATTCTTTTTCCGTGCAATCGCCTTGCTTGGCGACACTCTTGATGCCATCGCGAATCTGTGCGCCCGCATCGGATTTAACGCTGTGTTCCATGACGCGCTCGTTGTAGTAGATGAACAGGCGCGACGGGGCGAAATCAGGTTTGAGTTTTTGTTTGCGCCGTTCGAACTGGATGGCTGCACCGATGGCATTCGCTGTGCAACTGCCGAGTTGGCCCTGGTCGTAAACCGGCGGGCAGTGCGGGCGCAGATCAGCCTTGGTGGGCAGCTTCGCGAGATGGACTACCGGCGCGGCGTAGAGATGGTCGCGTTGATCCGGCACATCCGGCTGCCAGCCGTAACCGCGTTTTTTGGCAGAAGTTTTGGACATCGCGAGCCTCCCTTTCTGTTCGCTCGTAGAAAGTATTTGTCGGAAGGTGTGCCGATAAAAAAGCAGCGTATCTGTCGCGCGACGGCTGGGCCGGAAACTTATCTGAGCGCGTTACGGGTAATGGGAGAGTGCCATGCCTTGCCGACCGAGCGATTGGCGGCAAGCTTTCTGGAGTCATCTATGTTGACGACATTACTTTCGATTTCGGCAACCTGAACCTGTCCGTCCAGCCATTTCAGGATAGGCAGCAGTTCCTGTCTTTCCATGGCAGTTTGTACTTCGCCCATTTCGAATATGCCCAGACCTTTTTCAACAGCGCGCAGGTAATTGTCGGAATCGCTGATGCTGGTCAGGAATGGCAGTCGCAGAGAAGAGAGGAAGCGTTCCAGTGGTTCGCGTGCGGGAGAAGACCGGCGCATCCGATTGGCAACCATGGCGACCTTGGTCTTGCCGATGGCAGCGCCACCTATCGTGAACATCTCCTTGATGAAGTCGGCGGTGGCGTGAATATCGATCGGTGATGGAACGACCGGCACCACGATGAAGTTGGCCTTGCGTACCATCTCCTGCAGCAACAATCCTTTTACTCCGGAAGGTGCATCGATGACCAGCACCTCGGTGCCGACCGGAACCCATTTCTGTAAATTGTGCAGGTTGCTGGCACCCTTTGGCGGTGCGGCATTGGCGGCGTGGATATTGCCCATGTGGCCGGGACGTACCCGCAGCCACTGCAGGCAAGACCCTTGCGGGTCGTAGTCCATGATCGTGGTTCGGAATTTTTTGCTGGCGTAATAACTGGCGAGAGTGGTGCTCAAGGTGGTCTTTCCCGATCCACCTTTGGAATTGATGATCAGTATCGTCAGCATGGGCTCCCCTTTGTGATGTCGTCCAGCAAGCGTTCAATCCGGCATATCCAGTAATATATAAGATTTATCAGGATATTCAAACCATTATTATCAAATAATGTAATGCGCATTATGTTCCGGGCGCAACCGTGTCACGGATAACTTTTGAATCTTCCGGTGGCGCTGAGGATGGTGATGTTCTGTGTGCGAAATGCCGCGAACTTTCTCGATCCCTCGATGGCCGATGTTTTATTCTCGATACGCGACCCGAACCGGCTCGGGAATTGGCCTTCCAGCCATTTCAGGATCGGCATCAGCTCCCGTCTTTCAGCGGCAGTCGCGGTTTCGTCCATCTCGAACACGCCCAGGCCTTGCTCGACGGCGTGCAGATAATTTTCCGAATCGCGGATGTTGGTGAGGAATGGCAGCTTCAGCGAATTGAGGAAACGCTCGAGCGCCCCGTAAATTGTCGAGGACGGGTTGCGCACGCGGTTGGCAACCACGGCGATCTTTGCCTTGGAAGTACGCGCGCCGCCGAACAGGAACAGCTCCTTGATGAAATCGGCGGTGGCATGGATATCGATGGCGGAGGGTGAGACCGGGATCACGATGTAGTTGGACTTGCGCACCAGGTCTTGCAGCAACAGACCCTTCGCTCCGGCAGGCGCATCCAGGATCAGGACTTCGGTGTCTGTCGGAACCCATGAATGCAGACTGCGCAGCGTGCTGGCGCCCTTGGGCGGTGCGGCGTTGGCGCCGTGTATCTTCTCCGCGTTATCGGGCCGTACCCGCAGCCATTGTATGCTCGAACCCTGCGGGTCGTAGTCCATGATCGCCGTCCGGATTTTTCTGCTGGCATAGTAACTGGCAAGATTGGTGGTCAGGGTGGTCTTGCCCGAACCCCCTTTTGAATTGATGACCAGTATTGTCAGCATGTCTTCTCTCTTGAATCCTGCGCAACCGTGGTGCTGGCCGCGAGCCTTTGAATGTAATCCGCGAACTCGGGATCTTCCCCGCGCAGCAAGGCGGGCAGCGCGGCGCGGAAATCGGCGCGGTTGCACCATTCGCCCATGTAATCTTCCCACGAACGCCAGCGCCGCAACGGCTTTTCTTTCAGGTTGTCTTCGTAGAGCAGCAGGTAGGCGCGTTCGAACAATGAGATCAGCATGCTGAAGATGATGAACATGCGCTCGCGTTGTTCTTGCGAGAGCGCCGGCGTTTCTTCTGTGGCGAACAAGCGCAGATCGGGATTTACCAGCGCAACCTTGAGGAACTCCTGATAGTTGTCGGAGAGCAGCTGATAGACTTCCTCTTCCTCGTTGTTGCGTTCTTTGCGTTGTTCGAAGACGAACACGGAGATCGCCAGCGGCAGGCCGACCACCGTCACCACGTAACTCAGCAGTTCCCAGATTTCCAGCGTAGTCATCAGGCCGATCCCGTCATCACGATGTCACAAGGTTTCAGCAGAATAATCCGCTGTGGTTGGGATATTAACCCTAACCGGTTGACCGGTATAGGCAGTGTGCCTATTATGCCGAACAGGGCAGGTGTTTAACAATCGCCGGATGAGTGCGGATCAGCGCAACCTTGCGCGGCACAGGTCAATCCGGCGCAATCCTGGAATCAGCGAGGTGATAGACATGGCTGAACACAAAGCAAAACCGGCGGCAAAAAAAGTGACGACAGCAAAATCCGGCAGTGCGGCTGCCGGAAAGCCCAAGGCTGCTACCACTACATTACAGACGGCTGCGAAAAAATCGCTAGTCAAGAAACCGGCAGCAAAGAAGGCAGCGATAGCGGAACCGAAAAAAGCCAAAGCGCCCGCAGTGAAGAAACCTCCCGAAAAGAAAATTCCGGAAAAGAAAACTCCGGCCATCCGGGTCAAGCCGGCCACGCCCGATAAAACAGTAACCAGGCCAACCCCTGAAGAACGCTATCGCATGGTCGAGACTGCGGCATATTTTATCGCCGAGCAGCATGGTTTCCAGGGACGTTCGGATGAGCATTGGGCCGCCGCCGAACGCCAGATCGCCGCCAAATTGGGACAATAAGTATCATCGCGCGCCACGCAGCACCAGACACCAGACCATAATCAGACCAGGCAGCATCTTCAAGCATGAAAATCATTGCGAGTATCAGGCTGCACTTTCTCTTTTCCTTGTTGTTGCTCGCCGGCACCCCGTTGGTATTTGCGGACACAGTACCTGCCGGGAACATGCTCTATGCCGACCATCCGCTGGTTGGCAAGATATGGGATATGCGCAGCCGCAGTTTCATCGACGAAGCTACGCTGCTTGCCCGAATCGAAAAAGCCAACGTCCTGCTGCTCGGCGAGACGCATGACAATCCGCAGCATCATGAGCTTCAGCTAAAGTTGTTGAAAGCGCGCATCGATTCGGGAGCGCGACCGGCGCTGGTCATGGAGCAGCTCGATGCGGACAGTCAACCGGCTCTCGACGCGGCACTGGCAGGCAGCGATCATGATAAGACTTTGAAGACAGTGACCGGCCTGATCAAATTCACCGACTGGCAGTTCTATCGTCCGTTTCTGGTCACTGCGCTCGACAACAAACTGCCGGTCATCGCCGCCAACATTTCGAGCCAGCAATTGCAGCCGGTCATCTGGAATGGTTTTTCCGCCTATGATGCGGACGCCCTCAAGCGCATGGCAGTTGAAGAAGTGTGGAGCGAGAGCCGGGAAAACTACATGCTCAGACACATGGGCGGAGCGCATTGCGGCCAGGTCAGGGATACCTTGCGTGAAGGGCTGGCTCGCGGCCAGCGGCTGCGCGATGCATTGATGGCCGACAGCGCGATATCCGGTATAGGGCGCGGCATCGTCGCCATCGTCGGCAGCAGTCACGCCCGCCGCGATGTCGGCATGCCGCTGTATCTTGCCGCGCGCGCCCCGTTGGCACATATCTTTTCAATCGGTTTCGTCGAGGTCATTCCGGGGAGGAATGCGCCCGAAACTTACGAGACAGAAAGCGCCTCGGGCGATGTACCCTTTGATGTGATCTGGTTCTCGCCGCGCATGGAACGCGCTGATCCCTGCGCCGATCTCAACAAAAAGTGATCTTTCAGTTGGCGTTTTAGAGCACCGGAAAATGCCGGTAGAACAATCGCTTCACGAATTCCACCGCCACCAGATAGCAGATCACCATCACCGGCAGGATCATGAAGAACAGCGGTGGCGGAGCGACGAAACCGAGCTGCGCCGCAAACGGCGTGAACGGCAATGCGGCGGCTACCAGAACCACGGCCAGTGAAGTGATGGCCAGCGCGATATTCGGCCGGCTCCTGAATGGGTTGCCGCGGGTGCGGATGACGAAGATCACCAGCACCTGGGTGGCAATGGACTCGATGAACCAGCCGGTGTGGAACAGCTCTTCGCCTGCGCCGAAAACTTTCAGCAGGATGAAGAACATCAGGAAGTCGAACACCGAGCTGACCGGTCCGACCACCCACATGTAGTTACGGATGAAGGTCGTGTTCCAGTGCCGCGGATGAGTCAGGTATTCGCTGTCCACGTTATCCATCGGGATCGGCAATTCGGAGACATCATAGAGCAGGTTATTCAGCAATATCTGCGACGGCAGCATCGGCAGGAAGGGCAGGAACAGCGTCGCACCGGCCATGCTGAACATGTTGCCGAAATTCGAACTCGTTCCCATCATGATGTATTTCAGGATGTTGGTGAAAGTGCGCCGCCCTTCTTGTACGCCCGCGTGCAGCACGTTCAGGTCTTCCCGCAGCATGATCATGTCGGCTGCTGCCTTGGCCACATCCACGGCACTGTCTACCGAGATGCCGACATCCGCCGAACGTAGCGAAGGCGCATCGTTGATGCCGTCGCCGAGATAACCCACCGTGTGTCCCTGCGCTTTCAGCGACAGGATGATGCGGTTCTTCTGCGCGGGCGTGACGCGGCAGAACAGGTTGGCTTCCCTCACGCGAACCGCCAGTGTGGGATCGTCCATCTGCTGCAGTTCACTGCCGTTCAGCACGCCGGTGACCGGCATATCCAGCTGGCCGCAGATATAGCGGGTGACCAGCTCGCTGTCACCGGTGACGATCTTGACGCTTATTCCGTCAGCCGCGAGCACCTTGAGCGCCTGCGCCGCGCTCGCCTTGGGCGGGTCGAGGAACGCGGCGAAACCGGCGAAGATCAGTTCGGTCTCGTCGTTGACCACGGCATGCGGATGATCCAGCGCCACTGGCCGCCAGGCGATACCAAGTACCTTGAAGCCTTCCTTGCCAAGGCTGTCGTGCAGCGCCTGGATCGATGCCAGTGCCTTGTCGTCCAGCGGTTGAAATCTTTCCAGTTCGCCCACGGCATATTGCGTGGACAGCCTGAGGATATCCTCGGGTGAGCCTTTGACCACGAGCAGCCGTTTATTGCCCAGGCCGGATAACCCCTGCCCGGCCAACACTTGTCCCGCCAAACCATTATCGACCAGCACCGAAACGCGTCGCCGTTCGAAATCGAACGGCACCTCGTCGATCTTGCTCCAGCCGCTTGTGGCTATCTCTTTGTGTTCGAGGATCGCGTCATCCAGCGGGCTCTTCAACCCGGTCTCGAAATAACTGTTGAGGTAGGCCAGTTGCAGCACTTGGGTGCTGTCGTTACCTTGTGCGTCCAAGTGACGTTCCAGCTTGATGCGCCCCTCTGTCAGTGTGCCGGTCTTGTCGGTGCACAGCACGTCCATGCTGCCCAGATTATGGATCGCGGCAAGTTGCTTCACGATCACCTGTTTCTTCGCCATGCGCATCGCGCCGCGCGACAGCGTTACCGTGACCACCATGGGCAACAGCTCCGGAGTCAGACCGACCGCCAGCGCGATCGCAAACAGGAAGGATTCGAGGAAAGGACGATGAAAAAACGCATTGATCAAAAATACAAACAGCACCAGCATGAACGTCAGGCGCATGATCAGTATGCCGAAGCTTTGTGTGCCCAGCTCGAAAGCGGTCGGCGGTGGCTTGACTGCCAGCGAGTCTGCGATATCACCCATCGCCGTGTCGGCTCCGGAGCGGCACACCATCGCTTTGGCCATGCCACTGATGACCGAGGTGCCCATGAATACGGCATTCCCGGCCTGGCTCAGGTCTGCTGCGGGGGCAGTTAGTTCACCGGCATGTTTTTCCACCGGATAGGATTCGCCGGTCAGCAACGACTGGTTGATGAAGAAATCCTTGGCCTCAAGCAACCGGCAATCGGCCGGGATCAGACTGCCAGCAGACAACAGCACGACATCGCCCAGCACCAGTTGTGCGATTGGAATTTCTTGCGCATGCCCATCGCGCAACACCGTGGCGCGTACCGCCACCTTTTTTTTCAACTGTTCCGCAGCGCGGCCGGCGCGGTATTCCTGAAAGAAATCCAGCGTCACGCTCATCAGCACGATGGCCCAGATGATCATGAATCCGGTGATCTCGCCGGTCAGCGCAGACACGGCGCTGGCCGCCAGCAGAACCATTACCAGCGGATTCTTGAAGTGGCCCAGATACTGGAGGAACAGTGGCCGCTCGCCGTGGTCGCGCAGTGTGTTGGGGCCGAACCGAATGCTGCGCGCACGCGCCTCCTTCTGGCTCAGCCCGGCCGGGGTCGCCTCCAATTGTGATTGCAGGGACTCAATGGGCAGATTCCAGAACAGGGCATCGGGACGATCCATAGTGCGAGTTCTCTTTCGGCACAGCCATGCGCGGAGTATTCAGACAGGACTATCGTACGCCGGAATGGAGGCAGGATGCGGGAAATCTGGAGGCGGCAAAATCCGGGAGTCGGAATAATCCGCCGGCGATATCACGAACTTGAAGAAATTAACTGGGACTATGTTTCTGCGGGCAGGCCGCCGTGCAGATGAGACGTGGCGAGACACAGTCACCAGCCCCGTGGAGGGCTGGTGTGCTGCAGATGCAATTGATTTATTTCTTTGCGCCGTTTACTGCTGTCTTCAGCGTAGCGCCAGCCTTGAATGCCGGAACCTTCGCTGCCTTGATCTTGATTGCTTCGCCAGTGCTGGGATTGCGGCCGGCGCGTGCTGCACGCTTGCGTACTTCGAATGTGCCAAAACCAACCAAAGCGACATTGTCACCCTTCTTCAGAGTGTTGGTGACGATTTCAATCAGTGCTGCAATGTTGCGATCAGCATCTGCTTTGGAACTGCCTGTCTTGTCGGCCAAGGCATCTATGAGTTCTTTTCTGTTCATGTTTTTTCCCTTGTTGTGAATACTGCACATGCAGCGGATAGGAGTTTAGCACCAGTTTTATGGTGTTTAAAAATATTTCTGAATCGGGCGGGATGATTTACCCCCGCCCTTAAGCATTATATGGTTACTTGGAACGGCCATACTTTGCGGTAAAACTGGCTTTGCCCAGTGTATTTGCATGGATCATATAGCCGGTCAACGCCGCAGTGGCATCGGCTGGAACGTCGATTTTATCGGTCTTCAGCGCGTATACCGTGAAAATGTAGTGGTGTGGCTTGTCTCCTTGTGGTGGGCAGGTGCCGCCCCAGGCTGCCGAGCCGTAGTCGGTACGGCCTTGTACCGCGCCCTTGGGCAGGGTGGTGCTGTTGAGCGCTCCGGCGTTCGCAGCCAGTTCGGTAACGTCAGCCGGGATGTTGATGACTACCCAGTGCCACCAGCCCGAGCCGGTCGGCGCATCGGGGTCATAAACGGTCACGGCAAAACTCTTGGTGTCCTTGGGCGCACCGCTCCATTTCAGGGCGGGCGACTTGTTTTCGCCGGAACAACCGAACCCATTGAATTCGAAACTCTTGGGTATCGTACTGTTGGCCTTTATCTCCGGGCTGGATAGTTTGAAACCGGAAGCGTAAGTCAAAGTGGATAAACCGGCTAAAGCAACAGCAAGTAGTATGCGACGCATGAGGGTTCTCCTTGATATGAACGGGGGGCGGAATTGTAGCACTGTTGATACCGGTGAAAAATCGATTCCCATTTGCTTTGCGGTACGACTCGCCATGATAATAGGAGCCGTACCAGGCAGTCTTTTTGGTTGCTTGATGAAACGCCGATTTAATCTGTGGTTTTCGCGAACCACAAACAGGAGTTTTTAATGCCCACGACCATTGAGATATACGCCGACTTTATCTGTCCATGGTGTTACATCGGCTTGGGGCGACTCACACGGCTGGAAAAAGAGCGTCCGGTTCGCCTGCATTGGAATCCCTACTTGCTGCGCCCGGATACTCCCGAAGGCGGTGTTCCGCTGGCTTCGATACTTCCCCCGGAACGCCTGGAACGCGCCGAAGCTGCGGTCCGTGAGGCCACTCAAGCGGCGGGTCTGCCGCTTAACCGTCCCGCGCTGGTACCGAACACCCGTCAGGCACATGAAATAGGTTTTCTTGCAGAAGCCAAAGGCCTGGACGATGCCTATCATCGCGCAGTTTTCACTGCTTACTTCGCGCAAGCACGCGACATCGGTGATCCGAAGGTGCTTGCTGAAATAGGAGCGGAGGTGGGGATGCCCCGCGACGAGGTGCTCGATACCCTGCACACCGGACGTTACCGGGCAGAGGTCGAGCGTGCGACCTCCGATGCTTTTGAACGGGGCATACGCAGCGTGCCGAATTTCATTTTTGCGTCAGGCAAGGGATTTTCCGGAGCTCAGCCGTACGCGGTTTTTCTGCATGCGGTGGATGCCGCGAGCCAGTCATGAACGCCATGCGCGTTCATTGTCTGGTGCGAACCAGGCACAAATAAAAACGGGAATGCAACCGTGAATCAGGCCATCAAACTTTCATCTGTTGCGCAATCGAGGACGATAGAGCACATCGTCACCGGGGTGGCGACCAGCGATGGAGCCGGCGTCAAACTCACGCGCGTGCTCACGCAGAATCTGCAACAACGGCTCGATCCGTTCCTGATGCTGGACAATTTTCACAGCGACGACCCGGACGATTACATCGCCGGCTTTCCCGACCATCCGCACCGCGGTTTCGAGACAGTTACCTACATGATCGCCGGGCGCATGCGCCATCGCGACAATGCCGGACACCAGGGGTTGTTGCAAAACGGCGGTGTGCAATGGATGACCGCCGGACGCGGCATCATCCATTCCGAGATGCCGGAACAGGAAGACGGCGTCATGGAAGGCTTCCAGTTATGGTTGAACCTGCCCGCAAGGCGCAAGATGATTCCGGCCTGGTACCGCGATATTGCCAAAGAGGAAATTCCCGAATATGTGACAGCGGAAGGCGTGACGGTGCGCGTGATCGCGGGGTCGAGCAATGGCGTCACTGGCGCGATGACGCGCGAGGATACCGAGCCGCTGTATATCGACATCGACCTGCCGGCAGGCAGCACGTTCTCGACACGCATTCCGGCGGCGCACAATGCCTTCATCTATGTCTACCGCGGCTTCGTCACGATCAACGGCAAGACCTTGGGCGAGAATCGCATGGGCATACTTGCCAACATGCCGCAGGCTGACGGAGTGATCCTCGGCGCAACGGTTCCGGCAAGGGCCATCCTGATCTCCGGCAAACCGCTGCGCGAATCCATCGTGCAGCACGGGCCCTTCGTGATGAACACCAAAGAAGAAATCTACCAGGCCATCAGGGATTTTCAGGATGGCTGCCTCGGCGGTGCAGCATGAAGAAAAAAGCATGATCGCCGGAAAACATTTCCGGATACTCAAGAAATGTACCTGCTCCTGATCGAAGACAATCGCGACCTTGCGCAAAACATGTTCGATTATTTCGAACTGAAAGGCCATATCGTGGATCTGGCCGGGGATGGCATTTCCGGACTTCATCTCGCCACATCGAACCAATATGATGTCCTGATCCTGGACCTGATGTTGCCGGGAATCGACGGTTTGGTTTTGTGCCGCCGTTTGCGCGAAGCCGGTAAACAGATGCCGCTCCTGATGCTGACGGCTCGCGATTCGCTGGACGACAAGATTGCCGGACTCGAAGCGGGAGCCGATGATTATGTGGTCAAGCCGTTCGTGATGCGCGAAGTGGAAGCGCGCCTCAACGCGCTGGTGCGCCGCTCCCAGGTACGGGACAGCTCGTCCGCCTTGCACGTGGGCGACTTGTCTTTCGATCCCGGCACGCTGAAAATAACGCGCGGCAAGAGAACCATAGAGCTGCCTCCCATACCGCTAAAGATCCTGGATCTGTTGATGAGGAATTCCCCGCGCGTGTTGTCGAGGGAGGTTCTTGAACGCGGCATCTGGGGCGACTCTCCCCCGGACAGCGATGCGCTGCGCGCGCATCTGCATATCTTGCGCAGCGCCATCGACAAGCAATCAGATCAGCCGCTGATCAGAACCCATCGGGGAATCGGTTACCAGATCAGCGATGAGTAACGTCCGTCACAGCCTGCGTTTCCGTCTGGCGACAACATTCTTTTTATTTGGCGCATCGATCAGCTTGTTGCTGTCAATGGGACTGTCTTTCGCGGCGCACAATCTTGGCGAGCACTTGATGGATGAAACGCTCAGTGCGGAAATGGACGACTACCTGTTCCGTCGTGCGCGCAATCCGCAAGCGCTGTTGCCTGCAACAGTCAGTGTTCGCGGCTTCGTTCACAAACAGGGCGATGCCGCAGCAGATATTCCACCGGAGCTGCTCAGGCTGACACCGGGGAAACATGAGCTGTTGCTGGACGACATACCCTACCGGGTCGCGGTGTTCGACCGGGATGGCGAGCGTTACTTCATGCTGTTCAACGAAATACAGCAACATCACCGGGAACAGGAATTCCTCGTTTATCTGGTGTTCGGTGCATTGATCGCGACATTGATGTCGGCGGGAATCGGCTGGTTTCTGGCAGGCAGGGTGGTTGCACCCCTGACGGAGCTTGCGCGGCGGGTGAGCGCGGCAAAGCCCGAAGACGAGGTGCATGAGGTCGCCAAGGGATTCGATGACAATGAAATCGGCAAGCTGGCCGGGGTGTTCGGTGGCTACCTGACACGCATGAAGGCCTTCATCGATAGAGAAAGAGCATTCACGCTGGACGTCAGCCATGAACTCAGGACACCGCTGGCCATCGTTCAGGGCGCGGTGGAACTGATGGAAGGCGACAACACACTCGGCAACAAGCAGCGGGAGCGTCTGGCGAGGATCACACGTGCCAACCGGGAAATGACCGGCATCACATCGGCATTGCTTTTGATGGCCAGGGAAGAAACACTGGCAGAGCCGGTTGTGCAAAACTGTGACGTATGGAAATTGGTCGCAGATACCGTCGAAGCTCACCGTTATCTGCTGAACGAAACAACCACCGTCGAACTCGCTTGTATAAGCCAGCCGCATATCGAGGCGGAGCGCACACTGCTGGGAATTGTCGTGGCCAATCTGATCAGAAATGCCTTTGCCTACACAGACTCCGGCAAAGTTTCCATTGCATTGGAGGACGATACGCTGACGGTAACCGATACTGGCCGGGGCATACCCGAGCAAGAGATCGGGAAAATATTTCAGCGGCAATTCAAGGGCTCCGGCAGCACCGGCTCCGGCATTGGCCTGTCGCTTGTCAAGCGCATCTGTGACCGGTACGGCTGGGAGGCGGTCATCAAAAGCAGTCCGGGACACGGCACATCAGCGCGGCTGATCTTTGCCAAATCGTCCGCTCTGTCCACCGGATAGCGTTTTCTTAACGCAATCTTGACGGAGCATCTTGTAGCATCCGCAGCTATCACTTTCGTAACAGCTCCGGATGCCGTTGCCTGGAGTGATTGTGAAGTTTCGTCACGCAACCTTCGACAGGAAAAAACATTATGCAAAAATCAGTTGTCGCTGTATCGCTACTCCTTGTACTTTCGGCATGTGCTTCATCACCAAAATCCAACCCCGCCCCCACACCGGCCCCGCCTCCTGCGGCAGCTGCAAGCAGTCCTTCAACTGGAACCGTGTCAGATTCTGATGCAGAATCGAAAAAATTGGCGGCTCAATTGCAAGACCTGCAAAAGAAAAGTGTTTACTTTGATTTCGATAAGTATGTAGTCGAGCCGACCTATCGGGACGTTCTCCAGCAGCAGGGTGATTTCCTCAAGGCGCACGGGAATGAAACTGTGACGCTGCAAGGAAATGCGGATGAGCGCGGCAGCAACGAATACAATCTTGCCCTGGGCAAAAAGCGGGCTAACGCCGTGCGCAAGTATCTTGAGCTATGGGGTGTCTCCGAGCGGCAAATAAAAATATTGAGCTTGGGTGAAGAGAAGCCGCGGCTCACTTGCCATGAAGAGAAATGCTGGAAAGAAAACCGCCGGGTCGATTTTGTCTACGGCCCTAATCCATAGTAGTTACAAGCGCTAACAGGGCGTTCTGCTTTAGCCATTGGCTCATTCCCCCGACCTGTCGGGAGGATGGGACAATGGCTTTTTTATTTTGCATCGGCAGAACCGGGAAACCGCGCAGCGAACTTATCGATCCATTCCGCTGCCGCTTCCTCCGATGACAGGCGTCGTCCTTCGGTGAGCAATATTTCCTGTTTGTAATTTTCGATGTGACACACCTGTTCCACCATGCGTGCGGTGAAGGCATCATCCTGATCCTGGAACTCGACACCGATTTCGAAAATGCCCTGGCGCGCCGTGCACCAGGCCACTCGAGCCTCCGCTGCAAAGGGCGGGCTGACGAACGGGATGCGTATCTCCGCGATATCCCCCGGCTCAAGCTCGCGGTCACAACGAAAGGCCAGCCCGCCGATGCTCAGGTTGACAGCGTTATGCGTGGCGTAGGCCGACTGGCCGTGGACCTTGACCTCGATCGGGATTTCCGCAGGGTGCCGGATGAATCTTGTCATCGGTTGAACATCCGAGAAGTTGATTTGCGGACATTGTGATATAGCCGCGCGCCAAAGTAAATCTTCAGACTGGCAACGATGTCGGCGATTACCGGTTTGCTGATGTTTGCAGAGGCTGTGCCGTGCGCTTGTTGTTGCTATGGCGCATACCTTGGTTACGGTAAAAAACCAAAAGGCCTGACCGAAGCCAGGCCACCCTTGATTCTGTCAGCCAAGATATCGCTGACCGGGGCATCACTATCTAGTCTGAAGACTTGCCGCTAAACAAGATCATGAGACTCAGCAGAATATAGGGCGACAAAACCAGCGGCAAATAAATCATGGTTGACACGATAACACCTCCAAAAATAGTTAAGGGAACCCACGTACACCACAAAACTTTTAGTTTCGATGGCGCACTATCGGTCTGATGGGACTGCAAGCGAGCCAGCAATGTGGTGGAAGAAATATTGTCATCGGTTGATTCAAAAGGCAAGAAAAATCAGCAAATAAGACCATTTAATCAATAGGGTAATGATGGTCGCCGAGATATCCGTAGGTAAGGGAAAGGATGCACAAATCCTGACGGGGCTCTTTGGGTAACCGTGGTTTGATTAACCGGGGAGCGAGGCCTATACTGAAACACATATCGAGAGAAAATCAGCCCGATCACTTAAGGAGAGCGAGATGACTGGAAAATGGGTTTATGCCGTATTGCTATTCGGCCTGATGATTTCCGCTGTTGCCAATGCCGAACCCAAGGGCGATACTTCGCGCGGGGAATTGCTGTATACGACACATTGCATCGCCTGCCACAGCGCCAAGATTCATTGGCGGGACAAGAAGATCGCCACGGATTGGGTCAGCCTGAATGCACAAGTACGCCGCTGGCAGGAAGTGGCCGGACTGGGTTGGAATAACGCCGATGTCGTGGAGGTTGCGCGTTACCTGAACGCCGGGTATTACCATTATCCCGAGCACGTCCAATAACCTTCAGGTTTCTTTCTTCATCATCACCTGCATCGGACCTCAACGCAGATGCAGGTAATCCAGGTTATTCGTCGCGCCGCCACAATGTTTCAGGTACCGCTTGCAGGCGGTTGATGCAGCGGCTCAGCACGAACAACAGATCAGACAAGCGATTCAGATAAGGCAGCGCGTGTTGCGGCACGGCATCGTTTTGTGACAGCACGACGAGGTCGCGCTCGGCGCGTCGCGCGACAGTGCGCGCCACGTGGCACAGCGCACCTGCGCGCGAACCGCCGGGTAAGATGAATTCGCGCAGCGGCGGCAGGTCGGCGTTGTAGTGCGCGAGCTGCTCATCCAGCCATGCGACTTTGCTTTCCGCGAACGTGTCCTGCGTAGGCAGCGCGAGTGCGCCGCCCAGGTCGAACAAATCATTCTGTATCTGCAATAACATCGAGCGAATGTCAGTTGGAAGTTGTTCTGCAAGCATTACACCGATGTGACTGTTCAATTCATCCACACTGCCCAACACAGCGAAGCGCGCGTGGTCTTTGCCGAGACGAGTTCCGTCGGCCAAGCCGGTTGTGCCGGTGTCGCCGGTACGAGTAGTGATCTTGCTCAAGCGCATAGCATTGCCCGTCTATTGTTTTTCTAAACACGCGAAGTATATCGCGGCATCCGGCTGGGTGCGATTGCGCTGTGCTTGCCAGATCATTTCGCTGAGGCATTCCATCATGCGATGCTGCGCATCGTGTTCCGATTCCAGCTTCTGCGTCAATCGTACGAACTGCGCGCGTATCCCAGCCGGCTGGTCGATGGAGATCTGTTCCTCGATGGTCAGGTGCATCATCAGATGCAGGAAGGGGTTGGTTGTGCCCTGTTCCGGTTGATAATCCTTGTCCTGATACTGCTGCGGATTTTCCAGCACGGCAAAGTATTCGGGATGCTTGCCGATGAGTTGAGTGGCCAAGTCTTCCAGCGGCGTCAACAATTCCTTGGCTCTGTGCTTGCGCCAGGATTCAAATAAAAAATTGCGCGCTTCGTCGCGCGATGGATTGAAAAACAAAGTGTCTACTCCAAAGTGAATAACAACCTGCCGTCATTCCCGCGCAGGCGGGAATCCAGCCGATCTAACGTCTCCGCGCAAAGCGCGGACAAAACAATGGCCCATTAAGTAAACCCACTGGATTCACGCCTGCGCGGGAATGACGGATTATTTATGGTCACAGTTCCTTTCCCTTGAACTCACAAAGGTCGCGAATGATACACGCGCCGCATTTCGGTTTGCGCGCCTGGCAGACATAGCGACCGTGCAATATCAACCAATGATGCGCGTCGTGCTTGAATTCGTCCGGCACAAACTTGATCAGCTTCTTTTCAACTTCCACCACATCCTTGCCGGGCGCGATGCCGGTGCGATTCGATACGCGGAAGATGTGCGTGTCCACCGCGATGGTGGGCTGGCCGAACGCGGTATTGAGGATCACGTTGGCGGTCTTGCGGCCCACGCCGGGCAGTGCTTCCAGCGCCTCGCGGGTTTGCGGCACCGTGCCGCCGTGCTTCTCCAGCAGCAAACGACAGGTCTGTATCACGTGCTTGGCCTTGGTCTTGTACAGGCCGATGCGCTGGATGTACTCGCGCAGCTTTTCCTCGCCGAGCGCGAGGATTTTCTCGGGCGTATTGGCGACCGGGTACAGGTGCCGCGTTGCGGCATTCACGCTGACATCGGTGGCCTGCGCCGAGAGCATCACCGCGACCAGCAGCTCGAACGGCGTCTTGTATTCCAGCTCGGTAGTCGGGTGCGGGTTGGCCGCTTGCAGGCGTAAAAATATTTCGCGACGTTTGGCGGGGTTCATGTGATGTTTGTCGACAGAATTGTCCTTGAGCCGGTGGGTTAGTTCTTGCGTTCTGGTTCAAAGGTAAACCCGCCTGTTGAACCTCCCGTCAGCCAGTAGTATGGTGCGTTATCAAGCAACTTTGGCCCCCACTCAACAACGAACAATTCGCTCGTACTCTTGATCTGCTCAACTTCCTTTCGTGTGAGCTTGGAACGTAGTGGGTGTGATACACCAAGAAAACTAGAACTTCGCCGTTCGTATTCTTCTTGCGAAACGTACTCGTCGATTCGGTTCAGTTTCATCTTTGGGTGGACGAGTGAGTTTCTTATTTCGAAGGTGGCAATTGCCGCTTTGTTTAACTTAGTAGTTGGGTCAAAGACCACGCCGACAGCAGCAAAGACTATTTGGCACTTTTCGGTGAAGGACAGTTTGCGTTCCAAAATATCCCAGTGTTCGACTTTCAGTTTTCCAGCAACGTTAATGAAAGCTTCAAGTTTCGCCGCGCACAAAATGGGAATGGAGAACCGAAGACTATTGTTTCCTTCGGCCCACAATGCATAGATTGTGTCGAGATTCTGTTTGATATCCTCGTAGAGCGAATCGCGAGAAGTTTCTTCGTGCCGGATGTTGTTCATGGGGAGGTCTGACGCAAAACGGCTGGCAAAGTCGCCCGCTCAGTGCGCCGCAGGCGCACACCCGCCATCCACCGGCGTGATGGTGGCACTGCTGCCTTTCAGTTTCTGTTCGGCGCGCAGGTTCAGCCAGTTCTTGCCGGCGATCAGCATGCCCAGCGTGATGAATGCGCCGGGCGGCAGGATGGCGAGCAGGAAGCCGTGGTAGTTCGGCACGACGGTGATCACCCAGCTCTTCGCCGCTTCGCCGAACACCAAGTCGATGCCGGACAGCAGCGTGCCGTGGCCGAATATCTCGCGCAGCCCGCCCAGCACCGCGAGCACGCAGGTCAGCCCCAAACCCATCGCGAAGCCGTCCAGCGCGGATTGCCACATGGGGTTCTTCGCGGCGAAGGCCTCAATGCGCGCAAGCACGATGCAGTTGGTGACGATCAGCGGAATGAAGATACCGAGCACGACATACAGGCCGTACATGTAGGCATTCATGCTGAATTGCACGACGGTGACCAGCACCGCGATGATTAAAATAAATACCGGGATGCGCGCTTCATTCGGGACGAGGTTGCGGATCGGCGCGATCACCGCGCCGGACAGCGCCATCACCACGGCGGTCGCGAGGCCGAGACTGACGCCGTTGACCACCGAGCTGCTCACCGCGAGGATGGGACACATGCCGAGCAGCTGCACCAGCCCGGTGTTCTGCTTCCACACGCCGTTGTGCAAAATATCCTTGAATTCCTGTAAGGTCATTTCTTGTCTCCTTCATTTGAAGCGGCTTCCATTTTAGCCAGAGGATGCGGCTTGAACATCTCGTCGCGGTGCTGCGCGAAATACTGCAATGCCTTGTGCACTGCCTTTACCACCGCGCGCGGGGTGATGGTCGCACCGGCCATGTAATCAAAAGCGCCGCCGTCTTTTTTGACTTTCCAGTCGCTGTCTTTCGGATCGTCCAGCGATCTGCCGTCAAAATTGGTGATCCATTTGCTGCGCGCGATCTCGATGTAGTCGCCCAAGCCCGGCGTTTCCTTGTGGGATATTACGCGCACGCCGCCTACTTTTCCATCGCTGCGAATCGACAGGATGAGGCTGATCTTGCCGCTGTAGCCGTCCGGCGCAATGACTTGCAGCACCGCGATGGAAGGCTCGCCTTTCAAGCGGCCGAGGTAGGCGACGGTGGTGTCGTCATTGCCCAGTAATGTGTCTGCAGCGAGTTGCACGCTGTCCTTGATGATGTCGTTGTCGTAGGTTTCGCTCGGAGCGATTTGCGTGACCAGCCGCAACTTTTCTTTTTCCTCGCTGCGCGCGATGGGATCATGCGTCAGCTGGTAGGTGATGGCGAGCAGGCCTGTGCCGATCACCGTAAAGAACAGCAAGTTGAGCGCGGTGACGATAGAAGCCTTGGCGATCGTGCGCCTCATGGCTGGTCGTCCTTTTTACCGCCATCTTTTTTACCAAAGACTTTGGGCTGGGTGTACAGCACGATCAGTGGTACGCAAATGTTCATCAGCAGCGTGGCGAATGCAACACCGTCCGGAAAGCCGCCGAAAGTGCGGATCAAATAGGTAAGCAAAGCCGCGCCTGCCGCGTAGATCAGGCGTCCCTTGTTGGTGGTGGGACTGCTGACCGGATCGGTGAGGATGAAGAATGCGCCCAGTATCGCCGCGCCGGAGAACCAATGGAACAGCGGCGCGACGTAGTGAGTGGGATCAGCTAGATGGAATATCCACGCGATGACGAACAGCGTGCCCAGATAGGTGAACGGGATGTGCCAGCTGATGATGCGCGAGGCGAGCAGATAAAGCCCGCCGAACAAAAATCCCCATGCCACCATCTCGCTGCCGTGTCCGCCGATCTGGCCGTAGATCGGCATGTTCAAAATCTGCTGGACGGATTCGTCGAGATGCAAATGCGTCTTCAGCGTGTCCAGCGGCGTGGCCATCGTGATCGCGTCCAGCGTCAGGCCATTCGGCAATACGCCGGAAAAAATATATTGCAGCTGTTGCGCGAAGCTCAGTTCGGCGAGCACCAAACCCTGTGGAGCGAGCCAGTGCGTCATCTGCATCGGGAACGAAATAATCAGTACTGCGTAGCCGACCATTGCGGGGTTGAACATATTGCTGCCCAACCCGCCGTATAAATGTTTGGCAATCGCGATCGCAAAGGCCGTGCCGACCACGACCATCCACCACGGCGCCAGTGGCGGGATAGACAGCGCGAGTAGCCACGCAGTGAGTAGTGCGCTGTTGTCTTTCAGAAATGGCGCGATCGGCCGCTTGCGCAGCTTGAGCATCGCGGCTTCGGTGGCGAGCGCGGTGATGCTTGCCAGCGCGATCGACACCAGGATAGCCGGGCCGAAATACCACACGTACAGCGAGATGCCGGGCAGCAATGCGAGCAGTACCTTGAGCATGATCGCGGCGACGCCTTCTGATTTGCTGATGAAGGGTGAGAAAAACATTTTTAATTGGCCCCGGTATTTTCGGTTGTGTGCTCGACTGCAGATTGGGCAAGTTCGCGGATATGCTCGCGGCTCGTTGCGAGGTTGGCGAGTTCTGCTTGCTGTTCCGCTGTCAGCGGCTGGGCGGCTAGTTTGGCTGCTTGCGCGGCTTTTTCCTTGGCAGCGAGTTTCTCGGCTTTTTCACGCTTCTCGCGTTCGATGCGTTGCTCGTGAAACTCGTGACGATCGCGTGCTTGATCGGCAAGCTGCTTGTCGTGTTCGCGCGCGCGTATCTCGCTCTTCGCGAAACGGTAATACTGTACCAATGGGATGTGGCTGGGGCAGACATAGCTGCACGCGCCGCATTCGATGCAGTCGAACAGGCTGAAGGTCTGTGCCCTGCCGAATTCTTTCGACTGCGCGAACCAGAACAAATCCTGCGGCTGCAGATCTGCCGGACACACTTCGACGCAGCGCGTGCAGCGTATGCATGGCATCGCGGGCGGCGGCGGTGGGAATAATTTTTCTGAAGAAACGATAATACAGTTGGTGGCTTTTACCATGGGCACATGCACGGCAGGTCCCGGGCCACTCATCCCAGGTAAAGCGAAGCCCATCATCGGGCCGCCCATGATGTAACCGTTGGTATCGGGCAGCGCTTCGCTCAGTGCGACCAGCTCGTCTATCGGTGTGCCGATCAGCGCTTCGTAGTTCCGCGCCTCGCGCACGTTGCCCGCGACCGTGACGATGCGAGACAGCAGCGGCTCGCCATGCGCAAGCGCGCGATGCACCGTATAAGCCGTGGCGACGTTGAAGCATTGCACGCCGATGTCGGTGGGCAATTTTCCGGAGGGCACCTCCAGTCCGGTGAGTACGCGTATCAATTGTTTCGCGCTGCCACCCGGATAGATCGTCGGGATCGCAACAACCTCATGTCGCTTGCTTTGTTGAAGGGCGGAGCCACTTGCTGTGATGGCCTGTTGCAGCGCGGCAATCGCTTCCGGCTTGTTGTCCTCGACGCCGTACAGCACTTCATCCGCATCCAGCATGAAGCGCAGTATCTCCGCGCCCTGCACGATCTCCGCAGCGCGCTCGCGCATCAGCATGTCGTCGCAGGTGATGTAGGGTTCGCACTCCGCGCCGTTCAGGATCAGCGTTTTTATTTTTTGTTTGCCGAGACGCAACTTGATGTCGCTGGGGAATGCCGCACCACCCAGACCCACTACGCCGGCCATGCGCAACAGGTGCTGTAATTCGGTGGTGCTGTGGTCACGATAATTTTTTACTGGCTCAAGTTCTATCCATTCATCCTTGCCGTCCGGGATCAGCGTCGCGCACAGGTTGGGAAGGCCGGAAGGATGGGCGATCAACTGCATGTCGATCGCGGCGATGGTGCCCGACGTGGGCGCGTGTACCGCGCTCGAAACAAAGCCGTCCGGCATTCCTATCAGCTGCCCTTTCAATACATGGTCGCCGGCTTGCACGACAGGCTTGGCGGTTTCCCCGGCATGTTGGTGCAGCGGAACGATCAACCTGGACGGCAGCGGCGCAGGCGCGATCGCCAGCCGGGTCGATTGTGTCTTGTTGCTGGGAGGATGGACACCGCCGTGGAAATGATAAAGGGTCCTCATTGTGCTGTTACCAACGAGTACACCGGATATTTCCATTTCCAGTTGCTGATCTTTTCCTCGATGACCTGCATGCTGATGCAATCCACCGGGCAGGGCGCGACGCACAATTCGCAACCGGTGCATTCCGCAGCGATGATGGTGTGCATCTGTTTGGCCGCGCCGACGATGGCATCGACCGGGCAGGCCTGGATGCACAACGTGCAGCCTATACAGGTGCTCTCGTCGATGATCGCGACCGACTTGGGCTTGGGTGCGGCGGTGTCTCCGCCGAAGGGTTTGAAATCCACACCGAGCAAGTCGGCGAGTTTCTGGATGCCTTCCACGCCGCCCGGCGGGCAGCGGTTGATGTCGGCCTCTCCGGCTGCAATCGCTGTTGCGTATGGCTTGCAGCCTGGGAAGCTGCATTGTCCGCACTGCGTTTGCGGCAGGATCGCATCGATCTTGTCCACCAGCGGATTGCCTTCGACGTGGAACTTGATCGCGGCAAAACCCAGCACCGCGCCAAGCACGATCGCGAGGGCCGCCATCACCAGCAGCGCGCTTAACATTCAGGATTCCCCATTACTTGATTAATCCGGAGAATCCCATGAAGGACAGACTCATCAATCCCGCAGTGACCATCGCGATCGCCGAACCTTTGAAGATCGCGGGGACGTCCGCGCCTTCCATGCGTTCGCGCATGCCGGCGAACAGCACCATCACCATTGTGAAGCCCAGTGCATTGCCGAAGCCGAAGATCAGCGATTCCATGAAGTTGTGTTTGAGTTGCACATTCAACAACGGCACGCCCAGCACGGCGCAGTTGGTGGTGATCAGCGGCAGATAGATGCCCAGGATCTGGTATAGCGGCGGGCTGGTCTTCTGCACCACCATTTCGGTGAACTGCACGATGCCGGCGATCACCACGATGAACGACAGCGTGGTGAGATAAGACAGATCGGGGCCGAGCAGGTATTTGTTGATCAAATAACTGGAGCCGGAGCCCAGCGTCAACACGAAAGTGGTGGCCGCGCCCATGCCGATGGCGGCTTCCAGTTTCTTGGACACCCCCATGAACGGGCACAGCCCGAGGATCTTGACCATCACGACGTTGTTCACGAACACCGCACTGATCAGGATCAGCATATATTCAGTCATTGCGCTACCTTGGAACAAATAAGGCGCGGATTATCCCCTGATTCATATACCGCTTCAACCGCGTTGGCGGTATATGAATATTCCGTAAAGTTTGATTCCCGGTTACGGACGCTTGGAGAGAAGCGTCGGTTTTAATAAATCGTATAGAATCGCATCCCTGTTGCATTGCCCGCCATAATGTTCCGAATGTCCCGGGGGTATTGGGGAAAATCGATCGAGGATGTTGAGTATGAAGCTGGGAAGAAACGACCCGTGCAGTTGCGGGAGCGGGAAAAAATACAAGAACTGCTGCCTGGGAAAAGCCGGATACCAGCCGCCGCCCGCAGCGGCGCCGACGCCGGACGACCTGAAGTTGCTCGGCGTGCTGTTCAATTCCGCTCGTTATGTGGAACTGGAAAAACTGGCGCGTTCACTGCTCAAGTCGTACCCAGATTCCGGGGTAGTCTGGAAACTGTTCGGCCTCGCCCTGCAGATGCAAGGTAGTGATGCCTTGCCGGCGATGCGGAAGGCGGCGGAGCTTTTACCCAATGATGCCGAAGCGCATGGCAACCTGGCCGCACTGCTGCGTGCCCGCGGACAACTCGATGCCGCGGTGGCAAGCGGCCGGCGCGCGGTGCAGATTAAACCCGATTTTGTCGGGGGGCACAATAATCTGGGTGTGGTCCTGCAAGATCTCGGGCAGCTGGATGAAGCGGTGGCAAGTTACCGGCGTGCGCTGAAGCTCAAGCCGGACTTCGTCGAGGCATACAATAATCTGGGCGGAGCCCTGAAAGAGCTGGGACAGCTCGATGATGCCGCGGCGAGCTATCGGCGTGCGCTGGCACTCAAGCCGGATTTCGCCAAGGCCCACAGCAATCTGGGTGTCATCATGCGCGAGCTCGGGCGACCCGAGGAGGAACTGGAGTGCTACCGGCTGGCGCTGGAAAGCGATCCGCAGTGCAGCGAGGCCGTGCTCGGCGTGGGACAACTATGCATGGCCAGCGGCGAGATGGTCGAAGCTGAAAGACTGTTCCGCAAGGCGCTGGAGATCAATCCGGAGGACCTGGAGGCGCGCCTGCTGCTCGCGCAAGTTGGCAAGGTGAAAGACGGTGACGAGAATCTTGCGGCGCTGGTGGTGACAGAGGATGCAGCACGGCGTAGTGGAACACCGATGCCCTATAAAAAGGCGATCTTCCTGCAGTTTGCGCTGGGCAAGTGTTTTGATGACATCGGCGATTACGACAAGGCGTTCCCGCATTTTGCTGAAGGATGTAAATTGAAGCGCGCTACATTCGAGTATGTAGCCGCGCAAATGACACAGCATTTTGATGACACCATGCGGATTTTTAACGGGGGAGACGATAGCACGCCTGCGCGGCGGGGTGATCCGTCCGGCATTCCGATCTTTGTGCTCGGCATGCCGCGCTCCGGAACCACGTTGACCGAACAGATTCTTGCCAGCCATCCTGATGTACACGGCGCGGGCGAATTGCCCGACCTGCTGGATATCGCGCAACGCGATGTTGCCGGAACGGGTTTGGTCTTCCCGCATAATATTCCCGCGCTCGATCAGGCCAGCCTTCGCACATGGGGCGCGGACTATGTTGCCGGACTGCAGACCCGTGCGCCAGATGCCCGGCACATCACCGACAAGATGCCGACGAATTTTTTTGCCATCGGCCTGATACATGCGATGCTGCCGAATGCAAAGATCATCCACGTCAACCATAATCCGGTGGATACCTGCCTGTCCTGCTTCATGCAGTTGTTCAGCAACAGGCAGGAACACACTTATGATTTGGCGGAACTGGGACGTTACTATGTCGACTATGCGCGCCTGATGGAACATTGGCGCAGTGTGCTGCCAAGCGGAGCTTTTCTCGATGTCCATTATGAGGACATCGTCGCCGATCAGGAAACCCAGGCACGGCGCATGATCGCTTTTTGCGGCCTGGATTGGGACGATGCTTGCATCGAGTTTTACAATAACCAGCGCTCGATCCGCACGGCCAGCCTGACGCAGGTGCGCCAGCCGATTTACAAGACCTCGGTGGAACGCTGGCGACCTTATGAAAAATTCCTCGGCCCGTTGCTGGATGAACTGGGTGATCTGGTGCGGAGTTGAGAGCAAACAACTAAAAATCAAGACTGGCTAGATTTCGATCCGGGTGCCCATTTCGATGACGCGATTGGCCGGTATCTTGAAGAAGTCTGCCGCGTTCATGGCGTTCTTGGATAGCGCCTGAAACAGGCGCTCGCGCCATTCCATCATGCCGGGGTTGGGGCCGGAAACGATCAGTGCTCGCGAAATGAAGAATGACGTGGTCATCATGTCGAAGGGCAATATTTGCGCGCCACACAGTTCCAGGGCAAATGGAATATCGGGCGTTTGCATGAAACCGTAAAACAACTTCACCCGATAAAAATTCTTGCCGAGATCATTGATCAGAAAGCGGTTGCCTTTTGTGACATAAGGCTTGTCCTCGACCACCACCGTCAGCAGTATGTTGCGTTCGTGCAGTACGTGATTGTGTTTAAGGTTGTGCAGCATGGCCGACGGTGCGCCATCGCTGGTCGGGGTCAGGAATACCGCCGTACCGCTGACCCGCGGCATATCATCTATGCCGTTGATGATCGCCTGTAGTGGCACGGTCTGGCGCGTGATCTCATCGAACAACAGTTTCCGGCCGCGCTTCCATGTGGTGAGCACGGTAAAGGATACCAGGGCAATGCACAGCGGGAACCAGCCACCCTGAGGGATCTTGATGGCGTTGGCTGCAAAATAGGTCATGTCCACGATCAGCAGAACGGTGACCAGGGGTATGGCATAAACCAGTGGCCAACGCCAGAGCAGCACGATGACGAAGGCGATCAGTATCGTGGTGATGGTCATGGTGCCGGTGACGGCGATGCCATAAGCCGCCGCCAGATTGGTCGAGCTCTGGAAGGCAAATACCAGGAAGACCACAGCCAGATAAAGCGTCCAGTTGGTAAACGGCACGTAAATCTGCCCTTGTGCCTTGTCGGAAGTCTGGCGAATTTCCATGCGCGGCAGAAAACCCATCTGCACGGATTGATGCGCTATCGAGAAGGCGCCGGATATGACGGCTTGCGAAGCGATGACAGTTGCCGCAGTAGCCAGCAACACCATCGGCACCAGTGTCCAGGCGGGGGCGAGCAGATAAAACGGATTTTCGATTGCCTGTGGATTGTGCAGCAACAGCGCGCCTTGGCCGAAGTAATTCAACACCAGTGCAGGCAGGACGAAAGAGAACCACGCCAGACGGATAGGATATTTACCGAAGTGCCCCATGTCGGCATACAGGGCTTCCCCGCCGGTTATCGCGAGAACGATGGCGCCAAGTGCGAGAAAGGAGACTTTCGGATCCGCGCTTAAAAACTGGAAGGCATAGACGGGGTTCAGCGCGAGCAATACCTGCGGGCTCTGCGCGATGGAAATAATGCCGAACACCGCCAGGCTGAAAAACCAGAACACCATGATCGGCCCGAATGCCATGCCCACCGCGCCTGTACCGCGCTTCTGGATGAAAAATAATCCGGTCAGGACGATGATGGTAATGGGAAGAATGTAGTTCTTGAACTCATGAGACACAAGGTCCAGGCCTTCGACTGCGGAAATCACCGAGATCGCCGGGGTGATCATGCCGTCTCCGAAGAACAGCGCGGCGGCAAATACGCCCAGCGCAGTGACGAACCATTTCAATTTGGGCCGGTGTGCCGTGAGTTCACTCACCAAAGCCAGCAAAGCCAGCGACCCACCTTCACCGTGGTTATCCGCGCGCATGATGATGACCACATATTTTAGGGACACCAGCAGCATGATGGTCCAGAACATGACTGACAGCACACCGAGGATATTGGCTTCCACGACAGGCAGCGGATGGGGGCCGGTAAAAGTTGCCTGTATCGCATACAGCGGGCTGGTGCCGATGTCGCCAAACACCACGCCGATTGCGCCAAGCGCGAGTATAGGCAACTTTTGTTTCGTTTGAGTATCGCTCATTGATCCGACATTCCCTGTGGCAGAATGGGGCGGCACTCTACGCCTGTGCTACTTGGAAAGCAATTTTGCAACCGTGTATCCGGAAAGGCCCGATAACACGCAAGTGTTCTTCCTGTTCATCCTTCATGCAAAGGGATGTGTCCGGAACAAAGAAACCAGGCCGGCAAGCCGACCTGGTTTGGCGGTAGCGATGCGATGGAAGTTACAGCTTTTTGTGGGTGCCGTCGCACAGTGCGCCATTGGAACTATTCTTGCAGCCGCAAAAATATACCGGCCCGGATTCCTTAGCCTTGTATTCCACGGGACTAAAGTCGCTACCCTTGTGGCTGCCGTCGCAGAAAGGCTGGCTGGCGCTTTTGCCACAGGCACACCACCAGTAACTTTTACCGGCTTCGACATTAACGGCAAAGGGTGCTTTTTGTGCGATAACGGCTTGCTTGGTTGACATGTTAAAACTCCTTGTATGAAAAGTGCCACAGAATCCCCCTTGCCTGTCGGGCAAGGAGGCGAAAAAATTCGTCTCCGGAACGCATGTAAGCGATGTTCCTATTTATTGCGCGCATTGTGTGCGGCGGAAAATGCCTCCCGTAAACGGCGCAGGTTAGCCGTTGCGGCGGCCAGTTCCTTGGGCGAAAATCCGGCAAAGGCGCGCTGCATGTGGGTAATATGTGCGGGGAAAACACGCGCAAACAATTTCTCGCCTTGGGCCGTCAGCTGGACGACCTGGCAACGCCCGTCGCTGGCGGATGCGGCACGGCGCACCAGTTTTTTGTCGACCAGGCGATCCACCACGCCGGTCAGCGTCCCCTTGGTGATCAGCGTCTTTTCGCCCAGTTCCTTGGGTGACATGCCGGACGTGTTACCCAGGGTGGCGACAATATCGAACTGTGCCGGCGTCAGTGACAGCGAGCGAACGTGCGCCGACGAATAGACTTCGAAAGCCTGGTAGGCACTCGACAGTTCACGCAACAGCGGCAGAAAATTTGACGAAGACATCACCCGGCACATTAGTTCTAGTTAGAACTATAATAATTCTAATTAGAACTAATGTCAATGACACTGCCTTAACCCGATGTGGACTACCGGTCACGGAGTGCGGATAGCGGTGCAGGCATCGCTGACCAGTGCCGGGCCGCGATAGATCAGCCCGCTGTAGATCTGCACCAGCGAGGCACCGGCCTGGATCTTTTCTGCCGCATCGGCTCCGCTCAGGATGCCGCCGACACCGATGATGGGGAGGGTGCCCTTCAGTTCGGCAGCAAGCCGGCGGATCACCGCGGTGGATTTTTCGCGTAGCGGCGCACCGCTCAGGCCGCCAGTTTCCGCGCCATGCGGCAGGTTCTCCACACCATCGCGCGACAATGTGGTGTTGGTGGCGATCACGCCGTCGATGTGATGCTGCATCAGCAGGCGGGCGATCTGCGCAATCTGCCCGTTGTCCAGATCCGGAGCGATCTTCAGTGCGATGGGCACGTACTTGCCATGGGTATCGGCGAGTTTCTGCTGTTCGGTTTTGAGTTGGGCAAGCAGATCATTAAGCGCGTCTTCGTCCTGCAACTGGCGCAGGTTTTTTGTGTTCGGTGAGGAGATATTGACGGTGATGTAGCTGGCGTACGCATACACCTTGCGCAGGCAGAGCAGGTAATCATCCGCCGCCCGCTCGATGGGGGTGGCGGCGTTCTTGCCGATGTTGATGCCCAATATGCCGCGATACCGGGCGCGTTCCACGTTTGCGATGAGCGCATCCACACCATCGTTGTTGAAGCCCATGCGATTGATGATCGCGCTGGCTTGCGGCAGGCGGAACAGGCGCGGCTTGGGATTGCCTGGCTGTGGCAGCGGTGTGACGGTACCGATCTCGATGAAGCCGAAACCGAGTGCCGCCAGACTGTCTATGTATCCGCCATTTTTGTCCAACCCCGCGGCAAGGCCGACCGGATTGGGAAATTTCAGGCCCATCACAGTGCGCCGGTCGTTCGGGATGTGATGCGCGATGATGCCATTCAAGCCCAATGTGTGCAGGATATTCAGGCTGTTCAGCGTGAAGTGATGCGCGGCTTCCGGGTCGAGATGTAACAGCGCGGGACGGAGCAATGAAAACACGTTCAGGATTGCCCGCTAGTTTTTTTTAGGTCAAGGTCGTGCCATATCCCGTCCGACAAGCCCTGTGAGGGCCGGTATTCGGTCTTGTAAGCCATTTTGCGGCTGTGTTCGATCCAGTAACCGAGATAGATGAAGTCCAGATCGAGTTTGCGGCATAGCTCGATTTGCCAAAGCACGTTGTAAACACCCAGGCGTGCACGTGGCAGATCGGGTTCGTAGAAGGTATATACCGAAGACAGGCCATCGCTGAGCAAGTCGATCACGCTGACCATGCGCAATATGCCTTGCTCGCGGAATTCCACCAGCAGCGAATCGACGTGGCTTTGCAGCAAGAAGTTGTGATATGACTCGCGGTCGTCATTGTCCATGCCGCCATCCTTGTGTCGTGTGCGCTGATAGCGTTGGTAAAGGTCGTAATATTCAGGCTGGTCCTGCAGCGGGTGGAGCGTGGCTTCGAGATTGGCGTGTTGCTTCCAGGCGCGCCGTTGCGAGCGGTTGGCCTTGAATTGTTTTGCCAGGACGCGCAGTGGCACACAGGCGTGACAGCTGTCGCACTGCGGACGATAAGTGTAGGTTCCGCTGCGCCGGAAGCCGTGTTGCACCAGTTCGGAATACACTTGCGTGTTGATCAGCAAGGCCGGGGTGGCGACCTGGGAGCGCGCTTGCAGGCCGGGCAGGTAGCTGCACGGATAGGGCGCGGTCAGATAAAACTGCAGCGCGGAGAGCGGAATGTCGTTGAGGAAGCTCATCTAAAAAGGTCCGTGTCGAATTGCCAGTCGGTTATCGGCGCACAGTGTACCAATTCTTGCAGCCGTGCGATAAATTCGCTGCGCGGGATCTCGCCCGCACCGAGCGAGGCAAGATGAGCCGTATTCATCTGGCAATCGATCATACCTGTTCCAGGCCCGGTAGCATGGCCGAGCTGCCAGCGCTCAAATTGCCTGGTGAGATGGGCCAGCGCGATCTTGGAGGCATTGCTGGCATGGCTGAACATGGATTCGCCATAGAACATGTGGCCGATACAGATACCATACAATCCACCGACGAGTTTGCCGTTCATCCAGGTTTCGACCGAATGCGCATAACCCTGCCGATGCAATGCGCAATATGCCTTGATCATGTCTTCCTGTATCCATGTGCCATGATGACCTCCCTGATGGTCGGTGCGCGGCGCGGCGCAGTTGCGCATCACCTGCTCAAAGACGGTGTCGGTGCGTACTTCATAAGATGAGTTGCGCAATACTTTGGCCAGCGAGCGCGAGATTTTGAACTCGCCCGGAAGCAGCACCATGCGCGGATCGGGACTCCACCATAATATCGGCTCGCCGGGATTGAACCACGGAAATATTCCGTGGCGGTAGGCTTCCAGCAGGCGCGACACGGAGAGGTCGCCGCCCGCCGCAAGCAAGCCGTTGGGCGAACGCAGTGCGCGTTCGACAGGCGGAAATGGGGCGTTATCGCTTAACCAGGGGATCAAGTCGGTCCTTTGGGTACTGTTCACCACAGGGATTTTGTGGTTTCATTAGGTTGTGTGCAAGTAATTGGTTTTTTCAAGGAGCGGGGAATGCTTTCTACATTATTCGGCAAAAAATCTGATAATCCTATCGCGGACATCAAATCTGCGCAGGCATTGTTGGATGACCTGCCGAAGAATGACGCATTCAGGTCGCTCGCGGAGCTGACCGAGTTGATAGAGTTGGTATCGGTACATACCGACGACTTCAAGCTGGATCATCATCTTGCCGTGCTGCGCCTGTTCGACGATGCCGCGCAGCCTTATATGCGCAAGCTGGTGCGCGAGTATTTTACGCCGTTCGAAATAAATAAATTCCAGGAAAACCGTCTTTGGCTGGCGCTGGGTAATTGGTCGCGCCATATTGCCCACGCTTATTTCAAGCTGTTCACTGCCTATTGCAACGGCGAAAGAGGCAGCAGCGCCATCAAGGCGCAAGTGCCGCTGCTGACTGCCCGCGCGGTACATGCCACGACGTGGCACCTCAAATATGTCTGCGCACACTACGGCCAGGTCGATAACGCGATCTGGGCGAATCTTGCGCTGCTTTACAAGCATGCCGAACAGCTGCGCTACCTGGATACGCCGGTCAGCCTGTATCAGGGTTTGATAGGCGATACGACGGTGAAGCTTGAGGTCGGATGCCTGATGGCCTGGTATGACAGTGGACTCAGTGCGCTGAGTCCACTATATATACATCTGACAGAACGTATCGTGGCTCATTACCGTGCGGCCATAGATATCCATACCGAGGTCGGCCAGAACAGCCGGCTCAGTTTCGATTTAAATCGCCCGGCCGAACCGACGCGCATCAACATGGGGGCAACGACGCATCCCGCGATGCGCTTTATCGCCATGCCGGGGATGCAGGCCAAGCTGGAAGATTTTATGAAGGTGCTGAAGAAAAATATCGTTCCGGACGATATCAATCTGGGCGGAAGCTATGAAGCGGATGTGGTCAAAAATGCTGTCCAGTACATCCTGAATTATGTGATTGCACCGCCGGTTAGGCGTAATACGCGGCGCATGGCCAATGTCACGCTGAACGCGGTGGACAGTTTCGACAAGATAATCGAACGCATCGGAGCAGGCCTGAATTTCGGTGCAGGGGAAGAAGAACTTGCGCATTGGGTGACCGAGGAAATCAGTGCCGGTGGATTCAGCACCGTGATCCCTGTCAAGGGGAGTGGCGTCATCGGTATCGGCAGTTTGCTGGGGATACAGCCGGAGGGACTGCCGCATTGGGGTGTCGCGGTGGTGCGGCGGTTGGTGCGGCGGTTGGTGCGCGATGATGCGAAGAACCAGTTGCGGGTGGGCGCGGAAATATTGTCCAATCACATAGCCGGTGTAGTCTTAAATCAGAATAAAGTGCCCGGCGGCGCAATCGAAAACGGCCAGCCCGCGCTGTGGCTTTACGGAAGGCAGAACGATGAGACCGGCGAGGCCCAATTGTTGTTAAGGGCCGATACGTTTTCACCGGGCCGCAGCCTGCAGATCCAGCTGGACGGGAAAACCTATCTGCTGATGCCCAACGGATTGCAGGAAAAAGGCCTCGATTACGATTTGGCAAAATTCCGCTTTGTCGTGCAGGAAGCCAGTGAGGACGAGGAAATGTAGCAGGGAGCCAGGCTCTCCATCTTCACGATTCGATCTGCCGCTGCAGCCAGGCCGAAATATCCCGCAGCTCTTCCTCACACACCGAATGTTGCATCGCGTATTCGCGCCACGCCACCGTGTAACCGAATTTCAGTAACGCGTCTCTTGAAGCAACGCCCAGCGCATAAGGCACGACAGGATCGCTGCGTCCGTGCGCCATAAAAACTGGAGTCACTTTGCTCTGCTCCACCAATTCGGCAGGTGCACGTTCCGCCAATGGCAAATAAGTGGAGAGCGCCAGTACGCCGCCCAGCGGGACGGCTTGGCGCAGCGCGGTGTGCAGTGCGATGGCCCCGCCCTGGGAAAATCCGGCCAGGAAGATATTGTGCGGTGCGATGCCGTGTGCCACTTCTTGTGCAATGAGACCTTCCACCAGTAATTGCGAAGCACGGATTCCAGTCGCATCCTGTTGTGCATCTATGTTTTGCCCGGTGATGTCGTACCAGGCGCGCATCACGAATCCGCCATTGACCGTGACCGGGCGCATCGGCGCATGCGGGAAGATATAACGCACCGCGACGGGAAGCACCAGTTCTTCGGCGATGGGCACGAAGTCATGTCCGTCCGCGCCCAGTCCATGTAGCCAGATGATGCTGTGTTGTGGTTGATTACCGGTTTGTAGGATTATCGGGGTAGAGTTGCTGGCCATATTTTCTCTAGGTTGGTTCGGGGATGATTTCACGTAGTACCTGAAAGATTTCACGATAGTTTTTAGGAGGCTTGCCGGCTTCCATTTCCTTCTGCGCATTGCGTACCAGCGTGCGCAGGCGTTGCGCGTCAGCGCCCGGATGGGCGGCGAGCAGTTCGGTCAAAGCGTTGTCATTTTCCATTAGCCGGTCGCGCCAGCGTTCCAACTGGTGGGTATAGGCGATGTGATGTTGCGACTTGCCCTTCCACACATCCAGCTTGGCGAGTATCGGTGCGGTATCCACGTCGCGCATCAGTTTGCCGATGTATTGCATCTGGCGGCGCCGCGCGCCGAAAGAGTTGATGTTCTTTATCTCGCGTATCGCATCGCGCAGGTTTTCCGGGATGTCGAGCTGCGCGAGCTGATCCTTGCCCAGCTCGGTCAATTCCTTGCCAAGGTCGCGCAACTCGTGCATCTGCTTCTTGATCTTGGTCTTGCTGGGCGGAAGCTCTTCCTCCTCATCCAGCACAGGCTGGTTGCGCAGGCCGCGTCCCCGTGTAGAAGAGCTGTTTATATTGCGTGTCTGGGAACCTGGCCCATGGGGCCGGATGACTTCCACGCCGTCATCATCATATTCATCGCCATCATCTATCTCAACGTCGTCATGTACATCTTCGTCTTCGTCATCACCCAGATGGATATGCAGCGGTTCGTCTTGGTCTTTTTTGTCTTTGTTCATAACAGTGATCTATTTGGCGTTGCTGAGCCCATTCTTAATGGCCACGGTCTTTGAATGAGCCGGGTCTTAATGAGTTGGGGCGATGCTGCTATGATACCGCCTTTCGCTAATCATCCGCTTTGCTTATGAATACTCTGGCAACTTCCGCACCCCGTTTTTCCCATACCACAGACAACCTGCGCAACATCGCGCAGGACATGCTGGACTACGCCAAACAGCGCGGCGCATCGGCCGCTTCCGCCGACGTATCGGTCGGCTTCGGCCAGGGCGTCACGGTGCGCCATGGCGAAGTCGAGACCATTGAATACAACCGCGACAAAGGCCTGAGCGTCACGGTCTATCTTGGCCAGCAACGCGGCAATGCCAGCACCTCGGACTTTACGCCGCAAGCAGTGCGCGACACCGTGGACGCCGCGCTGTCGATCGCGCGCTATACCGCCAAGGATGATTGCTCCGGCCTGCCCGATGAAGACATGCTGGCGCGCGATTTCCCCGACATGGACTTGTATCACCCGTGGGATTTGCCGGTCGATGCGGCGATAGAGTTGGCCAAACGATGCGAGCAAGCCGCGCTGGATGCGGACAAACGCATCAACAATTCCGAAGGTGCGACCGTCAACCTGCATGAAGCACAATTCATCACTGTCAATAGTTTGGGTTTTATCGGCGGCTTCCCCTCATCGCGGCACAGCCTCAGTTGCGCGGTGATCGCCGGAGAGGATGACGCGATGGAGCGCGACTACTGGTACGCCGTGGCGCGCGACGCCAAAGATATGATGGATGCGCAGCAAGTCGGGCGCATCGCCGCCGAGCGTACCGTGCGCCGCCTCAACGCGCGGCAGATAGCCACGATGCAAGTGCCGGTACTGTTTGAAGCGACTATCGCATCCGGTCTGCTGGGCAGTTTTGTCGGCGCGGTCAGCGGCGGCAGCCTGTACCGCAAATCTTCATTCCTGCTCGACCAGATGGACAAGCAGATATTTTCTCCGCACATCAATATCAGCGATATTCCGGACATCCGCAAAGGCTTGGCTTCCAGCCCGTTCGACGATGAAGGCGTGAAGACGCAACGCCGCAACATCGTCGAGAACGGCGTGCTGCGCGGTTATTTCCTTGGCAGCTATTCCGCGCGCAAGCTCGGCATGCGTACCACCGGCAACGCGGGTGGTAATCACAATCTGATCCTTCAATCGGGCGAGCTGGATTTCAACGGACTGCTGAAGCAGATGGGACGCGGCCTGCTCGTCACCGAGTTGCTCGGCCAGGGCGTGAACCAGGTCACCGGCGATTACTCGCGCGGCGCGGCGGGTTTCTGGGTCGAGCACGGCGAGATTCAATACCCGGTGCAGGAGATCACCATCGCCGGCAATCTGAAAAACATGTTCCGCAATATCGTCGCGGTCGGCAACGATGTGCTGGTGCAGGGATCGAAACAGTGCGGGTCGATATTGGTGGAAGGGATGACGGTAGCGGGACGGTGATTTTTTCCGTTCGCGCTGATAACCAGCGACTTGGCTATCGTCGTTTGATAGCCTAGTCGAATGGCTATGTCGAAACATGAATGACCAAACCAACTTCGCCGGGGGTAGCCCGGCGAAGTTGCCTTGTTTCAAGCATTACCGGCCTTGCAGGCCAACATGGTAGAATCCGCGCCTTTCCAGTTTTCACAATTAAGGAACCGCGCCATGTTCTCCAGCAAAAACACTATCGCCGTCACCGACCCGGAATTGTGGGTCGCCATACAGAATGAAAACCGCCGCCAGGAAGATCACATCGAGCTGATCGCGTCGGAAAATTACACCAGCCCGGCCGTGATGGAAGCGCAGGGCAGCAAGCTGACCAACAAGTATGCCGAGGGCTATCCGGGCAAGCGCTATTACGGTGGTTGCGAATATGTGGATGTCGCAGAACAACTGGCCATCGACCGCGCCAAGGCGTTGTTCGGCGCAGAGTATGTCAACGTGCAGCCGCATTCCGGTTCGCAGGCGAACCAGGCGGTGTATGCGTCCGTACTCAAACCGGGTGACACGATACTCGGCATGTCGTTGGCGCACGGCGGCCATCTGACTCACGGCGCATCGGTGAACATCAGCGGCAAGCTTTACAACGCGATCCAGTATGGCCTCAACGCCAAGGAAGAGATCGACTACGACGAAGTACAGCGTCTGGCCAACGAACACAAGCCAAAGATGATCGTCGCGGGCGCATCGGCCTACGCACTGGTGATCGACTGGAAGCGCTTCCGTGCTATCGCTGACAGCGTGGGCGCATACCTGTTCGTGGACATGGCGCATTATGCAGGCTTGATCGCGGCGGGGGTCTATCCGAGCCCGGTCGGTATTGCGGATTTCGTCACGACCACGACACACAAGACGTTGCGCGGTCCGCGCGGTGGTTTGATACTCGCCAAGGCCGAGCACGAGAAGGCGCTGAACTCGGCGATCTTTCCATCGCTGCAAGGCGGCCCGCTGATGCATGTGATCGCGGCCAAGGCGGTGGCGCTGAAGGAAGCGGCGAGCAAGGAATTCAAGGCCTACCAGCGCCAGGTCGTCGACAACGCGCGCGTGATGACCAAGGTGTTGCAGGAGCGTGGTCTGCGCATCGTGTCGGGGCGCACCGACAGCCACGTGTTCCTGGTTGACCTGCAAGCCAAGCATATCACCGGCAAGGACGCCGAAGCCGCGCTGGGCCGTGCGCACATCACCGTCAACAAGAACGCCATCCCCAACGATCCGCAAAAACCGTTTGTCACTTCGGGCATACGCATCGGCAGCCCAGCGATGACCACGCGCGGCTTCAAGGAACTGGAAGCGGAAAAACTCGCACACCTGATCGCTGATGTGCTGGATGCGCCGAACGATGACAAGGTGATCGCGCGCGTGATGGTCGAGGTGAAGAAGTTGACCACGCAGTTCCCGGTTTACGGGGTTTGAGCGAACGGCCTTGGCAGTACATTTATAGAGGTATTCGATGAAATGCCCCTTCTGCAAAGGCGATAAGACCCAGGTAGTCGACACTCGCGAGAGCGAAGACGGCGACAGCATACGCCGCCGCCGCCGCTGTCTGACTTGCGACAAACGCTTTACCACTTACGAGATGGTGGAATTGCGCATGCCGCAGGTGGTCAAGCAGAACGGCATGCGCAGCGAGTTTGACGAGGAAAAACTGCGTACCAGTTTCAAGCGTGCGCTGCACAAGCGCCCGGTGTCGGCCGAGCTGGTCGAAACCGCGATAGACAATGTCATGCAGAAACTCCATGCCTTGGGCGAGCGCGAGATAGGCTCGCGCCAGGTCGGCGAGATGGTGATGAAGGAATTGTTCAGGCTCGACAAGGTGGCTTACATCCGCTTCGCATCGGTGTACAAGAGTTTTCAGGATGTCGGCGATTTTACCGAAGCCGTCGAGGCGGTGCGCAAGTCGCCAGCACGCAAGGCGAGCAGCAGCCAGCGAAAGAAGAGCTGATGTTTACTGCCCAGGATAGCCAGTGGATGGCGCAGGCGTTACGCCTGGCTGAACAGGGTTTGTACAGCACCAGTCCCAACCCGCGCGTGGGCTGTGTACTGGTGGCAGATGGCAAGATAATTGGCAGCGGCTGGCATCAGCGTGCCGGCGAACCGCATGCCGAGGTGTATGCGCTGCGCGAAGCCGGAGACAAGGCGCGCGGCGCGACCGCCTATGTGACGCTGGAGCCGTGCAGCCATCACGGCAAAACACCGCCCTGTGCTGACGCGCTGATCGCTGCGGGTGTCGCACGTGTGGTGGTTGCGGTGCAAGACCCGAATCCGAAAGTGGCAGGCGCGGGCATCGCGAAGTTGCGCGCTGCAGGCATCGCGGTTGATGTCGGGTTGATGGAAGCAGCGGCACGCGAATTGAACATTGGTTTTTTTTTACGCATGACACGCGGCACGCCGTGGCTGCGCAGCAAGATCGCGATGAGCCTGGATGGGCGCACCGCGCTGTCGAACGGAGTCAGCAAGTGGATCACCAGCGAGGCGGCACGGCTGGATGTGCAACACTGGCGCGCGCGTTCCTGCGCGGTGTTGACCGGCATAGCTACCGTGCTGGCGGATGATCCGCAGTTGAATGTGCGGGATGTGGCCGCCCTGACACGGTTGGGCGGAGCCCTTGGGTGCGGGAAGGGCGGCCAAGCGGAGGATAGTGTACTGGAAGTCTTAATTGAACGTAAAACCGACGCTACCGTGCGGCAGCCATTGCGCGTGGTACTGGATAGCCGTTTGCGCATGCCGCTGACCGCACGCGTATTGCAAGGTGATGATGTGTTGATCTATACCGCGGAGCGCGATATGGAGAAGATTGCAGCTCTGGAAAAAACGGGTGCAGCAGTGAGTGTGCTAGCGGGTGAAAACGGACAGGTGGATTTGAACGCGATGTTGCGTGATCTGGCGCAGCGCGGTTGCAATGAAGTGTTGCTGGAAGCCGGCAGTACCTTGAATGGTGCGATGTTGCGCGCAGGACTGGTGGACGAATTGCTGTTGTATGTCGCACCGCAATTGTTGGGCGACACGGCGCGCGGCGTGGCGCAACTGGGAGAATTGGCCGGTCTGCATCAGCGAGTGAATCTCAAGTGGCAGGATGTGCGGCAGGTTGGGAATGATATGCGCATCATGGTGAAGGTGGAAAATGTTTAGCGGCATCGTTGAGGACATCGGCAGTATCAAGCAGGCAAGCGACCGTGACGGTGGCCTGCGTCTGGTGATTGCAATCGATACTTTGGATATGCGCGATGTGCAGCGCGGCGACAGTATCGCGGTGAACGGGGTTTGCCTGACAGTCGTCGCGCATACTCTCGACAGCTTTAGCGTCGATGTGTCGCGCGAAACACTGAATTGCACCGAGGGACTGGATACAATAGGCGCGCCGGTGAATCTGGAAAAGGCGTTGCGCTTGAGTGACCGGCTGGACGGGCATCTGGTCAGCGGCCACGTGGATGGAGTGGGCGAAGTTGTAGCATTCACCGATCTGGGCGAAAGCTGGAAACTGGTGGTGCGCGTACCACAGGCATTGGCAAAATTCATTGCGGTCAAGGGCTCAATTGCGATCAACGGCGTCAGCCTGACCATCAACCAAGTGAGCGGCAATGAGTTCAGCGTGAACCTGATCCCGCACACCCTACAGATGACGAACCTGAATTATTTGCGCGCCGGCAAACGTGTCAACCTTGAAGCGGATATGATCGCGCGCTATGTCGAACGAATGATGTCGGCCAATTAGAGAACAAGCCCAATGACTGGAATATCCCCCATACAGGAAATCATCGAAGAGATACGCGCCGGACGCATGGTCGTACTGGTCGATGAGGAAGACCGCGAGAACGAGGGTGACCTGGTGTTCGCCGCCGAATTTGTCACGCCGGAAAAGATCAACTTCATGGCCAGGCATGGCCGCGGGTTGATTTGCCTGACACTGACCGAGATGCATTGTAAGCAGCTCAACCTGCCGTTGATGGTGCGCGAGAACGGCTTGCCGCTGGCGACCAATTTCACGTTGTCTATCGAGGCCGCAAGCGGGGTGACTACCGGCATCTCGGCGGCAGACCGTGCGCGTACCGTGCAGGTTGCAGCGGACAAAAATGCTAAACCGTCCGACATCGTGCAGCCGGGGCATATCTTTCCGCTGCGTGCCCAACCCGGCGGCGTACTAGTGCGTGCGGGTCATACCGAGGCGGGTTGCGATCTGGCGCAGCTGGCCGGACTGACACCGGCATCGGTGATCTGCGAGATACTCAAAGACGACGGCGAGATGGCGCGTCTCCCTGATCTGATCGTGTACGCCAAACAGCACGGACTCAAGATCGGCACGATCGCCGACCTGATCGAGCATCGCAGCCAGCACGAAAAACTGGTCGAGCGCGTGGCGCGCCGCAAGGTGCAGACCGCATATGGTGAATTCGATCTGGTGACGTATGTGGACAAGACCACACAACGCACGCATCTTGCGCTGGTGCATGGCGATCTGCGACACAATACGGAAACACTGGTGCGCGTGCATGAACCGCTGTCGGTGATGGATTTTCTGGAGCAAGCCGATCATTCACATTCGATCAGCGTCAACAAAGCCATGCAGAAGATCGGCCAGTCGGCGGCGGGCGTGCTGGTGTTGCTGCACCGCGGCGAGACGCCGCAGGAATTGCGCGCGCGCGCCGCACTGGATGTCGCCAATCAACAGACCACGCAATGGGATCCGCGCAGCTACGGGATCGGCGCACAGATATTGCGCGACCTCAATGTCGGCAAGATGCGCTTGCTGGCCACGCCGCACAAGATGCCGAGCATGACGGGCTTTGGCCTGGAAGTGGTTGGCTATGCCAGCCACGAAACATAAGGAATGAACTGATGAAAGAGATCGAAAAAAATCTGAACGGCGCGGGCCTGCGTATCGGCATCGTGCAAAGCCGCTTCAATAGCGAAGTGTGCGAAGGTCTGCTGGGCGCATGCCGGGCGCAATTGGTGAAGCAGGGTGTACGCGAAGATGACATCACGCTGGCAACGGTGCCGGGCGCGCTGGAGATCGCACTGGTGCTGCAGCGCATGGCACAGAGCGGTAGACTCGATGCGCTGATTGCGCTGGGTGCGGTGATACGTGGCGATACTTATCATTTTGAAATAGTGGCGAACGAATCGGCACGCTGTGTGGGTGAAGTGCAACTGCATACCGGAGTGCCGATAGCGAATGCGATACTGACTACCGATAGCGACGATCAGGCGATTGCGCGCATGCACGTCAAAGGCAGTGAAGCCGCGCTGGTGGCGATCGAGATGGTTAATCTGCTGCGAGGCCTGACATGAGCAAGGCTGTCGCGGTCGAAGCTAAAAAAGCACCGAATACAAAAAATGTAACGAATAAAAGTCCGCGCCATCGTGCCCGTGAGCTGGCCATGCAGGGTATCTACCAATGGCGCATCACGGCGGGTGATGAGGCGAAAATCGAAAAGCAGATACAGTCCGAAAAGAATATCGGCCGTTTCGACAAGGAGTTGTTTGCCAAATTGCTGCGCGGCGCCTTGAGTCATCATGCCGACATCGAGGCGCTGATCACCCCGCATCTTGATCGTCCGCTGGAAGAGCTTAGTCCGGTGGAATTTGCGGTGTTGCTGCTGGGTGCATTTGAACTGGTGCAAAACCTGGAAGTGCCATACAGGGTGGTTATCAATGAAGCTGTCGAGCTGGCCAAGACCTTTGGCGGAACCGACGGCCATAAGTTCGTCAACGGTGTGCTCGATAAACTGGCGCCGCAAGTGCGCGCGCTGGAATGCGCGGCCGATAGCAAGCCTTAAGTCCGGATGATTCCGCATGACGGAATTTGACCTGATCCGCCGCTATTTCACTCGACCAACACCGGGCACACTGCTCGGTATAGGCGACGATGCTGCGCTGCTGCAAGTCAACACAGGCAACATGCTGGTGGTATCCACTGACATGCTGGTGAGCGGTACGCATTTCTTTCCGGATGCAGATCCCTTTTTACTGGGCCATAAGACGCTGGCAGTGAACCTGTCCGACATGGCGGCGATGGGCGCAACACCCCGCTGGGCGACGCTGGCGGTCTCGTTGCCTGAAGCAAATGAAGCCTGGCTGGAAAAATTCAGTGCGGGATTTTTTGCTTTGGCGCAACAGTTTGGCGTGGAACTGGTCGGTGGTGATACCACACGCGGGCCGCTCAATTTGAGTGTGACCATCATGGGCGAAGTTCCGCAGGCAATGGCGCTGTTGCGCAGCGGAGCACAGGTTGGCGATGAGGTGTGGGTATCGGGAACATTGGGCGATGCCGCACTGGCCTTGGCGCATTTGCAGCAGCGCATCGTGTTGTCCGATGCTGAGCTTTCCGCTTGTGCGCCAGCTTTGCATCAGCCTCAGCCGCGTGTCCTGTTGGGACTGGCATTGCGCGGTGTTGCCAATAGCATGATTGATATTTCCGATGGATTGCTTGCCGATCTCGGGCACATACTCGATGCCTCTGAAGTGGGCGCACAGGTTGAATTTCCCGCGCTGCCTCTTTCGCCGACAATGGGAAGGCATATTGGCACGGCCAGACAATGTGCGTTATCCGGCGGCGATGATTACGAATTGTGCTTTACTGCATCTGCCAAGCGCCACGCCGAGATAATGAGCATCGGTGCGCGACTTGAATTGCCACTGACCTGTATCGGGAAAGTGGTTGCGGGGCGCGGCTGCATCGTGCACGATGCGGCGGGTAATCCACTCAAACTTGAAAGCGGCAGTTATGACCACTTCAGATGAATTGTCCAATGAACTGCTGGTCAAGCCGGGCTGGAGATTCTTGTTCAGCCATCCCGCGCATTTGATTTCTTTCGGGTTTGGCAGCGGCCTGGCGCGCAAGGCTCCCGGCACATTCGGTACGTTGGTCGCATTCCCGCTGTATTGGCTGCTTGCGCCGCTGTTGCCGGACAATCTGTTCATCGCGATGCTGATCTTGTTTTTTGCGCTCGGTGTGTGGGTCTGCGGCATCACCGGAAAAGCATTGGGTGTGGCGGATTACGGCGGCATCGTGTGGGACGAGGTGGTGTCGTTCATGCTGGTGTTGTTCTTCACGCCGCCCGGCTGGTATTGGTCGTTGCTGGCTTTCGTGTTGTTTCGCATCTTCGATATTCTCAAGCCGCCGCCGATACGCTATTTCGATAGCAACTGGCATGGCGGGCTGGGCGTGATGTTCGACGATCTGCTTGCCGCCGGCTACGCCTTGATGTGCATGGCTTTGGTTAAGAGCGCCCTGATATAAATCCAAATTCTGACATGAACAAGATTGCCACATGGTTGATTTGTGTCACGTTGTTTTGCACAAGCGGGTTGGTTTATGGCGAGGAATTTAGCGCCAAGGTTATTGCGGTGTTGGACGGTGACACGGTATTGATCAAGCGAGCGAACGGGCTGTTAAAGATACGCCTTGCCGAGATCGATGCACCGGAAGTCGGTCATGCAGGGATGGGCGGCCAGCCGCCCAACTGGCAAAAAGCGCAGGCCTTTGGCGAAGCTTCCAAGCAATCGCTCTCCGATATGGTGATGGGTAAGCGAATTAAATTCGTCAGTGAAACCATGGATCAATATGGCCGAATGGTTGCGCATCTCAGCATAAATGGCCTGGACGTGAATGCCGAACAAGTTCGCCGCGGTATGGCATGGGAATATTCAAACTTCCACAGCAACAAGGCCTTGATCGCGTTGCAGGATGAAGCCAGGCAAGCGCCGCGCGGATTATGGGCGCAGCGCGATCCGACCCCTCCATGGGAATGGCGCAAGCTGCACCCATCTACACAATCCGTTGCCGCTTCTGCAACGGTTACGTCCGGCGCAAGCTGCGGCAACAAGAAGCGTTGTTCGGAGATGTCCTCGTGCGAGGAAGCGAAGTATTACCTGACGCAGTGCGGCGTCAAATCACTGGATGGGGATGGCGACGGCATACCGTGCGAGAGTTTGTGTGCGCCGCAACAGAAAATCAAAAATTGATTGCCCGGCAGCCCTGTGCGTCGCAGCACAAAATCGAGATTCGCTGATCCCAGTCGCTTAATACCCAACGTTCGCATCGATGTCCGTCGACCACATGCTCATGGCGTTTGGGGCGGTGGGTGTGGCCATGTATCAGCCGTGGGTAACGATATTCGCGCAGCAGCGTGGCAACTGCGGCATCGTTCACATCCATGATCGCGCTGTCCTTGTTTTGTTTGGCAGCAGTGCTTTGCCGGCGCAGTTGTTCTATGTAGGCTTTGCGTGCCGCGAGCGGCTGGGCGAGAAAGCTTTTCTGGAACTGCGCATCATGTACCTGTGCGCGAAATTTCTGATACTCGACATCATCTGTGCACAGCGTGTCACCGTGAGTGAGCAGCGTGGGCGTGCCATACAGGTCAAGCAGGGTCGGGTCCGGCAATAGCTTGGCGCGGCAGGCTTGCGCGAGCGCGTCGCCCATCAGCAAATCGCGGTTGCCATGCATCAGATAGACTTTAGTGCCGTGTGCTGCAAGGTCACGCAATGCGTTAACTATTCCGGCATGAAAAAAATCGTGCCGATCATCGTCGCCCGCCCAGTATTCGAGCAGGTCACCGAGGATATACAGGGCTTCGGCTTGCGGCGCGAGTGTCGTGATGAAACGCTGGAACGCCGCGATGCTGTGCGGATGGTCTGCACTGAGATGCAGGTCGGAGATGAACAGTGTGTGCGGTGGCATAAACTAAAACGGCGCTGACCATTTTCATGCGGCAGAGCCGCATAGAAAATTGCGTCCCTGTGGGGCCTGAAGCGCCGTTGTCTGGGTTACTTCACGACTTCCGCGCTGGTGATGATGACGTCTTCCAAGGGTACGTCCTGGAAGCCTGAACGGAAGCCTGTCTTTACGTTGCGTATCGCGTCCACTACTTCCGTGCCTTCTACCACTTTGCCGAATACGCAATAACCCCAGCCATCCTGTCCGGGGTAGTTGAGGAAGTCATTGTTTTTAACGTTGATGAAAAACTGCGCGGTGGCGGAATGCGGGTCGCCGGTCCGCGCCATTGCGACGGTATAGATGTCGTTCTTCAAGCCGTTGGCGGCTTCGTTCTTGATCGGGGCATTGGCCTTCTTCTGCTTCATGCCCGGCTCAAAGCCGCCGCCCTGGATCATGAAGTTGGCGATTACGCGGTGGAAGATGGTGCCGCTGTAAAAACCGCTGTTCACATACTCGAGGAAATTCTTGACGGTGTCGGGCGCCTTTTCAGCGTCCAGTTGCAAAGTGATAACGCCGTGATTGGTGTGCAGTTTGACCATGGTTTTTTTGTCCTGTGTTGTTTTGTTGTCTAGGGTTGAAGAATGGGAAGATTGCATTGTGCAGCACAGCAACAGTGCAAACATCGCGGTGAAAAATTGTTTCATGTTATGCAGCTCCTTCGTAGATGATTTTCCAATGGTTGTCCTGCCTGATCCAGTATTGGCGCTTCTTCATGCGATTGGACAGGTTGTTGCTGCTATAGTCCTGCTCGAAATTGACCACCACCATGTCGGGTTGTTCGGGATAGGTGAACATGCTGATATTCGATACATTGACCTTGATCCAGGATTTTGCGCTGTTCACTTGTTGTTTTTGTTTCGCCCAGGCCGCGTAGTTCATATTCCCGCTGGAGAAGTTGCGTGAGTAGTGTTTTGGGTAGCCGCCGGTATCGAGGCTGGCCCAGTCCTTGCGCCATTGTTCCACTGCCCGCTGCAGTTCATCGCGTTCGCTGCGATCCTGTTCGTTGCTCCAGTCCATCTGATTGGTGATGATGACGGGGGTGATGCCGATTTGCAGGTAGGGCGCGAGTTTTTTAAGGTCATCGTTGGTCAGAACCACACAGCCGTTGCTGGCGCGGGGCGGGCGGCTATAGGTATCTTTGGGCGTGCCGTGCAGCCAGATACCTTGTCCGGTGTGCCCGTTCTTGCGATCCCATTCATTCGGATAACTGAGCGGGTAGGCCGCGCTGCCATACATGTCGGCAAGTTTGTTTTTGGGTAATTCCGTCTTGACGAAATATACGCCGATAGGGGTGCGTTGATCGCCGGCAGAAAGTTTTTCGGTGCCGAGTTTGCCGATAGTGACGTAGAAGTCGGTGACGTAACGCGGTTCTCCATTCACGTTTTCATAAACGAATAAGGTGGCGCGGCTGGTGTCCACTACCAGCGCGTATTTTTGTTGCGGATCCATTTGCCACAGAAAACGCGGCACAAGCTTCGCGTCCGATTGCGACATGACCCGCTGCAAGCGTACTCGCGCTTCGTCGCGCAGATCTTCTAGCTGGTTGTGCGGCGCATTGGCCGCACTGCCGATATTGTCGATCGCTCCGGCATGTGCCATCAGCAGATCGCCCTTGACCAATTGCGCCAGTTTGAAATTCGGATTGGCGCGCAGCAGATTGTTCACCTCGTTGAGCGCGAGGTCGAGGTGATTATCGTTGATGGCTTGCAGGCTTTTTACCAACTGGGTTTCCGTGCTGTCCGAGTCCGGTTGGGCGTGCGCGGCCTGTACCAACAGACAACACAGAAACAAAAAAATCCGTATCCGGCTAGTCATGGTTTACTTGGCGCGCTCTTCCTGGATCAGCCATTTGCCGCCGGTCTTTACCAGCAACAGGGTTTTATTGCCGGAGGATCTCAGTTGGCTGGATTTGTAAGACTGGTGGAATTTCACCGTGGCATGATTGTTGTCGGTGAATTGCGTGGACAATATCCGGACATCGACATGAATGAACTTGGGAGCGTTGATGCGTTCTCTGCGCGTGGCTTCCCATGCAGCGCGGGTTTCACCTGAGGGCGTCTTGAAGTCGTCGGCATAGAAAGAAAGATAGCGGTCCGCATTTTTTGCCGACCATGCGGCGGCCCAGGCGATCACTGTTTCCTGTGCTTTTTTGCCTTCGTCCTTTTTCGACGAGGATGCCGAGACGGGTTCGGGCTGGGCATCGGCTTTGCCTGCAGCTGTGACAGGTGCGGCAACTTCTGCTTTAGCTGCGGCATTGTGTGCGGCAGACTCTTTGCCGTGCGTGCCATCCGCAAAAAGTTCCTGGATCATGGCCAGTTTGGTTTGTGTTGCGGTGTTACTGCGGTCCAGTTGCAGGGCTCGGTCATATGCCTGGCTGGCCATCTTGGCATAGATGTCGCCGAGATTTTCATGCGCGGTGGCATAACTGGGGTGAGTGCGTATCGCCATCTCCAGCGCTTGTCGCGCTTTTTCGTAATCACCCTGTCCGGCATACAGTACGGCAAGATTGTTAAAAGGTTCGGGGAGTTCAGGGTAGTCTTCAGTCAATTCCGTGAATATTTTGATGGCCTCCGGGGTCTTGGCTTGTTCGGTGAGGATCAGCCCTTTCAGGAAGCGCGCTTGCGCATCCTTCGGTTTGCCGGCGAGATAGCTGTTCACTTTGTCCAGTGCCTGGGCCTGGTGGCCTTGCTTGAACAGTTTGTTGGCCTCTTCGATGTCATCGGCATGAGCCGCCAGACCGGCGCACAACAGCAACATGCCGATGAGCAGCGCGGCATGATGATGAAAACTGGCGAAGCCGGTCTCTCCAAAACGAGCACAGCGAGTTGCGCTAATACGGTTGAGCATATTCATCATGGTTCAGTTCCGGAATGATGCACCAGAGTTGCGCGGTTTTAGGTTTTTCTGGATGGCCGCAGATTCTACCAAATAACCCGCGTATTTTCACAGCTTATGAGGATTCCGAGCCTGACTGCGCAGATGAATGAAAACAGGATAACAGGTTTACTCCTTGCTTCCTGTCCCTCTTTAGTTGCTGCGATTTCGGGTAAAATCCTCAGCGCATATTCTTAACCCTACAGAAACCGAGAACAATCCAGCATGAGCAGCACGCCAATACCCGCCGTTTCAAATTTCATCCGTTCCATCATCGACGCCGATCTGGCGAGCGGGAAACATACCGGCATCGTCACGCGCTTTCCTCCCGAGCCGAATGGTTACCTGCATGTCGGTCACGCAAAGTCTATCTGCCTGAACTTCGGCTTGGCGCAGGATTATCGGGGCAAGTGCAACCTGCGTTTCGACGACACCAACCCGGAGAAGGAAAGCGAGGAATACGCACAATCCATACAGGAGGATGTGCGCTGGCTGGGTTTCCAGTGGGATGGCGAAGTGCGCTGGGCGTCCGATTATTTCGAACAGTTATATCAATTTGCGGTGGAGTTGATACAAAAGGGATTGGCCTATGTGGACGACCTCACGCCCGAACAGATGCGCGAATATCGCGGTACGTTGACGCAAGCGGGCAAGAACAGCCCGTATCGCGAACGCGGTGTGGCGGAGAATCTGGATCTGTTTGCACGCATGCGCGCCGGCGAATTTGCCGATGGCAGCCGTGTGTTGCGTGCCAGGATCGACATGTCCAGCGGCAACATCAACCTGCGCGATCCGGCGATCTACCGCATCCGCCGCGTGCACCACATCCGTACCGGAGACAAGTGGTGCATCTACCCGATGTACGACTATACCCATTGCATTTCCGACGCGCTGGAAGGTATCACCCACTCGTTGTGCACGCTGGAATTTGAGGATCATCGCCCGCTCTACGATTGGGTGCTGGACAATATCACGATACCTTGTCATCCACACCAATACGAGTTTTCACGGCTGGAGCTGCATTACACCATCACCAGCAAACGCAAGCTGCTGCAACTGGTGAACGAGAAACACGTGAGCGGTTGGGACGATCCGCGCATGCCCACCATCAGCGGCATGCGCCGCCGTGGCTATACGCCGGAAGGCATTCGTGAATTCGCCAAACGCATTGGTGTTTCCAAGAGCGAGAACATCGTCGATATGGCAATCATGGAAGGCGCGATTCGCGAGGACCTGGAATTGCGCGCGCCGCGCGTGATGGCGATCATCAATCCGTTGAAAGTGACCATCACCAATGCCGACGGCGCACAAGCGCGCGAAGCGGATTTCCATCCCAATATGCCGGAACTCGGTAAACGCGTCGTCCCGTTCAGCAAAGAGCTGTTCATCGAAGCCGATGATTTTGCCGAAGTGCCGCCGGCAGGTTGGAAGCGGCTCACGCTTGGCGGCGAGATACGCTTGCGCCACAGCTATGTGATGCGCTGTGACGAAGCGGTTAAAGATATGTCTGGAAAAATCATCGAGCTGCGTTGCAGCATCGATCATGGCACGCTGGGCAAAAATCCTGAAGGGCGCAAAGTGAAGGGCGTAATCCACTTCCTGTCGCGCGAGCATGCGCTGCCGGCCGAAATTCGGTTGTACGACCGTTTGTTCAATGTCGCAGAACCGGATGCGGACAAGGACGTGGATTTCTGTACCTATCTCAATCCGGATTCACTCACCGTGGTGCGAGGTTGGGTCGAGGCTTGTGTGAAAGACGCCGTACCCGAAACTCGCTACCAGTTCGAACGGCTCGGCTATTTTTGTACCGATCGCCGCTACCATCAGGCGGGTATCAAACTGGTATTTAACCGTACCGTCACGCTGAAGGATCCCTGGGCGAAAACACACGAACAGAACCGTCGAGGTTCATTATTTTAGTCGTTGCGGGTTTGAGGTAAGCATGGAAATTTGACGCGCAGTGCTTTGATATTGAAGCATTCCGCGACCAAATAAAAAAGGAGCATGGTAAACCATGCTTCTTTATCACACAGACATATAAATGTTCTACTTCAGATGTGTGACACCACCAAAGCTGCCCAACCACTTGCTGCCGTCCTGCGCGGTCGCCATGGAGAACACGATATTGGCGTATAAACCGTCGTTGGTGGTCAATACTTTAAGTTTCTTTCCTTTTATCTCCTTGCCATCCAGAAGAGCGATGCCGTTGTTGGTCCCGATCCACAATTGCCCGGAAGCATCATCACGGTGCAGCATGAATACGAGGTTGCCCGGCAATCCGTCGGACATGGTGTAGTTGCTCCATTGTTTTCCGTCGAAGCGTGCCAAGCCGCCGCCCCAGGTGCCGCACCATACCGTTCCATCAGGGTCTATATTCAACGATACGATATAGTTGGGATTGTAGGCGCCCGCACCACTGATGCCTTGCAAGCCCATTTCCCTGGCCTGTTGAGCATGGTGTTCGGACAGTTTTGCGGGGTCGATGCCATATTTTGGATCGTTCTTGATTTTTTCAAATGGTGCACCTACCTTCCAGTGTTCCCACTTGCCATCCTTGAAACGCGCCGGCCCCCCTTCAGTGGCAAACCACATTTCGCCGTCCTTGCCTTCGGCCAGACTGTAGACCCAGTCGTTGGGTAACCCGCCTTTGGTATTTTCTACCGTGTAAACATCCCATTTGGAACGATCTTTCAGGTCCCCGCCACGAATGCGATTGGCACCAGACCAGGTAGCGATCCAGATGTCTCCATTGGAGGCCTTCATGACCTTGTAAACGAAAGCATCTGCCAGCCCGTCCGGGACATTGGTATTCTCCCACTTCTCGGTAGACTCATTGTATAAGGACATTCCACCACCATAAGTACCTACAGCGATGCGCCCATCCAGTTTGCCGATATAGAACACGCCATTGGAAAGCAGCCCGCTGCCATTGGTCACGTCAAACACGCGGAACTCGTCAGTGCCGGTGTTGTAGCGAATTACCCCGCCTGTAGTGGCTACCCAGACGACTTTACCATCAATAAAAATGGATTTGACATTGCTGTTACCGGTACGGAAATGCGTGTACTTGGTACTAGGGTCTTCTGGAACCGTCCCCGAGCGGCCACTCTGTGGGCTTTCCGAATTCGCCGGTGGCTGGCCCGGTGATGCCCCATTATCTGCAGCTTGACTTGGCGGATTCATCGGGGGATGGCCAGGAGGTAGTGTCGCTCCGGGTTGAAGCGCGCCAGCCTTTGATGGAGATGTCGCCGCTTGTTTTGTGTATAAGGCATAAATCCCGGCGGTCGCAATGGCCGTGACTACCACAATTGCTGTTACCGATTTGATGTTCAGTTGCATAACAATAATCTCCTAAGAATTTCCGATACGAATCCAATGAATTTAAGCAAGCGGGGTTATTGACCGATGCGAGTCACGCCGCGACGTGAGCCGGCCCAGATGTCACCATTCGGCGATACCGCCACCGCATAAACGTTATCTTCCAGCAACCCTGTTTTTTTATAATAATTGTGCCAGCTTTTGCCGTCATAGCGGCTGACCCCGCCGTTGGTGCCGAACCACAATATGCCGCTGGGTTCCTGGGCGATGCTGTAAACGATATCTCCTGCCAAGCCGTCGCGGGTAGTGAAGTTACGCCAGTGTGTGCCATCGAAGCGGCTGACCCCGCCACCCCAAGTGGCGGCCCAGATGGACTGGTCTGGTGTGATCTGGAGGGCAAATACATAGCTGGGGTTGTAAGTAAGCCCTCCGTCTCCCGATAACATGCTCAGGTCGTGGCGGGAGCGTGTCCCGAGGCCGGTGTTCGGACTTGGAGCAAGATGATTCTTGTTGGGTGCACCCAACCCGTCCTTGTGACTCCATGAGCGCCAAGTCTTGCCGTCAAACATCGAAATGCCGGCTTCCGTGCCGAACCATACACGATCTTGTTTATCCACAGCGATGCCATAGACCCACTCGTTGATCAATTCTTTGACATAGGTGGTGAACTGCATGGTGTGCAAGTCAACTTTGTTTACTCCCGCCCAAGTGCCTATCCATAGATCCCCGTTGTGCTGGCTGGCAAAAGAGTAGACCCAGTAGTCGGCGAGTCCATGCATCGGAAAATATGTTTTCCATTGACCATCCCGGTAGCGCGAAGCTCCCCCGGCGTTGGTTCCAAACCACTTGTAACCGTCCTTGTCCACGCCGATCGAAAATACGTACTCGTTCGCCAGGCCACTGTCGCGGGTAAAAGTGTTGCGCACGTTGTATGAGGCAAGGTCTATCTCAAGCACACCAACAGAAGTGCCCACCCACAGGGTGTTTTTAGCGGGTTCTACCGTAAGTGCGCGAACGATAGTATTCTCGCCTACCTGAAATGACTCAAGCACTCGGGGAAGCGCAACCCCGGACGGCGCCGTCTCGGCATGGGTGGAACTCCAGCAGGCCAAGCAAACAACAAAAATCAGGGTAAACGAGATGCGCATAAAATTAAATTGTTTAACGGGTATAGTAGTAGTGGGTAACTGCCCCGCCCTTGGCGGCAGGTGTGTATCAATTCAAGGTACGCAGATAAACGATCACATCCAGGATATCTTGGTCGCTTAATATGCCATTGAAAGCTGGCATGGCATCCTTCCCGTTCTTTATGGAAGCCAGAACTGATAGATCAGGCTGCAACAAGCCTTCGTTTTTAGCAAGGTTAGGGGCGTTGGGCATGACGCTGATGCCGGATACCCCATGACACAAAGCGCAATGCAGCGCGTATAGCTGTCCGCCTTTAACCGTATCAGCTGCCTGAGAAGAGTCAGGGTTAAATACCAATATAAAAGACACAGTCAGCCCTAATAGGGCATTTCGGAGTCTTGAATATTTCGGCAAAGAAAATATTTTGTTTGTCATTAAGGTTAGGTTTTTTCGGCGGGCATTAATTGCGGAGAATCAGCCTATTTGTTTACTTTCTTTGCCGCAGCGTCTTCCTGCAATTTTTTCCGGGCCGCTATAAATGCAGCAAGTTTTTCGTCAGCGGCCTTTCTTTCTATTGCTTCCAGACGAGCGGCCTTGGCATCCCATGATTGTGCCTGATCCAAATCGACCCTGAGCCCTAGGCCTCCTGTCCGGTATGCATTAGCCAACACCTTGACGGCGGGCAGATGTTTTTTGTCCGCAGAGCGCTTGAACCAATATAGTGCTTTCGCTTCATCCTTTTCAATCCCGGTACCCGCTACGTACATACGCGCCAAATCATACTGACCAATTGCATTTCCCTGGGTGGCGGCCATGAGGAACCAGCCGGACGCCTCTTCATAAAATTGTGCCGACTCAGCAAATTCCCCCATGCGGACTTGGGCAAGTGTCGAGTTTTGCTCGGCAGCCTGTGCGTAAAGCTTTACGGCTACATCTATTTCTTCGCGCTCATAAGCACTTTGTGCTTGTGTCACAAGTTTATCCACGGCGGCTGGTGAGAGCTGAGTCGGAGCAGCCGCAGCCTCAGGAGCAGCCGCAGCAAACGCAACAGGGGACAACAGGTTCAATGCAACAGATATTCCCGCCCATAACATGGGGTTATGTTTTATGCTCATTGTCAAAATCCTCATTACGTTTAATACTACTATCAAGCGTACATGGTACGCTATAAAGTGTACCAAAAAAAGGTGTTAATGCAAGCGACAGGTCGTCGCGCCAAGCTTATTGTGGGGGTGTTTGATGTTGCTTCTGAACTGTCTTGGACTCATGGCGAGCGGCGGCTATGCACGATATTGAGGTTACTCAACATGAAAGCCGTCCTCCTGCCTCAACCATATATTCGGCTGAACCGCTTCTTTGGCTGTTGCCAGTCTTGTGAATAACCGGAATGTGCCCTAAAAACGGCACGGTATTCGTCGAGCTGGGGAATCACTGTCTTGGGTATTGAGTGCGCCAGTCAACTGGAAATGGAACTACATATCGCAAACAGGCTACCTGCAAAATCCGGATATTCGAGTCCCATTTTGTAAAGCCCTTCGATTTGCGGGTCAGCAATGATCCCAGCCTCAACCATCTTGTCCATCTGGAAGTCAGCCAGTAGTTTAAGCAACAGTCCACCCTGACTAACCTGTTGAAGTCCGGCATCGTCGAGGTCCTTGTTTAAGGATACCCTGTCGTAAACGCGACGATGCCCGTGATTTATGTCGTTTTGAGTCAGCGCAAAGAGGTCATCGATCAATCCCATGTGGCGCGCTATTTGTCTGGACATTGCGCGAGCGTTCGGCACGACGATAAACAGCAGTCCGCGATCGCTCAATAGGCTGCGCGCATGCTTCAGGAATCCAACGGCATCAGAAACATGCTCAAGCACATAGGTGGCAAATATGTAATCGAATTTTTTGCCCGGATTGAATTCCTCGAATAGCGCATGTTCGAATTCGACTTCCGGCGGTACACGCTGGCGTGCCATACTGATGAATGTCTGGGAACCATCAACCACAGTCAGGTGACCGCACAACGGCACAATCAGTGAGGTCATATATCCGTCACAGCAACCAAACTCGAGCCCGCACCCATCCGGGTGGATGAATGGCTTGAAGGTACGTACAGCGAGCGATTTTATAAGGCGGTCCTGCGGGCTCTCGCTGGTGACATAGGTATGAATTACACTTTCAAGAAATGCCTTTTCGTCATGCATGCTGGCCATCATTACTCTCCATTGGTAAATTCCACACGTTCGGTCAGCACCTCCAGCATACTGCCATCAAACGTGGATATGCCACAGTGTTGCGATACCTCCATGCGCTCTGCGAAACTGTCGTCTATGAAAATGGCGTTTCGTTCAGTAATCAGGCTGGATTTTGTGGTGCCTTCCGTGATGTGAAGGATATCGTCAAACAAATTCAGCAGCCGGTGCTTGCGCAGCGTTTCGCCAAGGTCAGATTGGTGACGCGTGATCAGCTTTATCTGCTTGCCCTGATTGATGCATTGATAGATGAATTTTACCACCTGCAAATTAACCTGTCCGTTCAGTATCAGCGTGTCGTCCAGATCTATGTAGGCAGTTCCGAAATCCAGTTGGTACCGGTAACGATTCGATAGCGCCCGATCGAGTTCGATTTGTCCGGGGTTGGTCAATAATTTGATGTTCACTCGCTCATGCTCAAAAATACTGAGTAACGGGAAGTTCACGCCAATCACGCGGTGTGCAGCCATCGCTCCGGCGATGCGCGGCGCGACTTCAAGCAAAGTCAATTCTCCATCCACTGCGCGTTTGAGTTGGAAGAACCAGGCCCCGCGAAGACTCAATGTACGCCCGATGACATCGGCGATATTCCATACTTGCGGGAGTTGCTCGGTAGTTGTGTTGACGGCAATACCATTGCGGATCCGGCGGCGGCTTCTGGCCCCGGCGAACAGCAATCCGCGTTCCCGATCAGAAAAACAGTCCACAGTAAATTCTTCACCCGGCAGGTATTCACAGATGATTGGATCACACACTTCGCCCATTGCCTGGCTTAGTTCAGCTTCCGTATTAATTACTTTTACACCCTGTGAACCTTGGCCACGATCGGGTTTTACCAGCACAGGGTAACCGGTAACCTCACTCGCAGAGTCATACACATGTGGTACCCGAATTCTCCTGGCAAGAGCACGGTAGGTCGCTGTCTTCGAACGGGTAATTTCACAGCTAAGCGTAGGGGAAGTGATTATGGTGGCAGGAATCTGATTTGCCGCTTGGCTGAGCGCGACGATTACATCGTCGTATGCCGGAAATATGTAGTCAATCTTCAGCTTTGTCACCAATGCAATCAGTGATGGCAGCCAATCGCTTTGGTGGATGCTGGGCAGCACGTGGTATTCCGGAAAAGCAAATCTTGCATGGTTGGGGATATTTTGCCCGGCACCAAACAAAGAAACTTCCTTGCAATGTTTAAGCGCGTTATTAATCTCGAGCCCGATTTCAGTACCTGCCGGAAAAACCAGGACATTTCGCTTGTGCATCATCGTTTTTTCACATCTAGGAGTAGCTGGACTATAGCCTATCATTTATCAGTACACTGATCACTGAAGTCACAGAATGGACGATCTCTGTATCCATTGTCGTTCCTGTAGGCAGAACCACTATACGATCAGCCACGTGTTGCGTATTGGGCAACAGCAGTCCCGCGTGCGGATATAACTCGCGATAAGGTTGCATATTGTGGCAGCCGGGCCAGAAATATTTTCGCGCCAGGATGTTTTCCGCGTGCAATGCTTCAATAATCCAGTCTCTGGAAACCGGGCATTTGTCACCGACCTCCATCACGACATATTGGTAATTGTTGTGCTCGGCATCGTCATAGGTCAGCAAGCTGATGCCAGGTATCCCTGATAATCCTTTGTGGTAGGCTTCATGGTTATGGCGATTTACTGCGATGACGCTTTCGATGTCTTTCAAGTTAACCAGCCCCATGGCTGCGGCGACCTCGATCATTTTACCATTGGTACCTGGATGAATGACTCTATCAAAACCGGAAAAGCCGAAGTTGCGCATCAGGCGCATCGCTTCAGCCAGCGCGTCATCGTTAGTCACGACCGCACCGCCTTCGAAGGTATTAAAGAATTTCGTGGCATGGAAACTCAGCACTTCGCAGGAGCCGAAGTTGCCTATCATCTTGCCTTTGTAGGAACAGCCAAAAGCGTGTGCCGCATCGAACATCAGTTTCAGGCCATGCTCGTCGGCGATCATTTGTAATTCATCCACTGGTGCACCGCGCCCCCACAGATGGACGCCGATGATACCGGTGGTACGCGGCGTAATCATGCGCCGTACTGCAGCAGGATCAAGATTATGGGTATGTGGATCAATATCGGCAAATACAGGGGTAATGGCTTGCCAGTGCAAGGCATGAGCTGTGGCGATAAAGGTATAGGACGGCACGATGACTTCACCTTCCAGGCCCAGCGCGCGGATTGCGATCTCCAGTGCTACGGTGCCGTTACACATTGCTACGCAATGTTTGACGCCGTGGAGATCCGCTACGCGTTGTTCGAGTTCTTGCACCATCGGACCGTTGTTGCTCAGCCAGCGACGTTCGAAAATGTCGCTCACATGTTTAATGAATGCTTCACGGCTACCCATGTTGGGACGGCCAACATGTAATGGCTGCTCAAAGGCTGGCAGCGCACCGTTGATGGCAAGGTCCTGAGCTGTTCGTAATGGTTTCATGCTTGCTTTCCAAAATTTTAGGCACCGGAAGATTTTTCGGCAATTCTGACACTAAGTTGTCACAAAGAATACCAGCATGGTACTTATGCATGGTAATACTGAAATTATGGCTACATCCTGAATCAGCCACTGAAATAAATCACCTTAATACGGACCTGTCAGCAAGTTATGGGGTAAATATATTCAATTTTGGGACAATCTAGAAATTCCCAACACAGCGAACCGTTCTTTCGATAATCATGCGGAAACAAATCGATACAAGATGATTGGAAAAATGCCTGCCTGACGCTGCCCCTAACGTTCTTCAAATTGAGATATTGTGACTCAGTAAAAGGTGAAGATGTAAGACTGTGGTATTTGCAACAGCTCAATATCTTCTGTTGCGTTACTATGGAATTTGATTTTTGGATTCTCCAGTAGCGTTTCCTTGCGTCTTTAAACAGCCTTGCTCCCGCAAAACTATATTCTGTGCGGAAGTCTCTTGTTGATCTTGAAAGTGTTGCCACATTCCCCACAGGGCATCCTCGAAGTTTCGCGCAAAGCGCGGTGCATCGAACAGGGGAGAGGCCAACACCTGCTGGCGCAAGCCGGCGCGCAGCGCGGCAAGCTTGGGCAGG
>CAIOKY010000148.1 GCA_903858965.1 uncultured Nitrosomonadales bacterium | reverse complement strand
TTTCTACAGGTTCTCAGATAGGCGTCACCGACCCATCAGTGTTTCGCTTGTAGTCGGCATAGGCGGCCGTCTTGAGGCTCTCCTCGGTGACATGGCTATAGACGCGCTCAACTTGATCGCGACCTGTGCCGCACATTTTAGAGACCTGCTCATAACTCAAGCCAGACAACAGCCTCTGCGTAATCATAAAATGGCGAAGGCTGTAGGGCACGATCTTACGCAGTTGATAGTCCTCAACTTTTGCAAGGTCCATAAGACGATGCCAGTGATAGAGTATCAGGCGATTTGATATCCGTGATACTCCGTCAAGACTGAACACCAGATCATTATTCGCGCCGTAGCCAGAATACTCTTTCCAGTGTTTGAAGTGTTTGCCACCGCGGCACTTTAGTCGCCTCGTGCGCTTTGTCTTTGATGTGTGATCAAGAACCACGATGTTTGCATAAAGCATACCCTCCTTGGCGTGGTCAGGCTTCTCAAGAGACAACGAGACATTTGCCCAACGCAATTTTTGAAGTTCGCCTGTACGCAGTCCTGAATTTGCCGAGATCAACACATAATAGCGCATCAACTGTCGTGTGTAATGCTCACGCTCGTTGGCAACACTATCAACAGAACTGACATACTCCCTCAAGACCCTGATCAGGCGGTTATATTCTTCCATGGTCAGTGTCTGGCGGCGAACGGCTTCCAGATCAAGTTCGTACTTGTTGAGTTTTGGGAACTCAAATTCAGCGAGCCTGACTTCACCACGCTTATAGAGATGGCCCATCATGGCATTGATGGTGGATTTCTCGTTTGCCAATGTGATTTGAGACTTTTGCTTATCTTGGCAGCGATACAGGAAGTAGCCCGCACAACTATCCAGATGCATGTCCTTTAGTTTTGTCTCACCACCGACATAGCGAACGAAGTGATCAAGATGGGTCTGCATTGTTTGAAACCTACCCTCCTTGATCGCAGTGCCAATTTCACGAGATTTGTAATCCATGTAGGATTGCACGCCCTGCAGTGCCGTCATTGAGAAGTAGTTTCTGCCACTATCCTTCGCGTTGATTATTTCTGCCCACTTTTTTTGAGCTAACCTGACAGCATCGCGCTGGTATTTGGTTTTGAGTGTTTCGCGCACCATCCTCTTCTCAGTGGCCAACCACATCTGGAATTGCCAGATGCCGTTGCGCTCAAAGATTGATACGCCGTCCATGATCTCAATTGTTTCTGGCACTTTCCATCTCCATGACTGGGAAATGGCACATTTAAGATCCTGTCAAAGATCGTTTTTGCCATTACCTCCTGTGGGTATGGCAAATTGTGTAAGGCGCCTAAATGACGGCTCAGATTTCAGTTGAGGCGTCATAAGACATCGTATGGGCAAACATGAAAAAGCATGTTTTCCGATAGATCGCTTGAGTGCGACCACACCTACGATTTTGAGTAGAATCCAAAATGTGCAGTTTTCCGTGCAGATTGAAAAATCCGCGCCATGAAAACATTGAGAAAAGCTGCCCGTGCGTAGTAGATGCGTAAAAACTAAGCCGTTGTTTGAAAACGATTTAGTTCGTGTATTCTACTCCCACTCAATCGTCCCGGGCGGCTTGGACGTGATGTCGTAGACCACCCGGTTGATGCCGCGCACTTCGTTGACGATGCGGGTGGCGGTGCGGGCCAGGAAGCTGTGCTCGAAGGGATAGTAATCGGCTGTCATGCCGTCGCTGCTGGTGACGGCGCGCAGGGCGCAGACATGATCGTAAGTGCGCGCATCGCCCATCACGCCCACGGTTTTCACGGGCAGCAGCACGGCAAAGGCCTGCCAGATCTTGTCGTACAGGCCAGCCTTGCGAATCTCGTCCAGGTAGATGACGTCCGCCTTGCGCAGGATTTCCAATTTCTCTTCGGTGATCTCGCCGGGCAAGCGGATGGCCAGGCCCGGGCCGGGGAACGGATGGCGGCCGACAAAGGCGGGCGGCAGGCCCAGCTCGCGGCCCAGCGCCCGCACTTCGTCCTTGAACAGGTCGCGCAGCGGCTCCACCAGCTTCAGCTTCATGAAGTCCGGCAGGCCGCCGACATTGTGATGGCTCTTGATGGTGACGGACGGCCCGCCGGTGGCCGAGACACTTTCGATCACGTCGGGATAGAGCGTGCCCTGGGCGAGGAATTCGGCGCCCCCGACCTTGTGGCTTTCCTTGTCGAACACGTCGATGAAGGCAGCCCCGATGATCTTGCGCTTCTGTTCGGGATCGCTGATGCCTTTCAGCCGCCCCAGGAACATCTCGCGGGCATCGGCATGGATCAGCGGAATATTGTAGTGATTGCGAAACAGCGAGACCACTTCCTCGGATTCGCCGGAGCGCATCATGCCGGTGTCGACAAAAATGCAGGTCAGCTGCTCGCCGATCGCTTCATGGATCAGCACGGCGGCGACGGACGAATCTACCCCGCCCGACAGGCCGCAGATCACCTTGCCGGTGCCGACCTGCTTGCGGATCTTCTCCACCATCGCGGCGCGGAAGGCGTGCATGTTCCATTCCGGCTCGATGCCGGCGATGGTGCGCACGAAATTGGACAGCAAGGTCGCGCCGCGCGGTGTGTGCACCACCTCGGGGTGGAACGGCACGCCATAGAAGCGGCGCTTCTCGTCGGCGATCACGGCATAGGGTGAAGATTCCGACGTGGCGATTGCGCTGAAGCCCGGCGGAATGGCGGTGATCTTGTCGCCATGGCTCATCCACACCGGTTCGCTGCCATTCTCGGCCAGGCCTTCCAGCAGCGGCGACTGGGTTTTCACCTGGATGTCGGCGCGGCCGAATTCCTGGTTGTGGCCGCCTTCGACCTTGCCGCCCAGCTGGACGGACATGGTCATCTCGCCATAGCAGATGCCC
>CAIOKY010000147.1 GCA_903858965.1 uncultured Nitrosomonadales bacterium | reverse complement strand
CTAACATTTCCATAGTGATCACCTTTAATCTCCTGCCCAAAAATTGGGCAGATCAAGTAGAACACCTGGGTCAGTTTTAAGTCGGCATAACGCCTATAGATGGGTCAGTTTTCGGTCGGCGACAACACTGGAGCAAGCACCCGATGGGAAGGCTAAAAGTAACGTGGGATTAATTCTCTTATTATGAGAATTAAAATTTATAGGTGAGAGTAAAGTGACGTTAAGTGGGTGTAAAAAAAAGCCACCTCGAAAGGTGGCTCAGTTTTACAGACAAAAACCGGATTACAGTTCTTTGGCGTGCGTAGCCAGATATTTCGCCACGCCCGCAGTCGACGCGTCCATGCCCGCCTTGCCCTTGCTCCACCCTGCCGGGCAGACTTCGCCGTGTTCTTCGGTGAATTGCAGTGCGTCCACCATGCGCAGCATCTCGTCGATGTTGCGGCCGAGCGGCAGATCGTTCACCACCTGGTGGCGCACCACACCGGCGCGGTCGATCAGGAACGAGCCGCGGTAAGCCACGCCACCTTCAGCTTCCACATCGTAAGCCTTGCAGATCTCATGCTTGATATCGGCCACCAGCGGATAACGCACCTGGCCGATGCCGCCGTTGTTGATCGGCGTATTCTTCCAGGCGAAATGCGAGAATTGCGAATCGATCGAAACGCCGATCACTTCCACATTGCGCTTCTTGAATTCGTCCAGCCTGTGGTCGAACGCGATCAACTCTGAAGGACAGACGAAAGTGAAATCAAGCGGATAGAAAAAAATCACGGCATATTTACCGGAGATATGCTTCTTCAGGTTAAAAGTTTCGTTGAAATCGTTATTGCCCATCACGGCAACAGCGTTGAAATCCGGGGCGGCTTTGCCGACGAGTACAGCCATGTTCATCTCCTAAAGGGTGGTTGTGTTGGGTAGTGCAATTTAGACTTTTGCTATCGCTGCGTCAACCTTCTGCCGGTTGTGGTTTTGGTTCTGTGCTGGTCGTGGGTTTTAGTTTCCGGAATAGCTAACGGTTATACTATCCGCCAACACGCTGACAATACAGTCATGGACATCGCAACATAAATTCAAATCTATCGGGGGTCGCCTTAATGATTATGAGAAACCTGCTTATTACTATTGTCGTTCTGGCGCCGGCCCTGGTTCTGTTCGGGATGATAATTTTTTCCGGCAAGCAGGAAGATACCAACCCTAAAGAATAATATCCTGAGAAAATAACGACAACGAAGACTTCAACACCATCAGGCGAGAACGCACAACATTTCAATCAATGTGAATGCGTCCTTTGCTTGCCGATGATATCGATTGCCATGTGTATCGCGACTGTACAGGCGATATAAAGCAGCGCCACTGAAATATACGAAACATAATATTGCGCAACGCGCGATGCATATTCAGCCGCGCTCATCTGCGCAAAACGCTCGGAGAACAGATAGAAGGTCGCATTGGAAAATGCGAATGCGAAGCTGCTGGCTGCCCATGCGGCCATGGCCAACACGGTAAAATTTTTGCCTGCCATAGTATGCCGCAACGCGAACCAGCGGCCAGCCAGCCACAAACTGGCATAAGTAGGGATCAAGAACCAATAGGCCGGGCTCATGCACCAGTCGCTGATGCCTTGAACGGATGTCGCGTAGTAATCGATCCAGCCCGCTTCCAGGAACAATGTAATGAAAGCTGCCGTAGATATACGGGTAAATCTGGCCAGATATAAACCGCCCAGAAAAAACACCGCGTACGAAGCATCGGGCAGGGAAACCGCCGAACCGAAATGATTGAAGCGGGTAGCCGCCATCAGCGCAGCCAACGCCGCGAAAATTGCAAAAGTCTTGGTTTGAATGTTGTTCATAATATTATTCATTTGGGATCTCCCGAATCAAGCTTGGTTAATGGACACAACGATACACGAAGGTAGCGCAAAAGCAAAGACGGGCCAGCCGTCTTTGCTGTTATTTATTGTTGCTACTATTGCTGATAATTCAGCCCGACAAACAGCGTGCGGCCCAAAGTGTTGTAGCCATACACTTCGGAATAATCGCGATTGAACAGGTTGTCCACGCGTGCCGACAAATTCAAGTTCTTGTCAATTTTATAGCGCGCAGTCAGATTGAGCAGTTGGTAACCGGGCAATGTGACCGCATTGCCATTGAAATCGACATCCTGGCGAGGCCCGCTATATTTCAATTCGGCTCCGGCATTCCAGGCACCGAAACTGTGTGACGCGGAAAAATTACCAAATTGCTTTGCGCGCTTTTGCAGCGTTTGGCCAGTTGCAGTATCACGCGGGTTTTGCCATGTCGCATCGGCCATTAAATGAATATCGCCAAACTCGCCGACATAACTCAATTCCTGGCCGTTGATGCGCGCCTGATTGATATTGACAACTGTACTGCAGGCGGTGTTGCAGGCGATCAGATCGCTGATGCGATTATCAAAATATACTGCATCGACGCGTTGACCGATTGTCGTATAGTGCAGCCCGATTTCTTTATTTTGAGAGCGTTCCGGCTTCAGGTCTGGATTTCCCACATAAGTGAACCCACCGCCGTAGTTCTGAAATGGGTAATACATATCATTGAAGGTGGGCGCCTTGAAAGCATTGCTGACACTAGCGGTAGTACGCCAATTATCCGCAAACGACCAGCCATAGCCAAGCAAGCCAGTGTTCGCCACGCCAAAATCAGAGTAGCGATCCTGACGCAGATTGAATTGCACCTGTTGCGCGTCGTATTCGCCCACATATCCACCCAACCAACTGATCACGTTGCGTTGCGTTTGGGTAAACAGTGTGTCCGAATCGATCGATTGCACCAGATGTTCCACTGCCAGATTGATGCGCTGCGCGTCGGCAATTTGCAATTCATTTTGCCATACTTGCTGGTTGTTGATTGTTTTGAATCGGCTACTCTCCACATCATTCAGATAATCCTGACTATCGTCCGAGCCGCGTACCAAACTCAATTTGCTGTGCCACATCGCAGTAAATTGACCATCCCCAGCCAGAGATAATTTTTCAATCGTAGCCAGTGTATTATTACGGTCTGTCGCTGAACCATAGGCATTATCATACTGGCTATTCCCGTGCGTCCTGAACAATGCCGCAGACAAGTGGTAATCGGCGCCAATGGAGTGCTGAACCTGTGCGTTGTAAGTCGTGTTGTCATAACCGTCTTTGTCGGGATTGACCGTTGGCACAATACCCGTATTGATCGCCGACACACCATCGGTTTTCACCTTGCCGACATTCATGCTGAACGAGTTCGCATCCACGCTGCCCGAGAATCCCGCCGCCAGACGTTGCGTACCATGGCTACCCAAACCGGCGCTGGCATTGAAGGCGGGCGTACCACGTCCCCGCTTGGTGAATATCTGGATCACACCGCCGATGGCTTCGGAACCATACAGGCTGCTGACGTTGCCGCGTACGACTTCGATACGTTCGATGCTGTCCAGCATGATGTGCTCGAGCGCAGTCGTTCCGGCAGTGGCGGAATTAATGCGCACGCCGTCCAGCAATACCAACACATGGTCTGAATTGGTGCCCCGCATAAAAGTACTGCTCACCTTGCCCAGCCCACCGCTCTGAACCACTTCGACACCAGCCAAAGTTTGCAGCAGGGTCGGCACATCCGGCGCACCTGAATCGCGGATATCCTGTTCATCCAGCACGGTCGTATCGGCGATGGTTTTGTCCAACGACTGCGCCATACGTGTCGGCGTTACGATAGACAATTCCATCGGTGGTTCGGCATGTGAGGCGAAAGGAAGTGAGAGCACACCGAACAGTGCGCCCAAGATCAAATTTTGTTTCATTGTCGTTTCCTGAGAAAATTCCAAGCGTCCCCGTTGGAAGATTAGTAATCAGGAAATACGACGGGCAGAAAAACCAGAACACCAACAACAATATTATGCGATATTGTCCCGATGCGCCACCCGCAGCATCTCCCACGTAACTTCAGGGCCGGTATCCGGGCTCACAAGTCTTGATTCACCGCCTTCCCATAAGAATCCCTTGGGGGATCACTCACAGTGGCACACTGGCAAATCCACACTTGCTTACCGTTGCGGGGGCAGCTCAGGCATAGGGAACTGACGTTCCGGCACCTGCTTCCCGTTTAACTCGACTGCAAGCAGACGAGCACCTCAAAGCGGCGCGCACTTTACCACAGACACCTCGTGCCTCACAAAACCAATAATCCACGGCAATTACAGGGAACCTACAAAACGCTTGCATAAGCCATCCTTACCGTTTGACTTATCAGCACTTTTCAAACTATAGTCGAGCTATGGAAAACGAATTGAACACGCTGGAAGGTAAACTTGCACAGTTGATACAAGTGAGCGGCAAGTTGCGTGCAGAAAATCATCAACTGCGCCAAGAGTTAGCGCACGCTCTCAGCAGCAATCGGCAATGCAACGACAAAATGGAAATCGCAAAGGCGCGCCTGGAAAAATTACTCACTACCCTGCCCGAAGAATAGCCATGGCCAACGCCACAAAAACATTGGAAATCAAGATTCTCGACCGGGAATTGCGTATCGCTTGCCCGGAAGAGGAACGCGGCGAACTGCTGGATGCAGTCGCATATCTGGACAAAAGAATGCGCGAGATTCGCGATGCCGGCAAGATCGCCAGCGTCGAGCGGATCGCGTTGATGGCGGCTCTTAACATCACCCACGAGTTGCTCGGCATGAAAGTCGGGCGCGGCATTGACCTCTCGGACTTTAAGCGTAGAATGGGTTCCATGCAGGCAGCGATTGATCAGGCGTTAGCCGAACAAGACACGCTGTTCTGATAGAACTACTAGCCATCTGACTGGTGAAACAACTAGCCAATCCACTAAGCCATCAAAGAACGATGGCAAAGTGGCTGGTTATAACCCAGCAAAATACGCTGGGAAAGTCATTGGTTATAATAAAATGTGTTTCAGGTTTGTCCCCTGCGGTGTTCGACAGACTCATAATTCTTTGAACCCATAAGCTAAGGCTTAGGCTGCAACCCTTAATGTTACTGTTGTGCGCGTCCCCCTGGATTTATCTTGGTGTCGGATGTACCTGATGTAACTGGTAACCAGCCCTCTTGAACTCAGGTTCAAGGTATTGAGTCACCGGCACAGGCGGGGGGCTTTATTCCAGTGCGACCTTGATGACTTCGGGTCGCACTTTTTATTGTGGGACGTGAACCATGCGCTACTGGCTGATGAAATCCGAACCTTCCGATTGCAGCATCGATGACCTCGCCGCCCTGCCCAAGCAGACCGTGGCTTGGTATGGCGTGCGCAACTATCAGGCGCGCAATTTCATGCGCGACCAGATGAAGATCGGCGACGGCGTGCTGTTCTATCATTCCAACTGCGCAGAACCCGGCATCGCCGGCATCGCGAAAGTCAGCAGCACCGCTTATCCGGACGCCACGCAATTCAAGCGCAACAGCAAATACTTCGATCCCAAGGCCACGCAGGAAACTCCCCAGTGGTTCAATGTGGACGTGCAACTGGTGAAGAAGATCGCGCTCATCTCCATCGACGAGTTGCGCCAACACCCGGAACTGGAACACATGCGCACCTTGCAGCGCGGCAATCGCCTCTCCATCACGCCGCTCGATCCCGCCGAGTGGAAATTCATCACGACCAAGTTGGCGCATGACTGATGGAGTGGTATGCGGCCTATTTGATGCTCGGTGCAATTGCCGGCTTTCTGGCCGGAATGTTCGGTGTCGGCGGCGGGTTGGTATTGGTGCCTGTGCTGCTGTTTTTGTTCGACTCGCAGCACTTCCCCGCTGAACATTTGATGCTCATCGCCCTCGGCACCTCGATGGCGGCGATCCTGTTCACTTCACTGGCAAGCCTGCGCGAACATCATCGTCACGGCGCGGTGAACTGGCGCGTGGTACGCAACATCACCCCCGGCATTCTGATCGGCACCGCAATCGGCGCACTGGTTGCCGCATCCATCCCGACACGGGGTTTGGCCATCTTCTTTGCATTGTTCGTATATTCCGTAGCGACACAGATTCTGCTCGACATGCGTCCCCACGCTGCCCGCCAATTACCGGGCGCAACAGGCATGACACTGACCGGTATCCTCACCGGCTGCTTGAGCAGCCTGGTCTCCATAGGCGGAGGCTCGATCGTCGTACCATTCCTCGTCTGGTGCAACGTGGCGCTACGCAAGGCTATAGGTACTTCCGCCGCAATCGGATTTCCGGTCGCTGTTGGCGGCACGATAGGTTATGTGGTCACCGGCATGAACATTCATACTTTGCCCAGCTACAGTCTGGGTTTTGTCTATCTGCCCGCGTTATTCTGGATTTCGCTCACCAGTATCATCACCGCACCGCTTGGCGCAAAGGCCACACATCAAATGAAAGTCGGCTTGCTGCGCAAACTGTTCGCCGTGCTGTTGATTGCACTGGCAACCAAGCTACTGCTTAAAGTATTGGCCTGAGACAAAAATAATCTCGGCCCAACGTCGCCAACACCCTGATAGAGCAGCGTAACCATCTGGGCAAGTTCAATTCTGCAAGAAATTTTGGTATCTCCGAAAGAAAATACTGCATGGCTTGACATTGAAATTTCCCTCCCATAGTATGGGTTGCCGGTATCCGGCAAGGGATATGGTCTGTAGCGCAGATAATTCTTGGGCATGCTCCAAACTAGTCGCAGCCATGTTTTTCGTATAATTCTCTACAAATAAGGGCACCTCTAATAATTGATTTTCTGCACACTTGAAATGTGGAGCAGCGAGATTTTTTCGCCCATCTAAGATTTGGCGCATATTTTGGAGCAATTCGGGTCGTTTCCTTGCCATT
>CAIOKY010000146.1 GCA_903858965.1 uncultured Nitrosomonadales bacterium | reverse complement strand
GGAGTCGGAGGTTCGAATCCTCTCACCCCGACCAGGCATTTAAAGCGGCGCAAGAATCAGCAGTACCCGGTAAGGACCATGCGCACCCAGCGTGACGGTCTGCTCGATATCGGCAGTGCGCGAAGGCCCTGAGATGAAATTGACCGCGCGCGGTGGCTGTTTGCATTCCTTGCGCATCAGTTCCCACGCATCTTCCATCGTCGCGACGATACGGCGCGGATCGATTACCGCCACATGGGTTTCCGGTAACAGGCTGGTGGTGGCCGGTGTATCTGGTCCAGAAAGCAACATCAACGTGCCCGTTTCCGCGATTGCGCAAAATACACCGGTCACTCCGATCAGGTCACTATCCTTGGCCGGGCGCGACTGCAAATCCAAACCCGCCGCACTCCACGGCAAGTTGCCCAGCGATGGCCAGCATACGCCGCTGACAGGCAATTTCCTTTCGTTCAGGTAGCGCGCCAGCAATGCAGGTACTTCCATCTTGTCGTTGGTTTCCAGCACATCGCTGGATAGCTTGATAGCACGCTCCTTGAAACATGCAATCAGATTATCCGCAGGCAGTGGCAACGGTCCGCGCGGGTGTTGTTCAAGGTAGCTTGGGATCGTTTCCGTTTTTATCCCCGGCCGCGCACGGGATTGGCCTGCGCGTATCCGGCCGAGTATTTTTTCGCGAGCGCTCATTTGTGTGCTCCACGCTTGTATAACTCGCGAAAAGTTTTCCCCGTTGGTGCCGGGAAATCGCGGCCATCTGTCCAGCCGCTGGCGCCGGGCAAATTATGGATCAGATTATGTTTGTCGCCCATCAGACGCATCATGCGCACGCCGAGTTTTGTTGCGAGCGCATACATGCGCGGATGTAACGCCAGCCACGCCCAGACTTTGAGTGCAAAAATTTCCTGGCGCGATTTCATGCCGCGTTCCATCTGTTTCTCACGCAGCTTGCGCAGCAGATCCGGTAACGGTATTTTCACCGGACATACCACCGAGCAGGAACCACACAGCGTCGAGGCATTGGGCAGGTCGGGTGAATTTTCGATGCCGCCCAGCAACGGTGTCAGTATCGAACCCATCGGGCCGGGATAGACCCAGCCATAAGCATGGCCGCCGATATTCTGGTACACCGGGCAATGGTTCATGCACGCGCCGCAGCGTATGCAGCGCAACATCTCCTGCATGTCTCCGCCGATGATATTGCTGCGGCCGTTGTCGAGCAGGATGATATGGAAGTGTTCCGGGCCGTCGTGGTCATCTGCATTTTTATTCCCAGTCAACACCGATACATAGTTGGTGATCGACTGCCCGGTGGCGGAACGCGGCAGCAGGCGCAGCAGAGTCGTCACATCTTCCAGCGTAGGCACCACTTTTTCGATGCCGGTGATCGCGACGTGCACGCGCGGAAGCGTTGTCACCAGCCGCCCGTTACCTTCATTGGTGACGATCAGCACCGAGCCGGTTTCCGCCACTAAAAAATTGGCTCCCGAGATGCCCATGTCTGCGTTGAGAAAAGCCGGACGTAAAACTTCACGCGCTTCGCGGCACAGCTCGGCGATCCCCGTCTTGCGCGGCAGTTGGTGTTTCTCCGCGAACAGGTCGGATATCTCTTCTTTGTTCTTGTGCACCACCGGCGCGACGATGTGCGACGGCGCTTCGTGGGCGAGCTGCAAAATATATTCGCCGAGGTCGGTTTCCATCACCTTGACGCCAGCCAGTTCGAGCGCATCGTTCAGCCCGCATTCTTCGCTGACCATGAACTTGGATTTGGCCGCTGTTTTAACGCCATGCTGGGCGGCGATCTCGGCGACGATGCGGTTCACGTCCTCACCGGTTTCTGCCCAGTGTACGATCGCGCCGCGCGCAGTAGCCTGTTGCTCGAAATGAAGCAGCCAGTGTTCCAGATCGTTCAGCACGTGGTCGCGGATTGCAGCTGCTGCGGTGCGAGTTTCTTCCAGATCGGCGATCTCGCTGATGACTGCAGAACGGCCTTCGACAAAGCGTGACTGCAAGCGCCCCAGCGCATCCTGCAACCGGACGTCGGCCAGCTTGATGGTGACCTGCTTTTTGAATTGGAGGGAAGTGTTCTGCATTACTTCATCTCATCCGTGTCGATACCGGACAACACTTCTGCCACATGCAACACGCGGGTGGTGTGATCGCCATTGCGGCGCAAGCGGCCCTCGATATTCAGCAAGCAGCCGAGATCTCCACCGACGATGGCACCGGCATGGGTGTCGGTGATGTGCCGACATTTGTTGTCGGCCATGCGCGTCGACAGCTCGCCATACTTCACCGAGAACGTGCCGCCGAAACCGCAGCAGGTGGTCGATTCCACCATCTCGTTGATTGTGACTCCGGGCATCTTCGCCAGCAATGCTCGCGGCTGTTTGTAGACATCGAGCTCGCGCAGGCCCGAGCAGGAATCGTGATAGGTCAGCGTGCCCTTGAAGGTGCCGGGGATTTTTTCCAGCGTGGCAATATTGACCAGGAAATCGGTCAGTTCATAAGTGCGTTGACCCAGAGCGGTGATCCTTGCCAGCAGCACAGGATCGTCCTTGAAAAGATCGGGATAATGCACGCGTATCATTCCGGCGCAGGAGCCGGAAGGCACCACCACATAGTCGAACGCCTCGAATTCGGCGAGGAATTTTCGCGCCATCGCCTCGGCGGATTTGCGGTCGCCCGAGTTGTAACCGGGTTGGCCGCAACAGGTTTGCTGCCCGGGCACGTCGACCTCGCAGCAGGCCGCTTCCAGCAACTTGATCGCGGCAAAGGCTATGCGCGGGCGCATGGCGTCAACCAGGCAAGTGACAAAAAAACCTACGCGCATCGTTTCTTCTCCAGATGGTGTGTCGCAACAATGCTTAATTCTGTACTACCCCAATGCCGCTCTTCGCTAAGTACCGGTATCGACACCATGCCGCCCTTTGTATTTCCCTAAAGTGGATCAGGTAGCCGACGCCTACTTCATTTGTTTGCTAAGGCACAATGATTCTACAGTGTTGTATCGCCTTCGGGACGTCAATAAATAATGGCTCTTTTGCCTCTTTGCGTGGAATCCAAATTGCACGCCATTCCTTCTGATATGAAAATTCAACGTCTTTCATGATTGCTGGATGTACGTGGTGCGGCTTCGTGTAATGAGTATCTTTACTTATATATTGTACTG